>JAPLQZ010000272.1 GCA_026399415.1 Rhodocyclales bacterium | reverse complement strand
CGGCACCAGGCGCTCTTTCGAGCCCTTGCCCATCACGCGTACCACGTTGTCGTTGAGGCTCACCTCGAACAGGCGCACGCCGACCAGTTCGGAGACGCGCAGTCCGGTGGCATAGAGCAGTTCGAACATGGCGCGGTCGCGCAAGCCAAGCGGGGTGGCCACATCGGGCGCGCCAAGCAGGTCTTCCACCTGCTTTTCGGAGAGCGTTTTTGGGAAGCGCTGGATCGGGCGGGGTTTGTCGATGTTGAGCAGTGGATCGGCCTGCAACCGGCCCTGGTCGAGCAGCCAGCGGTAGCAGCGTCGCAGCGTCGCCATCAGTCGCCGCTGGCTGGCCGACTTGACGCCGCCGGGGCGGGCATTCAGATGCGCCAGATAGCCGTTGATCGCCGTCTCGTCAGCGCCGACTATTGACTTGCCGGCGCCGGCCAGCCAGCCCGAAAACAGTGCCAGATCGTTGCGGTAGGCTGCCAGCGTGTTTTTCGACAGCCCGTCAGCGAGCCACAGCGCGTCGATGAATTCGTCGATCAGCGCGGCGTCAGATTCCCTCATGGGTCAACAGCCAGCGCTTTACGTCGAGCAGAAAGCCGCCGCGCTGCCGGGCGAAACCGCCCAGTCCCTGATTCGCCGCGACGACACGATGACAGGGCACGACGATCGGGTAGGGGTTGGCGCCGCAGGCATTGCCCACCGCGCGCGGTCCGCTGTGAATGGCTGCCGCAACTTCGCCATAGCTCCGGGTCTGGCCCGCCGGAATCGCGGCGATCTGCTGCCAGACGCGACGCTGGAAATGCGTTCCGGCAGGCGCCAGTGGCAGGCCGAACTCGAAGCGCGGATCACGCAGCCAGGCGCGCAGTTGACGCACGGCTTCCTTGCCCAGCAGGGTCTTCGGCACGACTTCGGTCTGCGGTTCCAGATAGGCGATTTCGGTGATCTCGTCATCGTTGCAGCAGATGCCGACGGAAAATCCCGGGGCGGACAAGATCGCGGCGTAGGGTTTCATGGCGGACCTCCTCGAATTTCGATCATGCGTTGCTGCGTATCCCCGGCAAATCCTTGCGCAGTTTCTGCATTGCCACTACCAGGCAGATCAGGACAATGCCGATCGCGTCGGCCAGGGGTTTCGGATAGACCAGCGCCAGGCCGGCCACTACCAACAGCACGCGTTCCAGCAGGTTGGTCTTTTTCAGCAACCAGCCCTGTGCGCCGCCGGCCAGCGCGACGATGCCGATCATGGCGGTGATGCTGGAAAGGGCGATGACGTCCCAGCTGCCTTTCAGCAGGATGCCCTGGCCTTCCGGGTCGAGGACGAACATGAAGGGCACCAGGAAGGCCGGCAGGGTGTACTTCCAGGATTGCAGCGTGGTCTTGTACGGGTCGCCGCCGGTGATGGCGGCGGCGGCAAAGGGCGACAGCGCCGTCGGTGGCGACACCTCGGAGAGCACGGCGTAGTAGAAAATAAACATGTGCGCGGCGTAGTCCGGCACGCCGAGCTTGATCAGCGCCGGCGCAGCGATCACCGCGCAGATGATGTAGCTGGCCGTCACCGGCACCGCCAGGCCGACGATCCATACCACCAGCGAGGTCAATACCGCCGTCATGAGCAGGTTGTTGCCGGCGTAGGAAATCACGATGTCGCTGAACTTGAGGCCGAGGCCGGTCAGGGTCACCACGCCGACGATGATGCCGGCTGCGGCGCAGGTGGCGGCGACATTGAGCACACCGACCGAGCCGGCCTCGAGCGCGGTGACGAGTTTCTTCGGCGTCAGCGCGCAACTGGCATGGAAGAAGCTGACCCCATAGGCGACCACCGTGGCCCAGAACACCGAAAGGATCGGCGAGTAGCCGAGCAACATGAAGATGATGATCGAGACCAGCGAGAGAAAGTGGAAGCCGAAGGTCTTGGTCAGTTGCCACACGGTCTGCTTGTGTTCGATCGGCACGTCGTGCATGCCGAACTTGCGTGCGTCGAGTTCGACCATGACGAACAGCGACAGGTAGTAGAGCACCGTCGGGATAGTCGCCATCAGGATCACGTCGAGGTAGGAAATCTTGAGGAATTCGGCGATCAGGAAGGCGGCGGCGCCCAGCACCGGCGGCGAAAGGATGGCGCCGAGGCCGCCGGCGGCGAGCAGGCCGCCCGCCTCGTTCTTGCCGTAGCCGGCCTTGGCCAGCATGGGGTAGGCCACGGCGCCGAGCGTCACCGTGGTAGCCACGCCGGAACCGGATGGGCCACCCAGCAGGAAGGAGGCGAGAACGACGGTGCGTCCGGCGCCGGCCGGCTTGTTGCCCATGGCGGCGAAGGAGAAGTCGATGTAAAACTTGCCCGCACCGGAATACTGCAGGAAGGCGCCGTAGATGGTGAACAGGATGATCAGCGTGGACGAGACGTCGACCGCGGTGCCGAAGATGCCTTCCAGCGTCATGAACATGTGCCCGGTGAGGCGCCCGATGTCGTAGCCGCGATGCGTCCACGGCGCCGGCAGGTAAGGACCGAGCATGGCGTAAGCGATGAAGGACGCCACCACCAGCGGCATCACCCAGCCGGTGCTGCGCCGCGTCGCCTCCAGTACCAGCAGCATCAGGGCGACGCCGAGGATCTGGTCCCAGTTGTTCGGCGTCGTGGCGCGATCGGTGAAGTCGTCGCCGCCCATCAGCATGTAGGCGATGATGCCGACGCTGAGCAGCGCCGCCACCCAGTCCCACCAGCGGGCGCGGTTGCGGAAGCGCGCCGCCATCGGGAACAGCAGGAAAGACAGGAACAGCATGAAACCGACGTGCACCGGCCGCAGGGTTTGCGTCGGAACGATGTCGTAGGCGGCGTAGAGATGGAACAGCGACATGATCACGGCCACCACCGTGACGAAGAGTCCCATCTTCCCGGTAAGCCGGTTGGATGCGCCTTCTTCTTCCTCAATGAATTCCGCGGCCTTTTTCAGCTGCTCATCGCTGATGACGACGTCTTGTTCCTGACTCATGGCCTTCCCCCGGAAACGCGGCTGCCTGTCGCAAGGGCGCGGGCGGCGCTGATCGCTGACGCGACGAGTGTTACTTGAGTTTCAGGCCCTTCTCGGCGAAGTACTTCATCGCCCCGGGATGGAAGGGAATCGGCGAATGCGAATTGGTCTGGAACTCGAGCGAAAGGTTGGTCGCCTCCTTGTGTACCGTGACCAGATCCGGCTTGTGGTCGAACAGCGTCTTGACGATGGTGTAGGCGACGCTGTCCGGCATTTTCTCGCTGACCGTCAGCAGGTTCCAGACGGTGAGGATGCTCGCCGGCTTGCTCATGCCGGTGTAGGTCGCCTGCGGAATCTCGTCCTTGACGTAGAGCGGGCCGTGCTTCTTGTTCATTGCATCGATGGCGTCGCTGTGGTCGATGAGTTTGATTTTCGTGCCGGGCGTGGCGGCGAGATCGGTCACCGCTGCGGTGGGCAGGCCGCCGCTCCAGATGAAGGCGTCGATCTTGCGGTCCTTGATGGCGTTGACCGATTCCGCCACCGACAGACGTTCGCGCTTCACCTCGTTGGTCAGGCCGTAGGCATCCAGCAGGCGCAGCGCCAGGATTTCGGTGCCGCTGCCGGGTGAGCCGACAGAAATGCGCTTGCCCTTGAGATCGGCCATGCTGTTGATGCCGGTGCCCTCGACCGTGACGACGTGGGTGCGGTTCGGGTAGAGCACCACCAGGGTGCGCACCGGGACCTTGTTGTCCTTGAACTTGTCGATGCCGAGGTAGGCTTCCCAGGCCGTATCGGCCATGGTGAAACCCACATCGGTCTTGCCGGTGTTGATCAGCTTCATGTTGTCGACCGATGCGCCGGTGACTTCGGCGGTGACCTGCCAGCCCGGCACGTTCTTGGTGAGGATGTTGGCCATGCCGCCGCCGAGCGGGTAATACACGCCACCCGTGCCGCCGGTGCCGATGGAGAGGTTGGTCTTGGTCTGGGCAAAGGCGCCTGCGGCCAGTGCACCAGCGATGGCCAGCAGCAGGATGCGGATTGTCTTCATGACGAGAGGTTCCTCCGGAGTGTTGGATTTTTGTGGGGTGAAGCTTACAACACTCCGGCGTCACGAGTCAGGCAGGATTTGCCAAGAGGTTTGTGGTCGCTGAGAGCGAAGAACTGACAAGAGATAGCGCTTCGTGACAGAATCAGCCCCAACCGATCTTCGGGAGAAAAGCAAATGAAACTGCCCAGACTGGAAACCGGCGATTTTTGGGGTGGGTTCGCCGCCATGCTGGTGGCGCTGCCTTCCGCAATTGCCTTCGGCGTCACGATCTATGCGTCTCTCGGCGGCTCCTATGCGGCGTATGGGGCGCTGGCCGGCATTCTCGGCGCCACGGCGATGGGGCTGGTGGCCTCGTCGATGGGTGGCACCAACCGGCTCATTTCGGCGCCTTGCGCGCCAGCGGCAGCGGTGCTGACGGCCTTCGCCATAGAACACATCCAGCACGGCATGGATGCTGCCACCGTGGCCGTGCTTCTTGCCGCGCTCGGGCTGGCGGCGGGCGCGCTCCAGGTGGTATTCGGCACCGTCGGCCTCGGCCGGCTGATCAAGTACATGCCTTATCCGGTGGTCAGCGGCTATCTTTCCGGCGTCGGGCTTTACATCATCTTCGGTCAGGTGCCGAAATTTCTCGGTGCGCCCAGCGGCACCCATTTGGGCCACGCCCTGACAAGCCCGGCGCTCTGGGTCTGGCAGGGCATGGTGGTCGGCGCCGTGACCATCTTCGCCATGTTGTTCGCGCCGCGTGTAACCCAGCGCGTACCGGCGGCGATCTTGGCGTTGCTGGCCGGCGTGGCGACGTATTTCGGCCTGTCTCTCTTCGACGCCGCGCTGCTCGATCCCCGCAACCCGCTGGTGATTGGACCTCTTGGTGGTTCGGGTGGCGCGGGCGGCGGTTTCGTCGAGGCCATGCGTGGCCGCTGGGAAGGCGTGGGCCAACTCGGCATGAGCGACTTCACCGTACTGGTGATGCCGGCGCTGACCCTGGCGGTGCTGCTGTCGATCGACACGCTGAAGACCTGCGTCGTGCTCGATGCACTGACCCGCAGCCGACACAACTCGAACCGCGAACTCATCGGCCAGGGACTGGGCAACATTGCCTCTGCCGTCATCGGCGGCATGCCCGGTGCCGGCACCATGGGCGCGACGCTGGTGAATATGTCGAGCGGCGCCCATACCCGCTATTCCGGATTCATCGAGGGCGTGCTGTCGCTGCTGGCCTTCCTGTTGCTTGGAACACTGATCTCATGGGTGCCGGTGGCGGCGCTGGCGGGAATCCTGATCGTCGTCGGCGTGCGCATGATCGACCGTCACAGCTTCGGCTTTCTCAAGCAGCGCTCGACCATCCTCGACTTCGGCGTGATTGCGGCGGTAGTGGTCACCGCCCTGACGGTCAGCCTGATCGCGGCATCCGGCGTCGGCATCATGCTCGCCGTGGTGCTGTTCGTGCGCGAGCAGATCGGCGGGTCCGTCGTCCGCCGCAAGCTGCTCGGCAACGAGACCTTCTCCAAGCGGGTGCGTACCCACGAGGAAATGGAAATCCTCACCGCCCACGGCGATCGCGCCGCGATCCTCGAACTGCAGGGGAGCCTGTTTTTCGGTACGACGGACCAGCTTTACATGAGTCTGGAGCCTGAACTGAAGACGCGCGATTTTCTGATTCTGGACATGCGCCGCATCCAGACCGTGGATGTCACGGCGGCGCACTTGCTGGAACAGGTCAAGGACATGATGGCCGAGCGCCATGGCTTCCTGATCTTCACCGCAATCCCGTTGACCCTGCCTTCGGGGCGCGACATGAATCAGTATTTCGACCAGGTCGGCCTAATCCGTCCGGACAGCCCTGTGCGAGTGTTTTCGGCTCTGGACGATGCGCTGGAGTGGGTCGAGGACCGGATCATCCACGAGACGGTATGTTTGCGCGATGAGGAGAGTGCGCTGGAGCTGCATGAAGTCGAGCTGTTCGCCGGGCGCAAGGAACAGACGCTGGCGGCCCTCGAGCAGTGCATGGAAAAGCGCAGCGTGGCGAAGGGCGATACCATCTTCTCGCGCGGCAATACGGGCGATGAGCTGTTCCTGATCCGGCGCGGCGCGGTGCGCATCATGTTGCCGCTCTCCGACCGCCAGTCGCACCACCTCGGCACCTTCGGCCGCGGCTCATTCTTCGGCGAAATGGCCTTCCTCGATGGCGAGGTGCGCTCGGCGAATGCGCTGGCTTTCGTCGACACCGAACTCTACGTCCTGTCGCGCCGCGCCTTCGACAAGTTCGCCGAAGAGCACAAGAAGCTCGGGCTCAAACTGATGGAGGGCATCGCCAGCGTACTTGCCAGCCGGCTGCGCTACACCAACGCCGAGTTGCGCGTGCTGGAGGGCTGAGCGGCGCTACACCACGCCGGTCGCCCGCAAAGCGGCTATGGCTTCTTCGCTGCGCCCGAGTTCGCCCAGCACGGCCTCGGTATCCTGCCCCAGCAGCGGTGGCGCGAGGCGGTAGTCGATCGGCGTGGCGGAGAACCGGATCGGGTTGGCCACCTGCGGTGCGCTGCCACCCGCGGCATGAGGCATCTCGACACGCAGGCCGCGACGCAGCACCTGAGGATCGGCGAACACGCCGGCCAGATCGTTGATCGGACCGCAAGGTACGGCGGCATTTTCCAGCAGGGCGATCCAGGCCGCGGTGGTCTTCATTACCGTGGTCTGGCGCAGCAGGGGTATCAACTCGGCACGATGCCGGACTCGCGCCGCATTGGTGGCGAAGCGCTCGTCGCCGCTCCATTCGGCATGGCCGGCAATTTCGCAGAAGCGCGCGAACTGGCCGTCGTTGCCGATGGCCAGGATCATGTCGCCGTCGGCCGTGGGAAAGTCCTGGTAGGGCACGATGTTGGGATGGCCGTTGCCCATGCGGCGCGGCGCCTTGCCCGACACCAGATAGTTCATCGCCTGGTTGGCCAGGCAGGCTACCTGCACGTCGAGCAGCGCGAGGTCGATGTGCTGGCCCAGACCGGTCCGTGCGCGATGCGCCAGTGCGGCGAGGATCGCGTTGCCGGCATACAGGCCGGTAAGGATGTCGGTCAGCGCGACGCCGACCTTTTGCGGGCCGGCACCCTCCTCGTCATCGGCGCGGCCGGTGACGCTCATCAGGCCGCCCATACCCTGGATCAGGAAATCGTAGCCGGCACGCGTCGCGTACGGCCCGTCCTGACCGAAGCCGGTGATCGAGCAATACACCAGCTTCGGATTGAGCGCGGACAGGCTAGCGTAGTCGAGGCCGTAGGCCGCCAGGCCGCCGACTTTGAAGTTTTCCAGCACCACGTCGGAGCCTGCCGCGAGTTCGCGGATGATCGCCTGGCCTTCCGGCCGCGTGATGTCGACGGTCAGCGAGCGCTTGTTGCGGTTGGTGCACAGAAAATAGGCGGCGTCGGTGGTCGGCTTGCCCTCGCCGTCGGCCAGCCAGGGCGGACCCCAGCCGCGCGTGTCGTCGCCGCCGCGGCCGTTTTCTCCCGGGCGCTCGATCTTGATCACGTCGGCGCCGAGATCGCCCAGCAACTGCGAGGCCCACGGCCCGGCCAGCACGCGCGAGAGGTCGAGTACCTTGACATGCTGCAATGGTCCGGTGGCTGATGGCATGTACGGCTGATCCGAAGTGAAGGGGGGATGCGGCGACAATGATACCGCCGACGCAGGCATGCTATCGTGGTGTCATTGATTGACAGGGAGAATGTCATGCGCAGAAACGTATTGAGTGTCGGGATAATTCTCGCGGCGGGAATGGGTCAGGCGGCCGAACCGGTGCGCGACCTTGCCTCTGCCGCCGCCGATCGCGAAGCGGTCGCGGTGACGGTGTACAACGACGATCTGGCGCTGGTCAAGGAACGCCGCCGGGTGGACCTGCCATCCGGCCTGACACGCCTTTCACTGCGCGACGTGACGGCGCAGATGCGACCCGAAACAGCGTTGCTGCGCGCGGTCAGCGGTCAGCCACTGAGCCTGATCGAACAGAACTTCGATTTCGATTTGCTGACGCCACAGAAACTGCTGGAAAAGTACGTCGGCCACGAAGTGACGGTGATTCGCCCGCATCCCACCAACGACAGCGAGCGACGCGAGCATGCCACGGTACTGGCGGCCGGGCAGGGCACGGTGCTGCGCTTTGCCGATCGCATCGAAACCGGCGTGCCGGGACGGCTGGCTTTCGACAGCGTGCCGCCCAATCTGCGCGACCGGCCGACGCTCTCGATCCTGCTCGAAGCGGCGGGCGGCAAGCAGGCGGTGGAACTTTCCTATCTGACCGGCGGCCTGTCGTGGAAGGCGGACTACGTCGCCAACCTGTCGACCGACGGCAAGAGCCTCGACCTCAATGGCTGGGTGACGCTGACCAATCGCAGCGGCGCCGGCTTCGACAACAGCACCCTGCAACTCGTCGCCGGCACGGTCAATCGCGTGCGCCAGCAGGACTCGAGGATGTACGCCATGGCCGCACCGGCGCCGGCCGCCAAGGCGATGGGAGCGACGCAGGAGGCCCTGCTGGATTACCACCTTTACAGCTTCGAGCGGCCGACCAGCATCGCCGACAACCAGACCAAGCAACTCGCCCTGCTCTCCGCCAGCGCCGTGCCGGTGCGGCGCGAATACCTGCTGGCCGGCAACGACTGGTACTACAGGGACCGCTACGGCCAGATCGGCCAGAAGCTGAAACCCGCCGTGTTCATGGAGTTCGAAAACCGGGGCGGCCAGCTCGGCAAACCGCTGCCGGCCGGCATCGTGCGCGTCTACGCGAGGGACAGCAAAGGCGCGGCGCAGTTTGTCGGCGAGGATCGCATCGCCCACACGGCGAAGAACGAGAAGTTGCAACTCAGACTGGGCGAAGCCTTCGACATTACCGCCGAGCGCAAGCAGACCAGCTACAGGAAGATCGCCGACAACGTCGGCGAAAGCGCGTGGCGCATCGAGCTGCGCAACGCCAAGGACGAGGCGGTCAGCGTGAAGGTGCAGGAACCCATGCCCGGCGACTGGGAAATGGTGCAGGAATCGCAAAAGCACAACAAGGAATCGGCGCGCGTGGCGTCATGGAACGTGGCCGTGCCGGCCGGTGGTGCGACGGTGCTGGAATATGCCGTGCGGGTGAAGTGGTGAATTTCGCGCTGATGACAGAACCTTCCTGTCCTGGGCACTATGCCCCGTCAGGAATGTCCGTGTCTACCGTTCGCTTTCGCCGGCAGAGTTTTTTCTGCGACCGCTTCGGGATAGCGGATTATCTCGATCTGTTCGTCGGCTTCGAGCCAGAATTCGCCGTGCGGACCCTTCAGGTTTCCGGTGATCAACAGGATCAGGCCGTCCTCAGTACGCACTTCGGTGACGGTTTCCCAGGCGAAGGTGGGATGGGCGTTGGTTCCGGTGCCGTTGTAGATGTGGTCGTTCACCCGCACCTCCGACGCCGCGACGATAATCCTGTTGGTCATGCCCGCTTCTCCCCTTAGTGCCGCATTCCAGCGGAAATCATAGCGCACTGGCAAGCCGGAGCGCCGACTTTCAGGTTTCCTGCTATTGTTCCGCCATGCGTTCGGGTCTTGCGTCAGGAGAAACAAGGCGCCACCGCACAGAGGACAAAGAGGCTCCCGAAAACCATGCCGAGAAACTCTGATCATGCTTGATGCGAATACCATCGCACTGCTGACCCAAATGGGATTCGACACCAGCAACCTGCAGTCGTTGATGCTGGGCGCGATCATGTTCACCGGCCTGACGCTCCTGACGGCCATTCCGACCGGAATAATTGCCAGGCGGAAGGGGCGCTCGAGGATGCTCTGGCTGCTGTTTGCCCTGTCGATTCCCGTGATTCCGCTGCTGCTGATCTGGCTGCTGCCCGCGGTGCCTGCCGACCGGCCGCCCTCGCCGGGAAACAGCGAATGAGCCATGTCAAATCCCGTGAAGTTGTCCTCGCCATCAAGATCACGGACGAACTGCTGAAGACGCTCGACGCCTTGCGCGATGCCTGGCGGCTCGATGCCAGTTCGGTGCCGCGCGGCTTGTCCTGCTCGCAGTCGAAGGAGGGTCAGTTCGTTCTGGTAGCGGCCGAATCGGTCTTTGTCACGCTGCCGGGCGCCTGCGTCATCAAGGGCATCGGTGCGATCGAAATGGTCGGCGCGGAGCCGATGTTCGAAGAGGCGGCGAGTTCGAAGACGCTGGTCCTGCGCGACACCGCAGAGGGCTGGAAGTTCTCCGTCAAATTTGTGCCGCCCATAGTTCGCGAACGAAACAACAAGTGATCCGACGCTGACTTTGCCGGCGTGCAAACCTCGCGTTCAGGCCAGGTGCACTGGCGGCGCGGTTGAGTGCCTGAAGCGTTGGCGATACTCGCGCGGGCCGCTGCCGGTCCAGCCGGCGAAGGCGCGATAGAAGGCGGCGGCGTCGGCGAAGCCGAGGTCGGCGCCGATGCGGCTCAAGGGCCGTGCGGTCTTGGTCAGCCAGTCGGTGGCGAGGTCGCGGCGCAGTCCGTCCTTGATGGCGCGAAAGCTGGTGCCCTCGTCTTCCAGCCGGCGGTGCAGCGTGCGTGGCGAGACAAACAGGCGGCGGGCGATCGCCGGCAGCGCAAGGTGCTCGGGCAGGGCGGCGCGCAAATGCTCGCGGACGCGTAACGACAAGGCGCGGTCGCGGCGGTAGAGCGTGGTGATGCTGGCCGGCGCGCCGACCAGAAATTGCCGTAACGCGGCTTCGTCGCGGCGCACCGGCAGCGCCAGCCACTCCGCGGGGAAGCGCGCTTCGAGGCGCGGTGCGTCGAAGGTATAGCGCGGCGCGAAAACCAGTTCGTAGTCGGCGGCATGCAAGGGCGGTGGATAGGGAAAGCACACTTCGTCGAGCGGCAGCGGATGCGCCACCAGCCAGGCCGCCAGGCCATGAATCATGCGCAACAGCCATTCGTAGGCGAACACGCGACCCGCCGGGCCGACCGGCAGCGCCTGTTCCTCGCTGATGACGATGACGGCTGCGCGCCCGCTCATTTCCAGTTCCACTTCCAGATCGTCGAGCACCACGTGCAGAAAGCGCGCGATGCGTTCCAGCGCTTGTTCCAGCGTCGCCGCAGAAAGCGCGGCGCGGCAGAGGAACTCGAAACTGCCGCGGCGCAGGGGCCGCGAAAACAGCGCGAAGCCTTCGTCGTCGAGGCCCTCGTTGATCAGGCGATAGAGCGTGGCGTAACGCGCCACCGGGATGCGGGCGTTGCGGTCGTGCAGCAGATGCGTGGCAATTTCTGCATGGTCAAGTAGGGTCTCGGGCGCCAGCCCGGCCCGCGAAACCCCGGACAGAATGCCGCTTACAAAGCCGATAGCGACTGTCGTCGGGCTTCCGGCAGATTTTCGTGAAGAAGCGGATTTGGCAGCCATATTGGCAGATTATGCATAGTTCTCGTCGTTTTGTGTCATGGCGGTGTCCCCGCGCATTGCCTATGATGCAAATACTGTCGCATTTCCGGGAGCCGTTGCCATGACCGATCTCAGCATTGCCGCCAAGCTGGTGCCCTACAAGCCGAAGCACAAGGTGCGTTTCGTCACCGCCACCTCGCTGTTCGACGGCCATGACGCCTCGATCAACATCATGCGGCGCATCCTGCAATCTTCCGGCGTCGAGGTGATCCATCTCGGCCACAACCGGTCGGTCGAGGAAATCGTCAACGCGGCCCTGCAGGAAGACGCGCAGGGTATTGCGGTGTCGTCGTATCAGGGCGGCCACCTCGAGTTCTTCAAGTACATGCTCGACCTGCTGAAGGAGCGCGGCGGCGAGAACATCAAGGTCTTCGGCGGCGGCGGCGGCGTCATCGTGCCTGCCGAGGCGGCCGAGTTGCATGCCTACGGCGTGGCCCACCTCTACTCGGTGCAGGACGGCCAGACGATGGGCCTGCAGGGCATGATCAACGACATGGTGGCGCGTTGCGATGTCGACCTCAGCAAGCGCGCGCCGCATGACATCCAGGCGCTGCAGGCCGAGGATCGCGGCGAGCGCCTGCGCAACCTGGCGCAGATCATCACCGCGCTGGAAAACGGGGTGTGGCCGGCCAAGGCGAAACAGGCGCTGCTCGACAAGGCAATCGCCGTGTCGTCAGCGCCGACTCTTGGCATCACCGGTACCGGCGGTGCGGGGAAAAGCTCGCTGACCGACGAACTGATTCGCCGCTTCCGCCTCGATCAGGACGACAGCCAGAAGATCGCCGTGATTTCCATCGATCCCTCGCGCAAGCGCACCGGCGGTGCGCTGCTGGGCGACCGCATCCGCATGAACGCGATCCAGCATCCGAACATTTACATGCGCTCCCTGGCCACGCGCGACACCGGCAGCGAAGTCTCCAAGGCGCTGCCCGACGTCATCGCCGCCTGCAAGGTCGCCGGTTTCGATTTCATCGTGGTCGAGACCTCGGGCATCGGCCAGGGCGATGCGGCGATCGTGCCGCTGGTCGATGTCTCGCTCTACGTGATGACGCCCGAGTTCGGCGCGGCCTCACAACTGGAAAAGATCGACATGCTGGATTTCGCCGATTTCGTGGTGATCAACAAGTTCGACCGCAAGGGCGCCGAGGATGCGCTGCGCGATGTGCGCAAGCAGTATCAGCGCAACCGGGAAAGATTTGGCGAACGCACTGAAGAGATGCCGGTGTTCGGCACCATGGCGGCGCGCTTCAATGACGATGGCGTCACCGCGCTGTATCAGGCCCTGGTACCGCGCCTGGCCGAGCGCGGCCTCAAGTTCAGGAAGGGCGTGCTGCCGGTGGTGAATGTCAAGCATTCTTCCGCCGGCCGCGCCATCGTGCCGGCGGATCGCGTGCGCTATCTGGCCGACATCGCCGACGCCCTGCGCGGCTATCACCGCCAGGTTGTGGAGCAATCGACTCTGGCGAGAGAGAGGCAGTCGCTGAAGACGGCCAAGGCGATCTTTGAGGCTTGCGCGAAGAAGGCCGGGGATTTCGACGAACTGATCGCATGGAAGGACGGCCAGCTTACGCCCCATGCCCGCAAGCTGCTGGCGATGTGGCCGGACATGAAGAAGGCCTATGCCGGCGACGAGTATGTAGTCAAGATCCGTGACAAGGAAATCCGCACCAATCTGATTTTCGAGACGATGTCCGGCACCAGGATCCGCAAGGTGGCGCTGCCGCGCTTCGACGACGAGGGCGAGTTGCTCAAGTTTCTCATGCGCGAGAACGTGCCCGGTTCCTTCCCCTACACCGCCGGCGTGTTCGCCTTCAAGCGCGAGAACGAGGATCCGACGCGGATGTTTGCCGGCGAGGGCGACGCCTTCCGCACCAACAAGCGTTTCCTCAAAGTGTCCGAGGGCATGCCGGCCAAGCGCCTGTCGACGGCCTTCGACTCGGTAACGCTCTACGGCTGCGATCCCGACCGCCGACCGGACATCTACGGCAAGGTCGGCAACTCCGGCGTCTCGATCGCCACGCTGGACGACCTCAAGGTGCTCTACTCAGGCTTCGATCTGTGCGATCCGGCGACCTCGGTGTCGATGACCATCAACGGCCCGGCGCCGATGATCCTGGCCATGTTTCTCAATGCCGCCGTCGATCAGCAGATCGAGAAGTTCCGCAGCCAGAACGGCCGCGACGCCACCGAAGACGAAGCCGAAAAGATCCGCGAATGGACGCTGTCTTCGGTGCGTGGCACGGTGCAGGCCGACATTCTCAAGGAAGACCAGGGCCAGAACACTTGCATTTTCTCGACCGAGTTCGCGCTGAAGATGATGGGCGACATCCAGGAGTATTTCGTTCGCAACCAGATCCGCAATTTCTACTCGGTGTCGATTTCCGGCTACCACATCGCCGAAGCCGGCGCCAACCCGATCTCGCAACTCGCCTTTACGCTGGCCAACGGCTTCACTTACGTCGAGACTTATCTGGCGCGCGGCATGCGCATCGACGATTTCGCCGGCAACCTGTCCTTCTTCTTCAGCAACGGCATGGACCCGGAATATTCGGTGATCGGCCGTGTCGCGCGACGCATCTGGGCCGTGGCAATGAAGAACCGCTACGGCGCCAATGAGCGTTCGCAGAAACTCAAGTACCACATCCAGACTTCCGGCCGCAGCCTGCACGCTCAGGAGATGGATTTCAACGACATCCGCACCACACTGCAGGCGCTGATCGCCATTTACGACAACTG
>JAPLQZ010000131.1 GCA_026399415.1 Rhodocyclales bacterium | reverse complement strand
TTCACCAAGAGGTCGCACGGTTGTGGTCGGCGCCGGCAAGGCTGCCGCCGCCATGGCACGCGCCGTCGAAGAAAACTGGCGCGGCGATCCGTCGCGGCTTTCCGGTCTGGTCGTCACGCGCTATGGACATGGCGCGCCGACGCGCTACATTGAAGTCGTCGAAGCCTCGCATCCGGCGCCCGATGCCGCCGGGCAGCAGGCGGCCGCGCGCATTCTTGACACCGTAAAAGGGCTGACTCCCAACGATCTGGTGCTGGTACTGCTCTCCGGCGGAGGGTCGGCCTTGCTTGCTGCTCCGATGGCGGGCATCACGCTGTCCGGGAAGCGCGCCGTGACCAAGGCTCTGTTGAGTTGCGGCGCCAGCATCGGCGAGATCAACTGCGTCCGGAAGCATCTTTCGGCCATCAAGGGCGGCCGGCAATTTCCGATGTGCCGGGCGACGACCTGTCCACCATTGCGTCCGGCCCCACCGTACCCGATCCGACAACGTGTGCCGATGCATTGGAAATCGTCAATCGTTACGGCATCGAATTGCCGGCTGACGCACGTCAGGCGCTACTGACGGGCGCTGCCGAAACATCCAAGGCCGACGACCCGCGTTTTGCGCGCTGCGAGTCGCACATCATCGCCACGGCGCAACAGGCGCTTGCGGCGGCTGCTGCTGCGGCGCGCACACAGGGCATCGTGCCGCTGGTGCTGGGTGACGCTATCGAGGGCGAGGCGCGCGAGGCGGCGCGAGTGCTGGGCGGCATCGCGCTGTCCTGCGCCGCGCATGGCGTGCCCTTGCCGGCGCCTTGCGTGCTGCTGTCCGGCGGCGAGACCACGGTTACGGTGCGAGGCAGCGGACACGGCGGACGCAATGCCGAATTCCTGCTCGGGCTGGCGCTGGCACTGGGCGGGCATGAGCGCATCCATGCCATCGCCTGCGATACCGACGGCATAGACGGTTCGGAAGACAATGCCGGCGCGCTGCTGTCGCCGGACACCCCGGTGCGTGCCGCTGCCGCGGCAATTGATTTGCGCGCACGACTGGCCGAAAATGACGCGTACAGCGTGTTCGATGCTCTGGGCGACCTGGTCGTCACCGGACCGACACGCACCAACGTGAATGATTTCAGGGCGATCCTGATCGAACCGGCGGAGAAGAAATGACAAGTCAGCACGACAACTCTGCCGATAGAGAGCAGGACGTCGGCAACCCTGATCGCGAGGCGCTGCTGGCCGAGCTTGCGCGCGTGCTGCCGCCGGCGGCGCTGCTGTCTGCGACCGAGGATTTGAAGCCTTACGAATGCGATGGACTCACCGCCTATAGCGCGCTGCCCTGGGCGGTCGCATTGCCGCAGAACGACGAACAGGTCGTGGCGGTGCTGAAAGTCTGTCACGCGCGACAGGTGCCGGTGGTGGCACGTGGCGCCGGCACCGGTCTTTCCGGCGGCGCCACGCCGGTGGTGCAGGGCGTGGTGCTGTCGCTGGCCAGGTTCATGCGCATACTGGAGATCGACCCGCTGGCCCGCCTGGCGCGGGTGCAGCCGGGCGTGCGCAACCTGGCCATTTCCGAAGCAGCCGCGCCCTACGGTCTCTACTACGCGCCGGACCCAAGCTCGCAGATTGCCTGCACTATCGGCGGCAACGTCGCGGAAAACTCGGGCGGCGTGCATTGCCTGAAATACGGGCTGACCGTGCACAACGTGGTGAAGCTGCGCGTGGCGCTGATGAACGGCGAAGTCATGGAGATCGGTTCGCATGCCCTGGACGATCCCGGCTACGACCTGCTGGCGCTGATGATCGGCTCTGAAGGCATGCTCGGCGTGGTGATCGAGGCCAGCGTCAAGCTGACGCCGAAGCCGCGCACCGCCCAGGTGGTGATGTCCAGCTTCGACAGCGTGATCGAGGCGGGCAACGCTGTAGCGGCCATCATCGCTGCCGGTATCATCCCCGCCGGCCTGGAGATGATGGACAAACTCGCCACGGCTGCCGTCGAGGATTTCGTTCATGCCGGCTACGATCTGACCGCCGCGGCGATCCTGCTCGCCGAATCCGACGGCACGGCGGAAGAGGTCGCCGAGGAGATCGCCGCCATGTCGGCGCTGCTGGAGAAAAACGGCGCTCGCAACTTGCGCATTTCGCAAAGCGAGGCGGAACGGCTCAAGTACTGGGCCGGGCGCAAGGCCGCCTTTCCGGCGGTGGGGCGCATCACGCCGGACTATATGTGCATGGACGGCACGATTCCGCGCAAGCATTTGTCCCATGTGCTGACCCGCATCGCCGAATTGTCCGAAGAATTTCACCTGCGCTGCGCCAACGTGTTCCATGCCGGGGACGGCAACCTGCACCCGCTGATCATGTTCGATGCGCGCAATCCGGGCGAGACGGAGCGCGCCATCGCCTTCGGCGCAAAGATTCTCGAGCTGTCGGTCGATGTCGGCGGCACCATCACCGGCGAGCACGGTGTCGGCATCGAAAAGGTCAAGCAGATGTGCGTCCAGTTCTCGCGCGAGGAACTCGACAAGTTCCATGCGGTCAAGGCCGCCTTCGATCCGCTGACGCTGCTCAACCCCGGCAAGGCGGTGCCTTACCCGCGGCACTGTTCCGAGTATCGTCTGACCGGGAGTGCGCGGTGAGCGATCAAGTCGAAGAATTTCGTTCGCGGATTCTCGAACGCAAGCCCTTGCGCCTGAAGGGCGGCGGCAGCAAGGATTTCTACGGCGGGCCGTTGCAGGGCGAGATGCTCGATACGCGCAGCCACAGCGGCATCATCGGTTACGAACCGACCGAACTGGTGATCACGGCGCGTGCCGGCACGCCGCTGGCCGAGATAGAGTCGGCGCTGGCGACACGGCGACAAGTACTCGCCTGCGAGCCGCCGCACTTCGGTAATGCCACGATCGGCGGCGCCGTCGCCGCCGGATTGTCCGGCCCGCGCCGGGCAACCGTGGGCAGTCTGCGCGACTTCGTGCTCGGCGTGAAGCTGATGGATGGCGAAGGCCGCGAACTGAATTTCGGCGGGCAGGTGATGAAGAATGTCGCCGGCTTCGACGTCTCGCGCCTGGTCACCGGCAGCCTCGGTACGCTGGGCCTGATTCTCGAAGTGTCGCTCAAGGTGATGCCGCTGCCGGTGGCGCAGGCCACGCTGCGTTTCGAGATGCCGCAGGACAAGGCGCTCGACGCGCTGAACGGATGGGGCGGTCAACCTGTGCCGCTGGCCGCGAGCTGCTGGCATGACACCGTGCTGACGCTGCGCCTGGCCGGTGCGCAAGCCGCCGTCACGGCCGCCTGTGAAAGACTGGGCGGCGAACGTATTGCCGAGCCGGAAGCGGCGGCCTTCTGGGCTGCGCTGCGCGAGCAGACAACACCGTTCTTCGCCGGCCCGGATACCCATGGGCCGCTGTGGCGGCTCTCCTTGCCGTCGGTGACGCCGCCGCTGGATCTGCCCATGCCGCACCTGATCGAATGGGGCGGCGCACAACGCTGGCTGCGCGGTGCCGTCGATGCCGTTCAGTTGCGCGAAACTGCCGCCAGGGCGGGCGGCCACGCGACATTGTTTCGCGGCGGCGACAAGGCCGGCGGTGTTTTCTCGCCCCTGTCCCCCGGTCTGATGGAAGTGCACCGGCGCCTCAAGCAGAGCTTCGATCCCTACGGCGTATTCAACCCCGGCCGTCTCTATCCCGAACTCTGATGGAAGCCCATCTCGCGGACTTCATACGCCACACTTCCGCCGGCCGCGAGGCCGAGGAAATCCTGCGGCGTTGCGTGCATTGCGGTTTCTGCACGGCGACCTGCCCGACCTATCAGTTGCTCGGCGACGAACTCGATGGCCCGCGCGGACGCATCTACCTGATCAAACAAGTACTGGAAGGGGTCGAGCCGACGGAAAAGACCCGCCTGCACCTCGACCGTTGCCTGAGCTGTCGTTCCTGCGAGACCACCTGTCCCTCGGGCGTGCATTACACGCGTCTGCTCGACATCGGCCGCGAGGTGGTGGAAAGCAAAGTGCCGCGCACGGGAAGTGATGCCTTCATGCGCGGCGCGCTGAAGGAACTGATCCCGCGTGCGACGCTGTTCGGCGCGGCGATGAAGATGGGACAGACGGTGCGGCTGCTGCTGCCGGGAGCGCTGCGCGCCAAGGTGCCGCCGCTTTCCTCGGCCGGCCCGGCGCCGCAACGTAGCCATGCGCGGCGCCTGATCGCGCTGGCCGGCTGTGTCCAGCCCTCGATGTATCCGAACGTCAACGGTGCGACCCGACGCGTGCTGGATCGCCTCGGCATCCAGATGATCGAAGCGGCCGGGGCGGGTTGTTGCGGCGCGGTGCGTTTGCATCTCAACGCCGCGGAAGGCGCGCGCGATGACGCCCGGCGCAACATCGACGCCTGGTGGCCGCTGCTCGAATCCGGCGCGGAAGGTCTGGTGATGACGGCCTCCGGCTGCGGTTCGCACGTGCTCGAATATGCCTATCTGCTACAGGACGATCCGGACTACGCGGTGAAGGCGGCCAGGGTGGTCCTGGCGACGCGCGATATCAGCGAAGTCATTACCGCCGAAGCGGCGAGTCTGGCGCCCTTGCTGCAAGCCTGTGGCCCCGTGCCGGAAAGCGAACGGGTGCTGGCGTTTCACAGCCCCTGCAGCCTGCAGCACGGACTCAAGATTCGTGGCACCGTCGAGTCGCTGCTGGCTGCCGCCGGTTACACCCTGACCGAGGTGGCCGATTCGCATTTGTGCTGCGGCTCGGCGGGCACTTATTCTGTATTGCAGCCGGCACTTTCACAGCGTTTGCTGGAGAACAAGCTCGCCGCACTGACTGCGGGAGGACCGGCTGCGATCGTCAGCGCAAACGTGGGCTGCATCGGGCATCTGCAGGGCGCCACCGCGTTGCCGGTGAAGCACTGGATCGAACTGCTCGACGCACGGCTGTCCGCATGACGGACATCGGGCTCGACGCCACGGCACGCGACTGGCAGACCCTGCGGGCGTCGTTTCGCTGGCAGGTGCCGGCGCGCTACAACATTGCCCGGGCGTGCTGCGGTCGCTGGGCCGATGACCGGTCGCGCTTCGCCCTGTACTACGAGGATGAAGCCGGGCACACCGAGGCATGGACTTTCTGGGACGTGCAGCAGGCCGCCAACCGCCTGTCCAACGTGCTCGGCGCCATGGGCGTCATGGCCGGCGATCGCGTCGCCATCATGCTGCCGCAGCGCCCGGAAACCGGCGTTGCCCACATGGCCTGCTACCAGATGGGCGCGATTGCGGTGCCGGTGTCGCACCTGTTTGGCGCCGAGGCGCTGGAATTCCGGCTGACGCACGCCGAGGTGCGGGTCGCCATCATCGACGAGGGCGGCCTGGAAAAACTGGCTGCCGCACGCCCGGCCTTGCCGCAGCTGAAACACGTCATCGGCGTCGGTGGTGCGCGTGAATCCTGGGTGCGCGAGTGGGCCACCCTGCTGCCGCTGGCTTCGTCACGCTACTTCCCGACGGACACCGCAGCCGACGATGCGGCGATGATCATGTACACCAGCGGCACCACCGGCAACCCCAAGGGCGCCTTGCTGGCGCAGCGGAGCTTGCTGGGCAACCTGCCGGGCTTCGTCAGTTCGCACAACTTCTATCCGCAGCGCGGCGACATGTTCTGGTCGCCGGCCGACTGGGCCTGGACCGGGGGGCTGTTCGATGCGCTGCTGCCGAGCTGGAACTTCGGTCAGCCGCTGCTGGGCTATCGCGGCCGCTTCGATCCGGAGAAGGCATTCTGGCTGATGGAGAAGTACGGCGTGAGGAACAGCTTCCTGTTTCCCACGGCACTGAAGATGATGATGAAGGCCGTGCCGCAGCCAATGGAAAAGTACGACCTCGTCCTGCGCAGCATCATGAGCGCGGGAGAGACCGTGGGCGAGGCGGTGTGTCACTGGGCGCAAGAGGCGCTGAGGGTGACGGTCAACGAGATGTGCGGCCAGACCGAGATCAACTACGTCATTGGCAACTGCGGTGCGGTGACGCCGCCCAAGCCCGGCGCCATGGGGCGCGGCTATCCCGGACACCACGTCGCCGTGCTCGACGATGCCGGCCAGCCGGCGGCGCCCGGCGAACTCGGCGAACTCTGCGTGCGGCGCAGTTGCGACGGAGTCATGGACCCGGTATTCATGCTCGGCTACTGGCGGAATCCGCAGGCTACCGCGGAAAAGTTCTTCGGCGGCGGCATCGACGATCCTGACGCATGGGGTCGCACCGGCGACCTGGCGAAGACGGATGAAGACGGCGTGCTCTGGTACCAGGGGCGCAGCGACGACATGTTCAAGAGCGCCGGCTATCGCATCGGACCGGGCGAGATCGAGAATTGTCTGGTCAAGCATCCGGCGGTGGCCAATGCCGCCGTGATCGGCGAGCCGGACCCCGAGCGCGGTGCGGTGGTCAAGGCCTTCATCGTACTCCAGCCGGGCGAGCGTCCCTCACCTGAACTGGAGGCATCGCTGCAGCAGCATGTGCGGCAATTCCTGGCGCCCTATGAATACCCGAAAATCATCGAGTTCATCGATGCCCTGCCGATGACCACCACCGGCAAGGTGCAACGCCGCCTGTTGCGCCGGCAGGGCGCTTCCAGCGATTCCTAGGGTTCGCTGGCGGCGTCCTGGTTAGACCGTGGGTCGGCGGCTTCCGGCTTCGCTAGTCCAGGCTGAACGAAAGTTGGCGATGATGGCGAATCGCCAGCAGAGAAATCGTCGCCCCGGTCAGCGCGTAAAGCATGAGGTAATCGCCGCTCAGGTACTCGCGTATCTCGGCGACGGGATCGATGCGACGTAGCCTCGTACGCAAGCGGGTGACGCGAGTCTGTGCCTGTATCGATCCGCAAGTGCGGGCCAGGAAATCCCGTCCGAACCTTGGGTGCTGCTCCAGATTGGGAATCACTGTCTGGAGCAGTTCAGCGAGCAGATCGTCGTAGGCGCGAGGTGCACCGCACTCCTGCCAGAAAGTGTTGATCGCATCAAGATTGCGCTCGAAGTTCGCCGTCAGTTCGACGCGAATCTTCATCTCCGGAGTCTCACGCTTCAGCCCGCCAATCGCTTCGCCTGCCGCTTCTTGAGCGCTGTTCGTGCGTCGCTGGTCCGGCCGGCGGCAAGATCCTCAAGCCCTTTTTCGGCGTCGTCGATGAGCATTAAGTGAACGTGCTCGTGCTCCAGTCGGTGGTAGTAGTCGAGCCGTGCCGCATCGACGAGGGCGACATAGCTTTCGCCGTTGCGGGTGATAATTTTTTCGCTGCCGGCCTTGACCTCGTCGGCAAGTTCGGAAAGGCGCGCACGCGCCTGTGTGAGCGGAACGATATCCTTGGTGGCGAATCCCATAATCGGCTCCTTTGATTATTCTGTACAGAATAGTGCGCAGTATAACGTGAGGTTCTGGCTGATTGTAATCAGCGGGGTACGTGCTGCATTGCTGCCATTGAAGAAACCTTGGTTTTCGGTGAACGTCAGCTTACTGGCGCAGGAGCCTACTCACCCTATCGGCCATTTCCCGACGTTCCGTCACGCCGCCAATTTTCGCCACCAATACATCAATTGTACGGTTTGAGTTGCGTGCCGTTTCGCATTGAACTACAATGAGCCGTATTTCTTCCGTAATGAAGGCGAGCCTATCATGTCTACTGTTGCCCAAACCCACGAACGCATTGATTTGCGCACATCGCCAGAAATCAAGGAACTGATTGTCCGGGCGGCCTCTTCTGCAGGGATGTCGGTAAGCGCTTTCCTGCTCGGCACTGCTCAGGAACGAGCCAAGCAGATCCTGGCGGAGAAAGAGATGATCACTCTCACTTCCCGTGACTGGAACGCCTTTGCGAAAGCGCTGGACAATGCCGAGAAACCCAGGCCGAAGTTGTCCGCTGCAATAAAACGTCACCGCATTTGGCAGCAAGACAAGCGTTGACTTCCATTCCCTTGATCAGCATTGAAGCGCTGGCGTCGACTCATGACCGCCGCACATTTTCATGCGGCGTTGAAGCACTGGATGAATATCTTCGGCGGTTTGCTCGCCAGCATGCCGACGCCAACATATCCCGCACCTACGTTGCCGTGGTGGGATCGACTGTTCGCGGTTTCTACAGCTTGAGTATGTCGGCTATCCGAAAGGAGAACCTGCCTGCCAAGCATCTGAACCGATTCCCCAACTTTCCGCTTCCCGTTGCACGCCTTGCTCGCCTGGCCGTTGAAATGCGCCATCAGAGGCAAGGACTGGGTGAGTTGCTGCTGGCGGATGCCTTACAGCGCTGCCTGCGGCTTTCCGTCGAGATTGGAATGATCGGTGTCATTGTGGACGCCAAGGATGACCATGCGCGGGGCTGGTATGAACGCTATGAATTCGAGCGGCTACCAGATTCGCCCTTGACATTGTGGTTGCCCACAACAGCGATTACCCGTCTATAGGCAGCGTTTCATGCCGACGGGGATGGAAGAAGACCGGTTTGCCTCGGGAAACAACCGCGCGTCGGCGGGGCGAGTTGAGCCGGACCCCGAATCGTCTCAGTTCGGCCAATACCCGCCGTTCGAGGTTGCTATTCCATTTCACTAATGGCACGCTGTAACAATGAAGAACTGCTTCGGAGGTTGGGGTTCTAAGATGAGAGATGCAGCGACGCGATCGTTGCGGGGGTATTCTTTGCTTGTTAGGCACTTCTAAGCGCATATGGCAACGGGCAGAGACGTTCAACTCACGCGTCAAATCGGTGAGTACCTTGCAGCTGCGGAGCTTGGACGCCACGGCTGGGTCGCAACAACCTTTACGGGTAGCCTACCTGGATTCGACATCCTTGCAGTCAATCCAGACGGTCGCACGCTTGAGGTTCAGGTAAAAGCGATCCGTAGCGCCTCATGGCAACTTAACGCCGGCCAGTTTCTGAACATCGAGATTGAGGACGGAACTCAAAAGGTCCGTGGCCTACGCCCGCTTCGTTCAAACGGCCGCATTTGCGTCTTCATTGTGGTCAAGGAACAAGGGCAAGATGACTTCTACGTGTTTCACTGGGAGGATCTGCAGAGGATTCTCATCGAAGACTACAAGGATGGACCAAGGCCAAAGAACCCAGATACCCTGCATCACGCCCTGTATCCAAAGCGAATCGCAAGCTTCAAGAACAACTGGGGAGCATTGGCGACAGTGCAACCCTGAGTCCCAGGGGACTCTGCGCGATGAAGCCGCGCACCGCCCCTGAACTCCACGTCCGCAATGGAGCAGCCGCCATGTCCGGAATGGGCACGGAAGGGACGATCGCCCTCTGATCGAAGCAGACCTTGAAATCGCATTTGGGAATGGTGACCGCGCGGGGCGCCATTCAGGCCGATTTCACAATGATCGGCTTGATTCGCATCAGGGAGGTCTGCCCCCTTAAATTCGCCGTCCCGCCAGCGCCGACTCCTGGTCTGGCGAGGCTCACTCCAGCCAGCGTCGCCGCCAGAAGATAAAGCTCAGTGTCGACGCGACTGCTGCCATCAGGCCGAGGGCGATCAGGAATCCGTTGGGCCAGTCCAGTGGCGGCATGACTTTGAAGTTCATGCCGAAAATGCCCGAGATCAGCGTCGCCGGCATGAAGATGATGGCGACCACGGTGAGCGCCCTGACCTCCTGATTGACCCGGTTGCTGACGGCCGACAGGTAGATGTCGAGCATGCCTCCGATGACGTCGCGGTTGGCTTCCAGCGACTCGATGGCATGTACCGTGTGGTCGTAGATATCCCGCAGGTAGGGTCGGGTTTCCGGCCGGAAGAAGCGGTCGTCGGCGCGGGTCAGGCTGTTGATCACTTCGCGCAGGGGCCAGATGGATCGGCGCAGGGTCAGCGTTTCGCGCTTCAACTGGTGCACCGCCTGCAGCGAGCCCGGCTTGGGGTGCTCCAGCATCATGTCCTCGAGTTCCTCGGTGCGCTCACCGATGCTTTCGAGTATCGTGAAATAGCGGTCGACGATGGCATCGAGCAGCGAATAGGCGAGGTAGTCGGCGCCCAGCTTGCGGATCTGGCCGCGATCCTGGCGCAGGCGTTCGCGCACGGGATCGAAGCGGCCGCTGGGGCGCTCCTGAAAGGTCAGGACGAAGTTGTTGCCCAGGATCAGGCTGACCTGGTCGGAATTGATCTGTTGATTTTCGCTGTCGATCTCGAAGAAACGGGCGACCATGAACAGGTAGTCGCCATAGTCGTCGATCTTGGGCCGCTGGTTGGTGTTGAGGATGTCTTCCAGCACCAGTGGGTGCAGCTTGAAGCGGCGACCGATTTCCGCCATCACTTCGGGTTCGTGCAGGCCGTGCACGTTGAGCCAGAGCACCGGCAATCGCGCCGTATGGGCTTTCGCTTCTTCGATTGACGTGAAGCAATACTCGACCAGTTCGGTATCGCCGTACTCGATCAGGGTAATTGTCGGCTGCTCGGTCTTGCGCTCGCCCAGATGGATCAGCGCGCCCGGTGCCAGGCCCACCTTGGCGGCTTGCGACAGGCGTTTGGCGGCGCGGGTGCGGGAGCGATTCGGCTTGGAAATCGACATGTCGGGGGATCGAAAGAACCTTGATCTCGATCAAATGGATTGATATGGAAAGCGTATCATACCGGCGGCGCGACTTTTGGGTCGCCAAGGCGTATCAGGTGCGGACGGGAAAGCAAGGCAGTACGTCCGTGTATCAGGGCATTGATGGACATGTAAATGGGAGAATCATGGCGCTAAGAATCGGAGTTCCCCGGGAAACTTTTCCCGGCGAAAAACGCGTTGCTACCGTACCGGAAGTTGTCGAAAAACTCATCAAGCTGGGTTTCAAGGTGGCCGTCGAATCCGGTGCCGGAGACGCGGCGAATTGCAGTGACGACACCTACCGCGCCGCCGGCGCCGAGGTGATCGACGGTGCCGCCAAGCTGTGGGCCACGTCCGACATCGTGTTCAAGGTAGGCGTACCGACTACCGAAGAAGTGGGTCTGTTGCGCGAAGGCGGCACCTTGATCGGCTTCATCTGGCCGGCGCAAAACCCGGAATTGATGCAGCAGCTTGCCGCCAGGAAGGCGACCGTGCTGGCCATCGACTCGCTGCCGCGCATGCTGAGCCGCGCGCAGAAGATGGACGCCCTGACCTCCCAGGCCGGCGTCGCCGGCTACCGCGCCGTGATCGAGGCCGCCAACGC
>JAPLQZ010000304.1 GCA_026399415.1 Rhodocyclales bacterium | reverse complement strand
GATGTCGGGCCAGACGGTCGAGATTCTCAACACCGATGCCGAGGGCCGGCTGATACTTTGTGACGCGCTCACCTATGTTCAGCGCTTCGATCCGGAGTGCGTGGTTGATATCGCCACGCTGACGGGCGCCTGCGTAATCGCGCTGGGGCACGTAGCCACCGGCCTGCTCGCCAACAACGAGGGACTGGCGAAGGAATTGCTCGATGCCGGACAGGATTCCTATGACCGTGCCTGGCAAATGCCCCTGTGGGATGACTACCAGGAACAGCTGAAAAGCAATTTTGCCGACATGGCGAACATCGGTGGCCGCGCGGGCGGCACCATCACCGCCGCGTGCTTCCTTGCCCGCTTCACGGACAAGTATCACTGGGCACATCTGGACATCGCGGGCACTGCCTGGCGCTCCGGCAAGGAAAAGGGAGCCACCGGCCGACCGGTGCCCTTGCTCGCCCATTTCCTGATGGATCGCGCAGCCCATGCCAAGAAGCCCGCCGGCAAGCGAAAGCGGGGATGACCCAAATAACCTTTCTCCATGGTGCGCGCGACCGGCTCCTGGCAATCGCCGGGTGGCTCGCGAACTCCAGCATCGAAGCGAGGCCGGTGCTGGTATATGTGCCGCTGGGCGAACGTAGCGAGCAACTCGACCGCTTGCTGTGGACGCACCCGGCCACCGGCTTTACACCCCACTGCCGGGCCGACGACAAATTGGCTGGCGAGAGTCCGATCGTCCTTGCATCGGAGCTCGACAGCCCCCTGCACGACGGCTGCCTGTTGAATCTGTCGGACGAAATCCCGCCCGGTTTCAGCCGCTTTCGGCATCTGGTCGAAATTATCAGCGTCGAAGATGGCGACAGGTTGCCTGGCCGCGAGCGCTTCCGCTTCTATCGCGAACGCGGCTATCCACTGGAAGCCCGCGATATTTCGGGGAGCATCTAAGAGATGGCTGACGACGAGACAGAAGACCTGCTGCGCAAAGCCGATGCGCTGATTCGACGCACCCGGGTATTTGTTGCAGGATCACCGGCCCCGGCAACAGAAGCCACTCCGGCCGACGACGATCTGCCTGTTCTCACCGACATCGTCACGGAAGACGAAGCCGCGCTGGCAACGGCACCGCCGCACATGCAACAACATCTCGACGCCCTGCGCGAGGAACTCTCGAGCTGGCTCGATCAGGAGTTACCCCAAGCCGTACTCAAGGTCACCGACGGACTGGCCGACCAATTGATGGGAGAACTCACTCATCAAGCCGAAAAAAACCTGCTGCCGCGCCTTATCGCCCGTCTCGACGGCACCGCCGCCCAGTCCGGGACCCTGAAAAAAGGCTAACCCTGCGGCACAGTTTCCGCAAATGCGGGACGCTGCATGAGTTTCTCGTAAAGGACGGAGAGATTGGGGTATTGCTCACTCCAGCGAATGTCACCGAGCCGGAAAGAGACATAGCCCAAGGCGCAGCCAACCGAGATATCGGCCAGCGACAGGTTGTTGCCGTGACACCACGGCTGCTCGCCCAGTTCGTCGGACATGGCCCGCAGGGCCCGCGTAGTCTTGTCGCGCTGCCGTTCAATCCACGAGGGGCTGCGCTCACCATCGGGGCGCCGCGACTCGAGGAACGCAGCTACGGCCGCATCGAGAACTCCATCCGCCAGAGCCTCCCAGCGCTTGACACTGATGCGCTCGCGTCCTGAAGCGGGAATCAGGCGATTGTTCGGGGCGACGGTATCCAGATACTCAGCGATTACGCGGGAATCGAAGAGCGTGCTTTCATCGTCCAGCACCAGTACCGGAACCTTGCCCAACGGATTGAGCGCCACCACCTGATTACCCGGCTCCCAGGGTGAATCGAGAACCAGATCGTAATCGATCTTCTTTTCTGCCAGCACGATACGAATCTTGCGGACATAGGGACTAGTAAGAGAACCGATCAGTTTCATTTCGTCAAATCACAAAGGTTTTCGGGCAGTGAAACTATAACACGCGACCTTGCGCCGACAACGGACTTGTGATCTGGCAGCCAGGGCCTGCGTGCTAATATTCATACGATTACCGGTGTTTCCCGTGCATCGACCTCTCCTCGCCAAAGACATGACACTCACCGCACTCACTGCGCTTTCGCCACTCGACGGCCGCTATGCGTCCAAGGTCGAAAGTCTGCGCATCCATTTCTCCGAATACGGTCTCATCCGCAATCGCGTTCGAGTCGAAATCGAATGGCTCAAGGCCCTAGCAACGGCCGCGGCAATCACCGAATGCCCGCCATTTTCAAGCGCTGCGATCACCGAACTGAACGATGTCATTGCCAATTTTTCAGTGGCGGATGCGGAAGCCATCAAGACCATCGAGGACCGCACCAATCACGACGTCAAGGCCATGGAATACTGGCTGAAGGAACGTCTGGCGAACAACGCCGAGGTCATGCGCGTCGGCGAGTTCATCCATTTCGGCTGCACCTCCGAAGACATCAACAATGTGTCGCACGCGCTGATGCTGAAGGAGGCCGTTGCCGGCAGCCTGTTGCCCGAGTTGGACCGCGTGATCGCCCGCTTGCGGGAACTTGCGCATCAACTGGCCGACCTGCCGATGCTGGCTCGTACCCACGGCCAACCGGCGACACCGACCACGCTGGGCAAGGAGATGGCCAACATCGCGGCGCGCCTGATGCGCAGCCGCAGCCGGATTGCCGCCGTGTCGCTCACTGCCAAGTTCAACGGTGCGGTAGGTAACTACAACGCTCACGTGGTGGCCTATCCCGACGTTGACTGGGAAAACTTCAGCCGCCGTTTCATCGAGTCGCTCGGGCTCGAGTTCAACCCCTACACCATACAGATCGAACCGCACGATGCAATGGCTGAACTGTTCGACGCCGTGGCTCGCGCCAACACCATCCTGATCGATGCCGACCGCGATCTCTGGCAATACATCTCGCTGGGTTATTTCAAGCAGAAACTGAAGGAAGGCGAGATAGGTTCCTCGACCATGCCGCACAAAGTCAACCCGATCGACTTCGAAAATTCGGAAGGCAATCTGGGCCTGGCCAATGCCGTACTGCGCCACATGGCAGAAAAGTTGCCGATCTCCCGCCTGCAGCGCGACCTCACCGATTCAACCGTCTTGCGCAATATGGGCGTCGCCTTCGGCTATACGCTGCTGGCGTTCGACTCGACGCTGCGTGGACTGAACAAACTGGAAGCGAATCCACAACGCCTCGCCGAGGATCTCGACGACGCATGGGAAGTGCTGGCCGAGCCGGTGCAGACGGTGATGCGTCGCTTCGGCGTGCCCAATCCCTACGAGCAGCTCAAGGAATTGACGCGCGGCAAAGGCATCGAGAAGGATGCGCTGCGTCAGTTCATCGCGAAACTGCCGCTGCCCGAAAACGACCGCCGGCGCCTGATGGAAATGACCCCGGCCTCCTACATCGGCAAAGCGGCTGAGTTGGCGAAGAAAATTTGTGGCAGCCATCCAGTTGCTTGACAGCGACGGCGGCGTCGCCTCCACCATAGAAAACAAGCCGGGACAAGCCGGCTCGCTTTCGATCTACAACCATCTCGCACAAATCTACGGCGCCATCACCGCAGAGGCCGCCCGCAAAGGCCTCGAACTCTACGCCGAGCATACCGATGACGCGCGCCAGAATCCGGGCAAACACCCCAATATCGACCGCCTGCTGGCATTGGCCGCAGCAGACAAGAGCCTTCTGCGCGTAAAACAAGTCTTCGCCACAGGAACGGAATAGCCGGCCGTGCCGGCACCGCGTCGGCAGGTCGCCGAGCGGAGGCGCTGCTGCATCAGACCACGGCTTCCTGCTTCTCGACCTTGACCTGGATGAACTGCTCGCGCGACACGCCCATCCACATCACCAGCGGACTGGCTACCAGCACGGAGGAGTAGATGCCGAAACAAATCCCGATGGTCAGCGCCAGCGCAAAATAGTGCAGCGCCGGGCCGCCGAAAATCAGCATCGATGTCACCATCATCTGCGTGCAGCCGTGGGTGATGATGGTGCGCGAAATGGTGCTGGTAATGGCGTGATCGAGTACCTGCGGCGTCGTCAGGCCACGTTTCTTCTTGAAGGTTTCACGCACCCGGTCGAACACCACCACGGATTCGTTGACCGAATAGCCCAGCACAGCGAGCACCGCTGCCAGCACAGGAAGTGAAAACTCCCACTGGAACAGCGCGAAGAAGCCGAGGATGATTACTACGTCATGCAGGTTGGCGATGATCGCCGAAATGGCGAAACGCCATTCGAAACGCATCGCCAGATACAGCACGATGCCGCATACCACCAGCAGCAGCGCCATGGCCCCGTCGGAGGCCAGTTCCTTGCCCACCTGCGGACCGACGAACTCGACGCGCTTCAGGGTTGGAGCGGCGATGGCCGCAGCACCGTCCGCCGTACCACCAGCACCGACTCTTGCCAGCGACGCCATGACGCGGTCGCCGACTTTGGAGGTCTCTGCGTCCTTAGATAAGGGCACGCGAATCAGCACGTCGCGCGAGGAACCGAAATTCTGTATCTGGGTGTCGGTAAAACCATCCGCCTCCATCTGCTTGCGCAACTTCTCGAGATCCGGCGCCTGCGCGTAATTCACTTCGAGCAAGGTGCCGCCGGTGAACTCGATGGAGAAATGAAGCCCCCTGTTGGCCAGGAAAAAAACCGCCATCAGGAAAGTGAGCAACGATATGACGTTGAACACCAGCGCATGACGCATGAAGGGGATGTCTTTTCTGATGCGGAAGAATTCCATAGCGAGTCCTGTTCCCCTATTTGGTGGCGAGGCCGGGCTTCCAGATCTGGCCTATGCTGAGCGCTTCCAGTTTGCGGCGGCGACCGTAGATCAAATTGACCACTGCGCGCGACAGGACCACGGAACTGAACAGCGACGTCAGAATGCCGAGGCAATGCACCACAGCGAACCCACGGATCGGACCGGAACCGAAAATCAGCAGAGCGATGCCGACGATCAGCGTGGTCACGTTGGAATCGAGAATCGTCGCCCAGGCGCGCTCGTAGCCCGCCGTGATGGCGGCCTGCGGCGTGCTGCCGTTGCGAAGCTCCTCACGCACGCGTTCGTTGATCAGCACATTCGAGTCGATGGCCATGCCCAGTGCCAGTGCGATGGCGGCAATGCCGGGCAAGGTCAAGGTCGCCTGCAGCAGCGACAGCAGGGCCACCAGCAGCAACATATTGGCTGACAGTGCCACCACGGACACCAGGCCGAACAGCAGATAATAGGCCATCATGAAGGTGGCAATGGCAGCAAAGCCCCACAGCGTCGAGTTGAAACCCTTGGCGATGTTGTCGGCGCCGAGGCTGGGGCCGATGGTGCGTTCCTCGATGATTTCCATCGGCGCCGCCAGCGATCCGGCGCGCAGCAGCAGCGCCACATCGTTGGCTTCCATGGTGCTCATGCGGCCTGAAATCTGGACGCGACCGCCACCGATCTCGGTGCGAATCACCGGCGCGGTCACCACCTCGCCCTTGCCCTTTTCGATCAGCAAAATCGCCATGCGCTTGCCGACGCTCTCGCGCGTCACGTCCTTGAATATTCTCGCACCGGCAGAATCGAGCGACAAATGTACCGCCGCCTCGTGCGTCTGGTTGTCGAAGCCGGGCTGGGCGTCGGTCAAACGCTCGCCGGTCAGCACAACCTGCTTCTTCACCAGCAGGCCGCGCCCGCCGCGCTCGACATAATATTCTGTGCCAGGTGGCGGCTGACCGCGCGCCGCCTGCTCCATGATGCCCGGATTGGCACTGGCTTCGTCATCGACCATGCGCACTTCCAGCGTTGCCGTGCGACCAAGAATATCCTTGGCCTTGGCGGTGTCCTGCACCCCCGGCAACTGCACCACGATGCGATCCGCGCCCTGCTGCTGAATGACCGGCTCGGCCACACCGAGTTCGTTGATGCGATTGTGCAAAGTGGTGATGTTCTGTTTGACCGCGAATTCCTGGATGCGCTTCTGCGCTTCGGGCTTGAGGGTCGCCACCAGTTTGAGATCCGGCCCCTCCTGAGCGTCAACCAGCAAAAGGTCAGGCTGGTTATCCGCCAGGGCAACGCGCGCCTTCTCACGCGTATCCGCCTCGCGGAAACGAATCGCCACACTCTGTCCTTCGCGGCCGATGCCGCCATGCCGGATGTTCTTGTCACGCATCAGGCTGCGCAGGTCGGCGCTGATCGAATCGAGACGTTTGGTCAGCGCGCCCTTCATGTCCACCTGCAACAGGAAATGCACGCCGCCGCGCAGGTCGAGACCCAGATACATCGGCAAGGCATGAATGCCTGTCAGCCAATTCGGCGAATTCGATACCAGGTTCAGCGCCACGCTATAGGTCGCCTCTGCCACCACAGGATTGAGCGCCTTCTCGATGACGTCTTTTGCCTTGAGTTGGGTATCGGTGTCGGCCAGCCGCACACGAATACTGTTCAGGTCGAGGACGATGCCCTGCGGGACAACGGATGCAGCCTTGAGCGCATCTTGCACCTGGGCCATCAGCTTGGCATCGACTTTGTGCGTCGACTTGACGCTGGCCACCTGAACGGCCGGCGCCTCACCAAAAAAATTGGGGATGGTGTAAAGCAGTCCAAGCACCACGGCGATCAGCACCGTGATGTTCTTCCAGAGCGGATAACGATTCATCGCATGGTGACCGATCCCGCGTTGACGCGGCCGGCCTTCACAAAATTACAGGTTTTTCAGCGTGCCCTTGGGCAGCAGTGCACCCACGGCGCTCTTCTGCACGGTAATCACTACCGGGCCATCCTTGGCTTCGGCCACTTCGAGGCTCAGGTAGTTTTCGCCCACCTTGGCGATACGGCCGGCAACACCGCCCTGGGTGATCACTTCATCGCCCTTGGCCAGTTCGCTGACCATTTTCTGTTGTTCCTTGGCCTTCTTCATCTGCGGTCGGATCATGACGAACCACAGCACGACAAACATCAGAAGAATGGGCAGCATGCCCATCAGGCCACCCATCGGATCGGCGGCGGCACCGGCCGCCTGCGCGTAAGCATTTGAAATCAGCACTATGACTCTCCATGAATGTCGGACTTAACCGATGAATTATACCTGCTCACCTGCACGTCCCCGCTTAAAACGGGCACAGAATCCGGCAAAGTCGCCCTGCTCGATGGCGGCGCGCATTTCCGCCATCAGCGTCTGGTAATAGAACAGGTTGTGGATGGTATTCAGCCGCGCTCCCAGAATCTCGCCGACGCGATGCAGATGATGCAGGTAAGCGCGGGTGAAATGGCGGCAGGTATAGCAGCCGCAGGCCTCGTCCAGCGGCCGGGTATCGGTCTTGTGCTGCGCGTTCTTGATCTTCACATCGCCATGACGGGTAAACAGCCAGCCGTTCCGGGCATTGCGCGTCGGCATCACGCAGTCGAACATGTCTATGCCCTGCCCCACCGCATACACCAGGTCTTCCGGCGTGCCGACGCCCATCAGGTAGCGCGGCTTGCCGGCCGGCAGGCGCGGCGCAGTATGGGCGAGGATGAGCGACATTTCATCCTTGGGTTCGCCTACCGACAGGCCGCCGATGGCAAAACCGTCAAAACCGATGTCGACCAGCGCCGCCAGCGATTCGTCGCGCAGCGCTTCATGCATGCCGCCCTGCACGATGCCGAACAGGGCGTTTGAATTTTCCAGCCGATCATGTTCGTCGCGCGAACGTCGCGCCCAGCGCAGGCTGAGGCGCATTGACTCCGCCGCCACCGCCAGGTCCGCCGGATACGGCGTACATTCGTCGAAGATCATCACCACGTCGGCATTCAGCACATGCTGGATGCGCATCGATTCCTCCGGCGTCAGGAACAGCCGGTCACCGTTGATCGGCGAGGCGAACCTGACGCCCTCCTCGCTGATCTTGCGCAGATCGCCCAGGGAAAACACCTGAAAGCCGCCCGAGTCGGTCAGGATCGGACCGTCCCAGCCCATGAACCGATGCAGCCCACCGTGCGCCGCAACCACCTCCAGACCGGGCCGCAGCCAGAGATGAAAGGTGTTGCCGAGCACGATCGAAGCGCCGATGCCGACCAGTTCATCCGGCGACATGGCCTTCACCGTGCCATAGGTGCCCACCGGCATGAACGTCGGCGTTGGCGCTGTGCCGTGAGCGAGCGTGAGGGTTCCACGGCGGGCAGCGCCGTCGGTGGCGAGCAACTCAAAGTTCATTGCGGCAACCTTCTGTGCAACAGCATGGCGTCACCGTAACTAAAGAAACGATAGCCGGTGGCAATCGCGTGGGCATAGGCAGCACGAATTTCATCGAGACCGGCGAAAGCTGAAACCAGCATCAGCAAGGTAGATTTGGGCAGATGAAAATTGGTGACCAGCATATCTACCACCCGAAACTCAAAGCCCGGAGTGACAAACAGCGCCGTCTCGCCGGCGCCGACTATCAGATCACCATCCAGTGCCGCCGATTCCAGCACCCGCAAAGAGGTCGTACCGACCGCCACGACCCGCCCGCCGCGTGCCCGGGTGGCGGCGATCGCATCTACGGTAGCTTGCGGCAGTACGTAGCGCTCGCTATGCATGCGATGCTCCGCGAGGTCACTCACCCGAACCGGCTGGAACGTTCCAGCGCCCACGTGCAAGGTGACCCAGGCGATGCCAACGCCCTTTTCGCGCAAGTTCGCAATCACCTTCTGATCAAAGTGCAAACCAGCCGTGGGGGCCGCCACCGAGCCCTTCTCACGTGCATACACCGTCTGGTAGCGCTCCTCATCGGGGGCCTCCGCGGCGCGTCCAATATAAGGCGGCAGAGGCAACCGGCCATGGCGCTCGATCAGATCAGCGGCGTCACCCGCAAACTGCAGGCGATAGAACTCGTCCTCGCGCCCCAGCACCTCGACATCGACCGCGTCTTCAAGTCGCATGCGACTGCCCGGTTGCGGCGATTTGCTCGCCCGTAGCTGCGCCAGCACGACACTGTGATCGAGTAGACGTTCGACCAGGATTTCGACCTGCCCTCCGCTCTCCTTGCGTCCCAGCAGGCGGGCATGCAGTACGCGACTGTCGTTCAACACCAGCAGATCGCCCGCCCGCAGCCAGCGCGACAAGTCGACAAAATTAACGTCCGTGCGGCAGTCGCCGTCGACCACCAGCAGGCGACTTGCCGAACGCTGCGACAGAGGCGCCTGGGCTATCAGCTCCGGCGGCAGCGCGTAGTCGAAATCAGCAAGAGTTAGACGCATCATGATGGCGGCAGCGGAAGGCATTGCGACGGAAGGATTGCCGCGGGTCATGCAACATCCGGCCGCCTTTCCGGCGGGAATCGTGGCAGAGCGCTAGTCCTCAGCCGTCAACGGCGCCGGACGCACAATCAGGGGCCACTGATCAAGTGCATGCATCGACATCTCCGTGCCGCCTGAACGCCGCCAGATCAACCAGAATCAACTGGCCGTCCTGCTCATGGATGAGCCCTTGGGCGGTGAGATCGCGCATTACGCGACTGACCATCTCTCGCGAAGCGCCGATCATCTTCGCGATATCCTGTTTGGTGACTTTGCGCGTGACCACTTTGCGCCCGTCGACCGTTTCCGCTGCCTCCAGCAACAGACGTGCAACACGGCCGTAGACATCGAGCAGCGCCAAACTTTCGATGTTGCGGTCGGCCAGACGCAAACGCCTGGTCAGATTGCGCATGATGAAAAGGGATACGTCAGGATTCGCCGCCAGGCATTGCTTGAAATGCTCCTTCCCCATCATCACCACTTCGCTTGACTCCACCGCGAGAACCGTCGCTGAGCGCGGGTGATCGTCGAGCACCCCCATTTCGCCGAACAGTTCCCCCGGCCCGAGCATCGAGAGAATGACCTCGCGCCCTTCCTCGTCGCTGACCTGCACCTTCAGGGCGCCTGAAAGAACGAAATAGATGTTGTCGGTACGGTCGCCCGCACTCAGCACAACGGTATGCCGAGGAATTTTGCGCAGCATGGCCACACGAGTCAGCGGCTGAAGACAGTCGTCATCGAGCGTCTCGAAGATCGGCAGCGCCCGCAGGATGGTCAATGAAACTCCAGCATTCGGCGAAATCACAACATACCCTCCGTGAAGACTGAACACGTGCCCAGACAAGCAAGTGTAATCCGGAATACCCCCACTTTAGTTCCGGCATAACGCCGGCTATCCGCCAGGGAGACCACCCAGCCTCCCGCGGCGACATCACGCGGGCATTGCGTCCACAATAATCGAGGTTTGGTGCCGGGGGGGGAAGTCGAATCCCCACGCCTTGCGGCGGCGGTGTTTGAGTCTGAATTAAACGAATATTCCAAAACAATACACAACACGCGGAAGCAATCGCAGCAAGGGTTACGGCGATGCTCATTATATTGGGTTGTTGTGGATAAGTGCCGTTATTTCGCCGTGGTTGTCCCAAGAGTGCCCCATGTTAGCCGGGGCGGGCGGGGGGTAACACTCCACGCTCGCGCGCAGCGCCCGAATGCACGGACGCAGCGAAGCAAGCCAGCATAGCCGTTGTCCGGGCCGGGGCGTGAGACATAACCGACCATTACACGAACCCGCAGGGCGCGGCAGCGGCGGGCCATCAAGCGAAGCCCAGCGCAGCGACTGGCCTGCTTTGTGTAATGCGCGGTTATGTTCAATCGCTTGCGATTTACCCCGGCCCGGCTTTGTGCCAGGCGCGCAAGGCGCGGTGATCTGGCGTTGTCCGGCGTAGCCGCCGAAGCCGTGGGCAGCTTCACCGCCGGCGGCGCAAGCGGCGGGCAGTTGGCACGCAGGCAGGCCAGGGCGAAAGTCGGCGGCGGCGGGACGGCGGCCGGCGAAGGCACAAAGCCGTGACGCGGCCTTA
>JAPLQZ010000247.1 GCA_026399415.1 Rhodocyclales bacterium | reverse complement strand
GTTGGTGAAGATGAAGGTGGTGCCGGAACCGTCGGAGCGACGAACCACGGCAATCGCCTGGTCGGGCAGGGCGATCTTCGGATTCAGATCGGCGAGCGCCTTGTCGTTCCATTTGACGATCTTGCCCAGAAAAATGTCGGCCAGCACAGCGCCCGTCAGCCGAATCTCGCCCGACTTGATGCCCGGCAGATTGTAGACCAGCACCTCACCGCCGATCACGGCAGGAAACTGCATCAGTCCCTGTTTATCCAGTTCTTCCTGTTTCAATGGCATATCGGAAGCGCCGAAATCGACCGTCTTGGCAACGATCTGCTTGATGCCGCCGCCGGAACCGATCGACTGGTAGTTGATCTTGTTGCCGCTGGCTTTCTGGTAAGCCTCGGCCCATTTGCCATAGATCGGTGCGGGGAAAGTAGCACCGGCGCCGGTGATGTCGGCGGCCTGCGCTGACATGGGCATTAGTGCGGCGAAAAACGCTGTCGTGAGTATTCTTTTGAAATTGGCGAGATTCATGGAGGCACCTTGCTTTCTTGGTCGGGCCTTCACTGTAGTCGGGGATTATTACGGCAGTGTGACGCACGGCGCACTGTATTGCAGGAGTCACGGATCGCGTACAAGAGTCGGCGCTGGCGATACGGCGATCAAAGTGACTTGGCGATTCTCGTACTCGCTTGATCTTGGCGCCGGCCCATCAGTGGGATGATTTTCGGTGCAACCACAGCAGCATACTCGCCAGCGCCGTCATGGCCACGATGGGCAGGGCCCAGGTGTTGAGGCTTGTCCAGCCTTCGCTGCTGATCAGGACACCTGAGGAGAGCGAAGTCAGGCCCTGCACGCCGAGCACGATGAAATCATTGGAGCCCTGCACCTTGGCCGGAAGTTCCAGCCCACACCCAGCAGCACCAGCGCCCACCAGAAATGCATCAGCGTAATCCCGGAAAGTGCGATGCCGATGCAGATGAACATCAGTCCGGCTCCGACGAAAAGGATGTTCAGTACGCCGAAGCGCTTGATCAGGCCGCCGGTGAAAAATGATGGCGCAAACATCGCGATGACGTGCCATTGCAGGATGAAGGCGGTGTCTGCAAAGGGCAGGCCGCAGATGTCCATGGCCAGGGGTGTCGCCGTCATCAGCAGGTTCATCACGCCGTAGCCGCAGGCAGCGGCCAGCACGGCGACCACGAAGGCTGGCTGGCGCGCGATCTGGTGCAGCGGCCGGCCGATGGCCTTTTGTTCGCTGACCGACAGCGGCGGGATATCCAGTCGACTGGCAATCAGCATCGACAGTGCGGCAAAGCCGATCAGCGCGCCATAACTGGCGAGGTAAGTCGGTTCCAGCAGCGTGCGGGTCAGCTTGCCGACTTCCGGGCCGATCACGCCGCCGAGTATGCCGCCGGCCAGCGTGAATGATATCGCCTTGCTCTTCCAGTCGAGCGTTGCGGCATCGGCGGCGGCGTACCGATATTGCTGGCCGAAGGCGTTATAGATGCCTGCAAATACAGTGCCGAAGCAAAGCAGCCAGAAGCTGCCGATGCTCACGGCGACAGCTGCGATGAGGGCACCAAGCATGCCAATGCCGGCGCCGAGCATGAATCCGGCGCGCCGCCCGTAGCGCTTCATGAAAAAAGCTGCTGGCAGTGTCGCCAGCGCACCGCCGATTACGTAGGTGGTGAGTGGCAGGGTGGCCAGCCGTTTGTCGGTGGCAAGTTGCAGACCGAGCAGACCGTTGATGGCGATCAGCATGATGCCGTTGGTCAACAGCAGGGCCTGTGCTGTGGCCAGCAACGCGATGTTTTTGCGGTGATTCACGGCGCTGGGTGTTCGATCAGCGCCCGATAGGCGTGCCAGGTGCCATGTCCCACCAGCGGCATGGTGACAATGAGGCCAACGAAACCCAGGGCGATGCCCAGGGCAGCCAGCAAGGCGATCAGTGCGCCCCAGATCAGCATCATCGGCAGGTTGCGCACCAGCGCCAGAAAGCTCGCCAGCATGGCGGTGACCGTATCCTGGTTGCGCTCCAGCAGCATCGGAATGGAAACTACGGAAACGGCAAACACCAGCATGGCAAAGATGCCACCCACAGCAAGGTAGGCCAGCAGAAATTCGATATTGTCGAACTTCAGGATCTCCCGCATGAAGCTTCCGAGGGTTGGCATGCCACCCTGGTAGAACAGGGCGAAGATCACCAGCGAGGCGCGTGCCCAGACCAGGTAGATAACAATCAGAATCAGCGAGTAAATGCCAAAGCAGCCGATATTTCGTTTCCAGACCGCAAGCGTGGATATCAGGTTCAGCGGCTCGCCGGCTTCGCGACGGCGGGAAAGTTCGTAGAGCCCGATGCAAAGAAATGGCCCGACCAGCAGGAAGCCGGTGGTGACGGCCGTGACCAGTTGCACGGCATGCCGGAAGGCAAGGAAGAGCACGCCGCCGCCGGCAGCAAAGCACATCCCGTAGAACAGGCTGGCAAAGCCACCGGCCTTGAGATCCTCGGCACCGCGGCGCAGCCACTCAAACGGTGCGGACAACGGCAGGCCGGTGCGGATTACCGGAAACGGATGGTGCTGTTCCTGCGGCGTCTCCATGGCGGTCAAGCGATGAATGCGCGCAGGGCATCGAGCACCGCGTCGGGTTGCTCGGCCATCAGCGCATGGCCGGCCCCATCGAGGCTGACGCTTCTCACATTCTTGACAACGGCGGCGAGTTTGGCGGCGGCTTTGGGGTGGGTCATCATGTCCCGGCTGCCGCTGATGATCAATGCCGGACAGGTCAGGATGGCAGCCGCTTCCATGCCGTTCGCGTAGGCGTTGCAGGCGGCCAGATCGTTGTGCAGCACGCCGGGTTTCTGTCGTTCCATGAGGCGGCGCGATGCGCCCAGCAGCCACATGCCGGGTTGATCATGCCGATGGCTTTGGCTTCCTTGTCCCTGGCCGCACCGAGCAGGGCGTCTGAGACTGGCATCGGTACGGCGGTGCCGATCATTGCAATGCGTGCGACACGCGCCGGATGGCGCGAGGTGCATTCGAGGACGGCCAGCGAGCCCATGCTGTGCCCCACCAGGGAGACATTTTTCGCCGTATCGCCATCCGCTACGGCGAGGAGAGCGTCTTTTGCTCGACCGCCTTGTAGCGCAGTTGCTTCATCAGCGCCGACTCTTTCCAGCAGCAATTCAATCCAGTCGGCCAGGTTTTCGATCGAAGGCAACGGGCTGCCAGCGCTGCGGCCATGACCGGGAAGATCCACGGCCAGCACGGCAAAGCCATGGTGGGCGAACCAGCGGCTCTGCAGGCTCCAGACGCTGTGGTCGTTCTGCGCGCCGTGGATGAAAACGACGCAGGGCAGTTTGGCGTCGAAGGGTTTGCCGCCGGTGTAGGCGTAGGCCATTTCGCCATTGACTTCGATCTGCATGCTAGGCCTTGGCAGCGGCCGCGAGGCCGCGATTGAGGTCCTCGATCAGGTCGCCGGCATCTTCGAGGCCGATCGACAGGCGGATGGTGCCGGGCTGGATGCCGGAGGCAAGGAGTGCGTCGTCGGACATGCGGAAATGCGTGGTGGATGCCGGGTGGATCACCAGCGATTTGGCGTCGCCGACATTGGCGAGGTGGGAAAAAACCCGCAGGGCTTCGATGAACTTGCGGCCACCGGCGCGGCCGCTCTTGAGCGTAAAACTGAAAACGGAGCCGGCGCCACGCGGCAGCAGTTGTTTCGCCAGCGCATGGTCGGGATGGTTTTCCAGTTCGGGATAACCCACATTCGCCACGGCATCGCTTGCGACCAGATGCTCGACCATCTTGCGAGTGTTGGCCACGTGCCGTTCCATGCGCAGCGGCAGCGTCTCCACACCTTGCAGCAACTGGAAGGCGGTCATCGGGCTCATGCAGGCGCCGAAGTCGCGCAGACCCTCGCGGCGCGCCCGCAAGAGGAAGGCGGCGACGGTGGATTCTTCGCTGAAATCCATGCCGTGAAAGCCTTCATAGGGCTCGGTCAGGGTCGGAAATTTGCCGCCCGAAGTTTCCCAGTCGAAAATGCCGCCATCGACCAGCAGGCCTCCTATGGCGACGCCGTGGCCGCCGAGAAACTTGGTGGCGGAATGGAAAATCAGATCGGCGCCATGATCGAACGGGCGCATCAGCCAGGGCGTAGTGAAGGTGCTGTCCACCATCAGTGGCAGCTTGTGCTCGTGAGCGATGGCGGCGACTTCGGGGATGTTGAGCACCTCGAGTCCGGGGTTGCCCAGCGTCTCGCCGAACAGCAGGCGCGTTTCGGGACGGATCGCGGCACGCCATGCATCGAGGTCACGCGGATCAATGAAGGTGGTGGTGATGCCGAAGCGCGGCAGGGTGTAGTCGAGCAGGTTGTGCGAACCGCCGTATAGCGAACGGCTGGCAACAATGTGGCTGCCGGCGCCCATCAGGGTGGCGATCGCCAGGTGCATCGCCGCCTGGCCCGAGGCCACGGCAAGCGCTCCGACACCGCCTTCGAGTGCCGCGATGCGCTCTTCGAGCACGGCATTGGTCGGGTTGGAAATGCGCGAATAGACATGGCCGGCGCGCTCCATGTTGAACAGCGCAGCGGCCTGATCGGAATCCTTGAAAACGTAGGAGGTGGTGAGATAGATCGGTGTCGCCCGCGCGCCATGGCGCTCGTCCGGCACCTGGCCTGCATGCAGGGCCAGAGTGTCAAAATTGTACGTCATGGCGACTCAGGCGTATTCGTCAGGATCGGGATCGAGCGTGCGCTCAAGCGCCGAAATGCGATCCTTGATCAGCAGCTTGCGCTTCTTCATGCGTCGCAGCAGCAGTTGGTCTTCCGGGGGCGCCAGCATCATGCGGGTGATCGCTTCGTCGAGATCGCGATGCTCGGTACGCAATTCGACCAGGCGGACCTGCAAGGCCTCGGGGGTATCTTTCGTGTCAGTGGGTTCCATGTCGCTATGGTATGGGTGCAACGGGCTCTTGGCAACTCCCGCGACACTCCCGCGACACTCCCGATCACGACACCAGGCCGCGGCACTTGACCCTGATTCTGTGCAAAGTGGCGTTGACTGGGGTGCAGAGGTCAAGGATACTTGGGCACGCGCGGTTGAAATGCCTGTCATTTGACACCGACTTGATAAACCAGATCAAATCTCAGTGTGGAGATGCATTATGACGACGATCAAACAAATCCTGGCCGGGAAGACGAAACCGGTCGCCACCGTAGGGCCGGACGATACGGTGAAAAGCGCTATGGAGTTGATGCTGGAGCGCGACATCGGAGCAGTTCTGGTCATTGAAGGCAGCAAACTGGTCGGCATCTTTACCGAACGCGACTGCCTGCACAAGGTGTCGGCGCTTGACATCAACCCGAGGGAGACTCTGGTGCGGGCAGTGATGACAGAGAAGGTGCGCTTCGTGACGTCGGACCTGGAGGTCTCACAGGGTCTGGCGCTGATGACCGAGCGCTTTTTCCGCCACCTGCCGGTGCTCGACGAGCATCAGAATATTCTCGGCATCGTCTCGATCGGCGATCTGGTCAAGGCGAAGATCTCCGAGCAAAGCTTCATCATCGAGCAGATGGAGCGTTACATCGCTTCCTGAATGGCAGCAGGGGCTACGGCGTGTTGCTCAATCGGGCCGCGTTACTCCGCCAGCCCGTGTTCGAGGCCGTACCGAATCAGCTCTGACGTGCTCTTGAGGCCCATTTTCTCGAGCAGGCGAGCCCGATAGGTACTGACGGTGGCGACGCCGAGATTAAGTTTTTCGGCGACCTGGCTCAGCGTGTTGCCGGCGGAGATAAGCACCAGCACCTGGTATTCGCGATCGGTGATCCGTTCATGCGGCGATTTTTCCGTATTTTCCGAAATCGCGTCCGCCAGTTGCTGGGCAACCGCCGGGCTGAGGTATTTCTTGCCGGAGGCTACCTGGCGAATCGCGGTGACCAGCAGTTCGGGCGCGCTCTGCTTGGTAAGGTAGCCCGAGGCGCCCGCCTTCAGCGCACGCACGGCGTATTGTTCCTCCGGATGCATGCTGAGAATCAGCACCGGCAGACGCGGGAATTCCTTCTTCAATTGTTTCAGGGTATCGATGCCGTTTCGGTTGGGCATCGAGACATCGAGCAGAAAGACGTCCCATGGCTGTTGTCGCGCAAGCTGCAATGCTTCGGCACCATCGTCGGCCTCGCCGGTAACGAGCAAGTCCTCGGTTTCGGAAAGAATCTGTTTGAGGCCCTGCCGAACAATGGCATGGTCATCGGCTATGAGAACGTGGATCTTGTCGGCCATGATTAAAACAGCTTGTGCTGCAATTCCTCTTCGCCCGGAGGTTCCACGCCTGCCTGTTCCGGAACGCGCAGGATGATGTGAGTGCCGCCGTGTTCCGCGGGCCCGATACGGAATTCTCCGGCAAGACTCAAAACCCGCTCCCGGATTCCGCGCAGCCCGAATGACTTTGGTTTCTGCATGTCTGCTTCTGAAATGCCGCGACCATTGTCCCTGATCTCCAGCAGAATGTTACCGCGTTCGCGCCGCAAACGCATGACAACAAGCGATGCGTGCGCATGTTTCGCGACATTGGTCAGCGCCTCCTGGGCAATGCGAAACAGCGCCAGCGAGGTATCCGGTTCCGGCTCGATGGCGTCTTCGTCGCATTGCACCCGGCACGGGATGCCAAAGCGCTGGGTGAAGTCCTCAGCCTGGCATTCAATGGCCGCAGGCAGGCCGAACTCCTTGAGAATGCCGGGGCGCAATTCGCGAGCAACACGGCTCGCCGTGCTCATCGCCTGGTCGAGCAGATGTTCGATCGAGTGGGCCTTGTCACGCAAGTGGCCGGCTCCTTCCGGCAGCCTGCTGGCAAGATGCGCCGCCTCGATCTTGAGAAAAACCAGTATGGATCCGAGTTCGTCGTGGATGTCGCGCGAGATCCGCTCACGCTCCTCTTCCTTGACCGCTTCGAGGTGAGTGGAAAGCTCGGCAAGCTGCTGCCGGGAACCGCGCAGTTCCGCTTCATTCTCCTTGCTTTCGGTAATATTGGTGGCGATCCCGCGCCACTCGACAACACCGGAATCGAAACGATGGGGCGTCGAACGCAGGTTGATCCATTTCTGCCGGCTGCGGCCGCGGGTATGGCCTTCCCAGTTGAGCAGGGTGCCATTGGCAGCAGACTCGAGCAGGGCGTTTTCGAGGCTTTTCCGTTTTTCGGCGTCGAAGGCGTCAAACAGCTTGTCTGCTGAAGCCAGCAGATGCTGCTGCTTGAAGCCGAATAGCTTCTGGCAGCCTTCACTGACGAACAGAAAGCGAAACCCGTCTTCGGTGTCGCGACGCAGTTGAAACAGCATGCCCGGCAGGTTGGACGCCAGTGCGTCGAAACGCGCCTGGCTCTCGTTGAGCATTTCCAGCGCAGCGCGGTGATCGGCGCGATGCCGGGCTTCGCGCACTTCGCGTTCGACTGCGGGAATCAGGCGTTCGAGCCGGTCGGCATCGATCACGTCGCGCGCGCCCGCTTTCATGGCCGGCTGCGTTCCGCGCTCGTCGCTGGGCCCGGCCACGACAATCAGGGGCAGGTCAAGACCTGCTTCATCGATCTGTTTCACCGCCTCTTGGACCGACAGCGAACCGAGGCCCGGAATGTACAGCGCGGCATCCCAAGGCTGCTCGCCTAACGCGTCGTGCAGTCCTGATGGCGTATCGATGCGGTGAAACTCGCAATCCTTGTTCACCTCCGCAAAGACCGGCAGTAGGCGCGCCGCGACCTTTTCGGAGGCGGCTATGACAAGCAGATGCAATGCCTGGCGGGGAGTCGAACGGGCGACCATGGGCAACGTCGGATAAGGCGAAGCTGAAGTTTATAGCGGATCGGCTCCGTTATAATTCTGTCTTTGGCCGGCATAGCTCAGATGGTAGAGCAACCGCCTTGTAAGCGGTAGGTCACCAGTTCGATTCCGGTTGCCGGCACCAGTAATAGAGCGGCTCTCAGCGGTGGGAGCCGCTCTTTTTTGGTTTTCGGGGCCTGCACAAAAAAAGACCGGAGGTGAGTCCGGTCTTCAATTAAATGGTGGAGGCGGCGGGAATTGAACCCGCGTCCATAAGTGC
>JAPLQZ010000031.1 GCA_026399415.1 Rhodocyclales bacterium | reverse complement strand
GGCTACCGCGCCGTGGTGGAGGCTGCCAACGCCTGCGGCGGCTTCTTCAACGGCCAGAGCACCGCCGCGGGCAAGGTTCCGCCGGCCAAGGTCTTCATCGCCGGCGCCGGCGTCGCGGGCCTCGCGGCCATCGGCACCGCGGCCGGTCTGGGCGCCATCGTGCGCGCCAACGACACCCGTGCCGAAGTGGCCGACCAGGTCGTGTCGCTGGGCGGTGAATTCGTCAAGGTTGATTACGAAGAAGAAGGTTCCGGCGGCGGCGGCTATGCCAAGGTGATGAGCGAGGGCTTCCAGCAGGCCCAGCGCGATATGTACGCCAAGCAGGCGAGGGAGGTGGACATCATCATCACCACTGCGCTGATCCCTGGCAAGCCCGCGCCCAGGCTGATTACCGCCGAGATGGTGCAGAGCATGAAACCGGGCAGCGTCATCGTCGACATGGCCGCCGAGCGGGGCGGCAACTGTGAACTGACCGAGCCCGGCCAGACGGTGGTGAAGCACGGCGTGACCATCGTCGGCTACACCGACCTGACTTCGCGCCTGTCCAAGCAGTCATCGACGCTGTACGCCACCAACCTGTTCCGCCTTGCCGAGGAGCTGTGCAAGACGCAAAGTGTAAAAGACGACGGCACCCTCGACGTCAACATGGAAGACGAAGCCATCCGCGGCCTGACTGTAATCAAGAACGGCGAAGTCACCTGGCCGCCTCCGGCGCCCAAGCTGTCCGTCGCACCGGCTGCAAAGCCGGCTGCCGCCATGCCTGTGCAAAAGAAGAGCGGTGGTCACGGCAAGGCAAGTGCCCCGGCATCGGCTGGCAGCACGGCCGTTACCTTCGGCATCGCCGCACTGATGTTCTGGTTCGTCGGTGCCAATGCTCCGGGCGCGTTCCTCGCGCACTTCACGGTGTTCGTGCTGGCCTGCTTCGTCGGCTACATGGTGGTGTGGAACGTCACGCCGGCCCTGCATACGCCGCTGATGAGCGTGACCAATGCGATCAGCAGCATCATCGCCATCGGCGCACTGGTGCAGGTCGGACCGGAAGGCTGGATACGCTGGCTGGCGGTGGCGGGCATTGCGCTCACCGCAGTCAATATGTTCGGTGGCTTCGCCGTGACCCAGCGCATGCTGGCCATGTTCCGCAAATAACTTAGGAGACACGACATGTCTGCAAATTTGGCAACCGTCTCCTATATCGGAGCAACGATTCTTTTCATCCTCAGCCTCGGCGGTCTTTCCAGCCCCGTGAGCTCTCGCCGCGGTAATCTCTACGGCATGATCGGCATGACCATCGCCGTCCTGGCGACGGTGTTCGGGCCGCGCGTGACCATGGCCGGCTTGCCGTGGATCATCGGCGCCATGGTGGTCGGCGCCAGCGTCGGCCTGTATGCGGCGCGCACCGTGCAAATGACCCAGATGCCGGAACTGGTGGCACTGATGCACAGTCTGGTCGGTCTTGCGGCGTGTTTGGTCGGCTTCGCCAATTACATCGATCCGGCGGCGTCTGTCGGCCTGACCGATGCCGAAAAGCATATCCACGAAATCGAGATCTATCTCGGCATTCTCATTGGCGCCATTACTTTCTCCGGTTCGATTATTGCCTTCGGCAAGCTCTCGGGCAAGATCGGCGGCAACCCGATGTTGCTGCCGGGACGGCACTGGCTCAACCTGGCCGGCCTGCTGGTGGTGATCTGGTTCGGCCGCGAGTTCGTGCATGCCGCCTCGGTGGCCGACGGCATGACTCCCCTGATCGTGATGACCGTGATTGCGCTGCTGTTCGGCATCCACATGGTGATGGCGATCGGCGGCGCCGACATGCCGGTGGTGGTCTCGATGCTGAACAGCTATTCCGGCTGGGCGGCGGCGGCCACGGGTTTCATGCTGAACAACGACCTGCTGATCGTCACCGGTGCCCTGGTCGGATCAAGCGGCGCGATTCTCTCCTACATCATGTGCCAGGCGATGAACCGCCACTTCATCAGCGTGATTGCCGGCGGTTTTGGTACCACCAGCGGCGCGACGCCGGTGGCGGGAGCGCAGCCGGCCGGCGAGGTTACGCCGATCAGCAGCAACGAAACTGCAGAACTGCTGAACGAGGCCAAGAGCGTCATCATCGTGCCGGGCTACGGCATGGCGGTGGCGCAGGCCCAGCACACGGTGTACGAGATCACCAAGTATCTGCGCGAGAAGGGTGTTAACGTGCGTTTCGGCATTCACCCGGTAGCCGGCCGCATGCCCGGACACATGAACGTGCTGCTGGCCGAGGCCAAGGTACCTTACGACATCGTGTTCGAGATGGACGAGCTCAATGACGACTTCCCGCAGACCGATGTGGCGATCGTCATCGGCGCCAACGACATCGTCAATCCGGGTGCGCAGGACGATCCCAGCAGCCCAATTGCCGGCATGCCGGTGCTCGAGGTGTGGAAGGCCAAGACCTCGATCGTGATGAAGCGCAGCATGGCGTCGGGCTATGCCGGCGTCGACAACCCGCTCTTCTACAAGGAAAACAATCGCATGCTGTTCGGCGACGCGAAGAAGATGCTGGACGAAGTGCTGGTGGCGCTGAAGTCCGCCTGATCGCCAGCAGCAGGACCCTGCGGATCCGGGCAGTCGGATCCGCCCAGGATGAAAACGCCACGGCTTGCCGTGGCGTTTTTTTTTGCGCTATTGCCGATGCGCCCCGGGCCTGGAGGCGGCCGGCGCCATGCTCGGGGGCGCCAGCTTTACCCGGTGACGAATTTCCCGACAACTGCTGGAGTTGACATAGATCAAATTGGCGAACGATCGTTCGGGTACGATCGCCACCGTGGTCCAATAAGAAATACCTTGCATACGTTGCAGACTATTCACCCGGATAGCCCGTGCGAAACGGTCTGGAGGTCAAATGGCTTACGCGCTGCTCTCGATTTCGACGCTCGTCAAACCCGCCTTGCGCGAAGGCGACCTGATGCTGTCCGTGCGCTCAATCCGGCCCGGTCCGGGGTGGTGCCGCTCCTTTCGGGGGAATAGATCGTGAGCCATGTCGCCGCCGAGGGTTCGCGGCAATTCCGGCACGAGGCGCAACGTCTCGAGATCCTCAAGGCTGCGGCGGCGGCCATCGCGGAACACGGCTTCCATGGCATGACCATGCGCGGTCTCGCCCGCGCGACCGGACGGGGCCTGGCCACCTTCTACGACTATTTTTCCTCGAAGGAAGACCTGCTCTTTTCACTGCAGACCGACGCCTTCGAAACCATGGCCAGCTCGGCCAACGCGGCGCTCGAAGGTGTCGATGATCAGGTCGATCGGTTGTATGTCTTCATCCTGAATCATCTCCGTTATTCAGCCGAGAACCGGTCGGAGATGCGGGTGCTGGTCCATGAGGCTTCTGCACTGCCTGCGGGCAGGCGCAAGACGGTACGCCTGCTCAAGGAAGCCTATTTCAATATCTGCCGGGATATCGTGGCATCGATTCTTGTCGCCGGCTGCAAATCACCCGGTGCCAGCGGTGTCGACAGGCTGGACTCGGCGGAGGTCGAGCGGGTCACGTACAGCGTCTTCGGCATGCTCAACTGGAGTTACGGCTGGTACGACCCTCGACAGCACGGGACTCCCCAGGACGTCGCCAGGACGATCCATACCCTCGCCGTGTGCGGCCTGGTGGCCCGTTGTCCCGAGCGCTTCGTTCCGTCCAGCCTGGAGCACCACCTTGACGCAATCGCCCTGCCGCCGCTCATTGGCAGTTCCGCCCGAAAAGTGGCAAGCACTGAAAATCAAAAAACAAGGTCGGGTGCGGAAATGCGCGCCAGGCTTATGGATAGAAACACCGTCTGAGAGAGGACCAGAGAAATGCGCTATGGAGAAATAGGGTTTGACCTGGAAGTGGATCTCTCCCGGGGCAGCATCGACCGGGTGGAGACCGACCTGAATGACACCAAGCTCTATCTGGGCGGCCTCGGCACCAATGCCAAGATCATGTGGGACAGGGTGCCGCCGGAGACTGACGCGTTTTCCCCGGACAACCTGCTGATCTTCAGCAGCGGCCTGCTCTGTGGCACCGCGGCGCCGGGCAGCAATCGCACCATCGTGTCGACCATCTCGCCGCAAACCAAGCTGATGGCTTACTCGATGATGGGCGGCTTCTTTGCACCCGAGCTCAAGTACGCCGGCTACGACAAGGTCATCATCAGCGGCAAGTCGGAAGAACTGGTCTATCTCTGGATCCACAACGACAAGGTCGAAATACGCGACGCCTCGCACCTGAAGGGCATGGGCGCCACCGCGACCTCGGAGGCGATCCGCAATGAATTGAAGGATCCGGACATCCAGGTGGCCGCCATCGGCCTTGCCGGCGAGAACCGCGTCTTCTTCGCCTCCGTCGAGCAGGGCCGCTCCAGCGCCAGCCGCGGCGGCATTGGCGCAGTGATGGGCGACAAGGGCCTCAAGG
>JAPLQZ010000129.1 GCA_026399415.1 Rhodocyclales bacterium | reverse complement strand
GCTGGCGGCCAATGCACCGACCTGACGCTGCAGTTCGGCCCAGCTCAGCTCGCGGTCGATACCGGCTTCGTTGCGGGAAATGATGGCCGGTCGATCTGCCGTGGCATGGCGGAAAACCTGGTCGACATAGTTCAGCGTCACGCCGGGAAACCATTGTGCGCCGGGCATGCGCGCATCGGCCAGGACCCGTGTGCGCGGCGTCGCGGCGGGAATTGCAAAGTAATCCCAGACGGCGCCCCAGAAACCTTCGAGATCCTCCACCGACCAGTGCCAGAGGGCATCGTAGTCGGCGAACGACCGCCCGCGCTCGGCCGCCAGCCATTCCATGAACGCGGTGATCCTGGCCGCCCGTATCGTCGCCGCCGACGGTTGCCACGCCGGTTGCAGCGCGCTTGCGGGATTTTCCATGCCTGATCTCCCCTCGTTCTTTCGCTCGATTCTATAAGATGTGGCCATGCGCAATCTATTCTTCTCCCTGCTCTGCCTGTGGGTGCTGCAGGCGGGCGCCAACGACTTGCCCGCCCCGGTGGCGCAGGCGCTGAAGGGCGCCGGCATTCCCGTCGCGGCGACCGCCGTCTGGGTCAAGGAGGTGGACGTCGCGACGCCGCGTGTCGCCGTCAATGCCCGTGCCGCACTAAATCCGGCGTCGACCATGAAGCTGGTCACGACCTTTGCCGCGCTCGACCTGCTGGGGCCCGCCTATGTCTGGAAGACCGAAGCCTTTGCCAGCGGTGCGCTGAATGACGGCGTGCTGACCGGCGACCTGCACCTGCGCGGCGGCGGCGATCCCAAGCTCACCTACGACCAGTTCGAACGCCTGCTGCGACAGGTACGCACTCGCGGCATCCGCGAGATTCGCGGCGACCTGGTGCTGGACCGCAGCGCCTTCGCCGTCAGTGCGGCCGAACCCGGACGCTTCGATGCCCAGCCGATGCGTCCCTACAACGTCGCCCCCGATGCCCTGCTGGTGAACTTCAAGGCGGTCACGCTGCAACTGATTCCCGATCTTGAAAAGAAAACCCTGATCGTCGCCATGGAACCGGCGCCGGCCAATCTCGACCTGGTCAACCAGATCAAACTGGGCAACGGCAACGGCTGCGGCGACTGGAAGGAGCGCCTGCGTGCCGATGTCTTCAGCCACGGCCTGACGACACGACTGGTGCTGACCGGCACGTTCCCCCAAAGCTGCGGCGAACAGCGCTGGAACATCGCGGTACAGGAACATCCCGCTTTCGTGCTCGGCGTCTTCCTCCAGCTCTGGGCGGAACTCGGCGGCTCGCTGACGGGCGGCGTGCGCGAAGGCCTGGTTCCGGCCGAGGCGCGCGCCATCGGCGTGTTGCCATCGCCGACTCTTGCCGAGGTGGTGCGCGACATCAACAAGTTTTCCAACAACGTCATGGCGCGCCAGTTGTTCCTGACCCTCGGCATGGAAGCCGGGCATCGTCCGGCGAGCGCCGAAGACGCCGACGCGGCGATCCGCTTCTGGCTCGACGCACGGGCCTTGAGCGTGCCGGAACTGGTGCTGGAAAACGGCTCGGGCCTGTCACGCCGCGAGCGGATTTCCGCCGAAGGCCTGGGCCGCCTGTTGCAGGCAGCGTGGCGGAGTTCGGTGATGCCGGAGTTGATGGCGTCCTTGCCGGTGACTGCCACCGACGGCACCATGAAGAAACGCCTCAAGCAAAACGGCGTGGCCGGCCAGGCACATATCAAGACCGGCTCGCTGGAAGGCGTGCGCAGCATCGCCGGCTATGTGCTGGACCGGAGCGGCCGGCGCTGGATCGTGGTGTTCTTCGTCAATCACGCCAACGCCGGAAGTGCACAGGCGGCGCAGGATGCCCTGCTGCAATGGGTGTTTGAGCGGGGCGGGGCATGAAGCGCATCGCGTTGCTGGCGGCCGGCTTCGCCTACATGGTGCTGCTGATCGAAGCGCTGCGTGCCGCCGTCGCGTGGTGGCACGGCGAGCTGACGCAACCGGACTGGAGCGACATCGCGCTGATCGCCGTGCTGCCGGCGCTGATCTGGATCTGGTGGCGCTACCTTTCACCTTTCGGCAGAGATTGCCAGAAATGCGCGTTGCCAACCGAGCCCGGCAAGCGTTCCTGACTTACCCACACCCGTTGAAAGCGAATACTCCGCAGCCCTTTCCCTGCGGTCGTCCGTTCGCCTGCGCTGGGTGCTGCACGAGGAGAGTTGCCGGTATTACGCAAGTGGGGTAGTCGATGCCTGAAACAAGTTGTTGCACTTCGCCGTTGAACCAATGGACGCCGTCCCCATCTATAGGGGCATACGGGCAACCAGAGCCATAACGGAGATGAACATGCAGTCAGACACCATCCTGAAATTTCTTGCCGATTCCCGCCGCTACCTCGACCGGTAGGGGCAGTTTCCCCCGGCGGCTGGTTTCCTCCTTCCAGCCGCCTGAAGGCTCCGCGTTTGCGGAGCCTTCACCTTTTTGTCGCCAGCGGGAGCTGGGGACGGTAGCAACAGTGAATGCAGGAGCCGCAAATGACCCAGAGAGCCGCGAACCTCATGGATGTTCTCGCGCCCCCAGAAAACTACTGGTTGAAGCAGCTTTTCCGCCACAAGGCCAATCTGCCGGCCGGCGTCAGCATCGTCCGCTTCAGCGAAGCCGAGGATGACCCGGCCGAGGACGGCGAGGACTCGCGCGCCCGGCAGCAGAAGATCGCTGCCTGACGACTCCAAATACCGATCAAAGCAGCCGCTCGATGTCGCCCGCCATGTCCTCCGGCTTGTGCGCCGAGGCATAGCGATCAACCACCTTGCCGTCGCGATCGACCAGAAATTTGGTGAAATTCCACTTGATGCCTTCGGTGCCGAGCAGGCCGCGAGCGCCCGCCTTGAGGAAGGCGAAGACGGGATGGGTGTCGTCGCCATTGACATCCACCTTGGCAAACATCGGGAAAGTCACGTCATAGGTCAGGCTGCAGAACTCGCCGATGGCGGCTTCATCGCCCGGCTCCTGCCCGCCGAACTGGTTGCAGGGGAAACCCAGCACCACCAGGCCGCGCTTGCCATACTTCTGCCACAGCGCTTCGAGTCCGGCGTACTGGGGCGTGAAGCCGCAGCCGCTGGCGACATTGACAATCAGCAAGACCTTGCCCTTATAGTCCTTCATCGACTGCTTGCCGCCATCGAGGCGCTTGGCCGAGAGTTTGTAGAGCGCGCTCATCATTTCTCCTGGTCGAGCTTCACCGCGTAGCGTTTCAGGTCGGCCAGGCGGACGACTTCCAGCGCGGCAAGGGATGTCGCTTCAAGCACCACCTGCGGCGCCATGCCCGCCCGCAAGGCTTCCTGCCAGCGCGCCGAACACAGGCACCAGCGATCCCCGGGCTTGACGCCGGGAAACTCGAATTCCGGATGCGGGGTGGACAAGTCGTTGCCGCGCGACTTGGAGAAGGCCAGAAACTCGGCACTGGCGACGATGCAAACGCCGTGGTTGCCAATATCTTCTTCGGTCACCCGGCAGTCGCCGGTGCGGAAAAATCCGGTCATCGGATCGATACTGCAGGACTGCAGGACGCCGCCCAAAACATTCTTTGCCATATCATGCATGGTGTTGCTCGCCTTCGCTTTGCGTTACCGGGAAGCCCTTTTATGTCCCGAAGGGACCGGGCCGTCGATTCCGCATTATGTTCCGAAGGGACGGTTGACTGTAGTGCCGATAGTGAAGCAATTTGATCGCGGTTCAAGCCATTGCGGACGGAATCATGAAGCCTATGATTGCTCTCCTTCCTGGCAACGAGTACAAAACATGAGCAACGCCTACCTGATCGGGCACCTGACGGTCAAAGACGCCGCAAAATGGGCCGAGTATCGCAGCCGGGTTCCGGCGACACTGGAGCCGTGGGGTGCCGAACTGGTCTTTCGCGGAAACCGGCTGACGATTCTGGCCGGTGAGCATCCGCACCCGGACGTGGTCGTGATCCGCTTTCCAAATCAGAAAGCCATCAATGGCTGGCACGCATCGGCGGCCTATCAGGCGCTGATTCCGCTGCGACAGCAGGCCGCGGACGTCGTCCTGCTCGCCTATGAGGAATAGCGGCCCAAGCCGTGAACGGGGCAAGGCACTTCCTGCTGCAGGCGGCTGCGGTGGAGAATTGCACGAGGACTGCCGTACAATTGCGCCGTTGCACCCTTTACCCGTTTCCTGACAGAGGTACCCGATGGCAAAACCCAATTATTCGTTCGAAAAGCGCCAGAGAGATCTGGCCAAGAAGGCCAAGAAAGAGGAAAAGCGCCTGCGCAAGGCAGGCGCACCAGCGAGTCCGGAAACCCCGGAGCCGGTTGCGGTACAGCCGGCAGCGGAAGTAAAGACTGTTCCCTGAGCCCGGCGCCTAGCGCCCCAGCCGGTAAACCGCCAGGCTGCCGAGGAAATTCGGCTCTTCCGTAACCAAACGGCCGGCCTCGTCAAGCACCTGGCGCTCGCGGATGACAAGGTTCATTTTCGCGCATAGCGACTCGAAATCGAGCAGGGTAAAGAAACGCAGATTGGGCGTGTCGAACCATTCGTAGGGCAGGTCTTCGGATACCGGCATGCGGCCGCCCATGACCGCCAGGCGGTTCTGCCAGAAAGCGAAGTTGGGAAAGCTGACCACCGCCTCGCGGCCGACGCGCAACATTTCGCTGAGGATGCGTTCGGTGTGGCGCACGGTCTGCAAGGTGCGCGACAGCACGACATGGTTGAAGGTCTGGTCGTCGAAACCGGCCAGGCCCTGTTCCAGGTTGCCCTGAATCACGTTGATGCCATTGGCAATGGCGGCCAGCACTTCGGCACCTTCCAGTTCGACGCCATAGCCCCTTGCGCCACGCTCCTCGATCAGGCGCTTGAGCAGGGAGCCATCGCCGCAACCCAGGTCGAGCACGCGTTCACCCGGCTGCACCCAGCTGGCGATCAGGTCGAAATCGGCGCGCAACTGGACGGCCTGCCCGGCGGTGGCGCTCATAGTTGGACCCGCTTCAGGTAGGTATCGACCACGGCATGGTAGTGCGGCTCATCCATCAGGAACGAGTCGTGGCCGTGGGCGCTGTCGATTTCGGCATACGCCACCGCCTGCCCGTTATGCACCAGGGCATGCACGATCTCGCGTGAACGGGCGGGCGTGAAGCGCCAGTCGGTGGTGAAGGCGATCACCAGAAATTTGGCGCGGGCGCGCGCCAGCGCGCGCGCCAGATCGTCGTCGAAATCCTGCGCCGGATCGAAATAGTCGAGCGCCTTGGTCATGCGCAGATAGGTATTGGCGTCGAACACGCCGGCAAACTTGTCGCCCTGATAGCGCAGGTAGGATTCGATCTCGAATTCGACATCGAAGCCGTAGCTGCCGGCGCCGACGCGCAGGCGCCGGCCGAATTTCTCCGCCATCTGGTCGTCGGACAGATAGGTGATGTGGCCCAGCATGCGCGCCAGGCGCAGGCCGGTCACGGGGCGCACGCCGTGCTCGTAGAAGTGCCCGCCGTGAAAATCCGGGTCGGTCAGAATGGCCTGGCGGGCGACATCGTTGAAGGCGATGTTCTCGGCCGACAGCTTGGGTGCGGCGGCGATGACCAGGGCGTGGCGGATGCGGTCGGGGAAGCTCAGCGTCCATTGCAGCGCCTGCATGCCGCCCAGCGATCCGCCCATCACCGCCGCCCAGGCGTCGATGCCGAGGTGGTCGGCGAGCCGGGCCTGCGAGGCAACCCAGTCTTCGACGGTGACCACGGGGAAATCCGCACCCCAGGGTTTGCCGGTCGCCGGGTTGGGGCTGGCCGGACCGGTGGAGCCGTGACAGCCGCCGAGGTTGTTCACGCCGACGATGAAGAAGCGCTCGGTATCCAGCGGCCGGCCGGGGCCGACGATGTTGTCCCACCAGCCGATGTTGGCGGGATTGTCGGCGGTGCAGCCGGCGACATGATGATGTCCGGACAGCGCATGACACACCAGAATCGCATTCGACCGGGCGGCGTTGAGCGTGCCGTAGGTTTCATACACCAGATCGAAGGCCGGCAGCACGCTGCCCCCCTGCAACGCAAGAGGCTGGTTGAAGCTCGTGCGCTGCGCGGCGACGATGCCGACCCCTGACGTGATCAAAGTTTTTCCACCTGTTCGGCGATCTTGTCGGGTTCGTCGAGCTTGAGGATTCGCGCAACGCGAACCGCAAGCTGCGTGGCATCTGCCATCATGACCTGCTGCTTGACTTCCAGAAGCTGCGACGGATGCATGGAAAACTGGCGCAGGCCCATGCCGAGCAGCAGCCTGGTCAACTTGGGGTCACCCGCCATTTCGCCGCACACCGCGACCGGCATGCCGACCCGCTGCGCGCTCTGAATGGTCAGCGAAATAAGCTTGAGCACCGCCGGGTGCAGGCCGATCGACAGGAAATCCAGCCGGCGCAGGAAAGGGCCGAGCGCCAGCGCCGCAGCGGGGATCTCGATCATGCCGCCGACTTCGACCGCGCTGAACTTTTGCCGCGACTCGCGCAACTGCATCTTGGCCAGTTCGATCAGGGCCAGGGTCTGCTCGATCTCCTGGGCATGCGCCAGCATCGGAATCAGCAGGCGAATCCGGCCGTAGTGCGAAGCGCGCAGAATCGCCCGCAACTGCACCAGAAACAACTGCGGCTCAACCAGGCAAAAGCGAATCGCGCGCAGGCCCAGCGCGGGATTCGGCGCACTGCGATTTCCGGCTCGATTGCGCAGCGCCCGGGCCTCCTTTTCGGCGCCGATGTCCAGCGTGCGGATGGTGACCAGCTTGTCGCCGAGGGTCTTGACGACGCTGCGGTAGGCCTCGAACTGCTCGTCTTCGTCGGGCAGTTCATCGCGATTCATGAACAGGAATTCGGTGCGGAACAGGCCGACGCCGTCGGCGCCGACTTCCTTCGCCTGTTCGGCGTCCTGCGGCAATTCGATGTTGGCGTGCAGTTCGACATCTTCGCCGTCCAGCGTCCGCGAGCGGCCCGTTACCAGGCGCTTGAGTTTGGACCGGTCGAGTTGCAGCTCGGTCCGTCTGAGCCGGTACTCGTCCAGCACCCCGGAAGCGGGATCGACGATCAGCACGCCGCGCGTGCCATCGACGATCAGCACGTCGTCATCCTGGATCAATGAGCGGGCATGCTGCATGCCGACCACCGCCGGAATGGCCAGACTGCGCGCAACGATGGCGGTATGCGAGGTGGCGCCGCCCAGGTCGGTGACAAAGCCGCCGATCTTGAGGCTCTTGAACTGTATGGTGTCGGCCGGCGAGAGATCGTTGGCGACCACGATCAAATCGTCGTCGACCGTGATCGCCTTGCGCCGCGCCAGCTTGCGCGGCTTGCCCTGCAGGACCCGGAGCACGCGTTCGACCACCTGCACGATGTCCTGCTTGCGCTCGCGCAGGTAGGCGTCCTCGAATTCGTCGAACTGGTCGACCACCTGCTGCATTTGTTGCACCATGGCCCATTCGGCGTTGCAGCGGCGCTCGCGAATCAGCTCGCGCACACCATCGGTCAACGCCGGATCGGCGAGGATCATGGCGTGCAGATCGACAAAGGCGGAAAGTTCGGCCGGGGCGCCGGGCACGCTGGCCTCGCTGCGCAGCGAACCGAGCTCCGCGCTGGCCGTGGCCACGGCCTTGTCGAAACGGACCAGTTCGCCCGCCACATCGCGTTCACGCAACTGGAACTGGGCGACTTCGAGCATCGCGTGCGAGACGAGATGCGCCCGCCCGATCGCGATGCCGCCGGAGACGGCCTGGCCGTGGAGGCTGAAGGTCATGAGAAGCCCACCCCCCGGCGCCAGTCGCGGCTCACTCCGACTCTCCGAACTTGTTGGCGATGAGCTTCAGCATGGCCTGCGCAGCCTCTTCGGCACGCTCGCCCTCGGTATCGATGGTCACGGTCGCACCCATGCCGGCCGCCAGCATCATCACGCCCATGATGCTCTTGGCGTTGATGCGGCGGCTGCCCCGCTCCATCCAGATCTCGCAGGGAAAGGAACCGGCGAGCTGGGTCAGCTTGGCCGAAGCGCGGGCATGCAGGCCCAGCTTGTTGGTGATTTCAGCTTCGATGCGCGGCATGTCAATAGTCAATGCTTCAGCATGTTGATCACGCCATCGCGACCGCCGGCGACAGCACGGGTGACCAGGGTTTCCATGTCCTTGTCGCGGTAGGCAATGGCGCGCAACAGCATGGGCAGATTGACGCCGGCAATGCCTTCGACACGCCCCGGCTCCAGCAGTTTCGTCGCCAGATTGGACGGCGTGGCGCCATAGATGTCGGTCATGATCAGTACGCCACGGCCACTGTCGACCAGCTTCAGCATATCGCGCGCCAGCGGCAGCGCATCCAGCGGATCGTCCTGTGCGGCGACGCCAAGCTGGACGATCTGCACCGGTCGCTTGTTGAGCACGTGGCAGGCGCACTGGATCAGCGCTTCGCCATAGGTGCTGTGGGTGAGGAGGAAGATTCCAATCATGCTTTCATTCTAGCGGATCACGATCCAGGCCAGAACAAGGACGGCCGCGAGAACGAGGAAGATCGACAGTCGCCTTGCCCAGCGCTGCTTGCTGCTCTCAAGCGCGTTGTCGGCATCGACGATGCGGCGTATTCGACGCAGCGCCGCGATGCCCACGGTGCGCCGCACGGCGCGCTGGATCTCCGGATCGTCGCTCATTGGACCACCTCCAGCTTCAGGTCGGGAACTTCAATTTTCAGGCGCGCCTGCATCGCCGGGGTCGCGCTCACCGTACCGTCAGCGCCGACTCTCAAGACCACGTCGACACCCAGTTTCGTCGCCATGCCCCGCCATTGCGTACCGGCAATGAATAGGGGCTTGGACAGCGCATCGGAACGCATACCGGCACCCGGCCCCGGCGCAATCAGCAGCGTCACTGCCTGTGTGGCATCGGCCGGGAAGCCGCTGCGCGGATCGAGCAGGTGACAGTAGCGACGACCGGCCACCTCGAAGTAGCGGTGGTAATCGCCCGAAGTGCCGATGGCTTCGCCGCCGCGCAACTCGAGCGAGGCCAGCGGTGCACCGCCCACGCCCTGCGGCCGCGGGTGCTGGATGCCGACACGCCACGGCGTGCCGCGGCCGTCGCGAGTGCCAAGCGCCATGACGTTGCCGCCGATGTTGATCAGGGCGTTGGCGACGCCATCCTGTTTCAGCGAGGCCGCCGCGCGATCGAGCGCCACGCCCTTGAGGTAGCCGCCGAAGTCGAGCGCTACGCTCGCGTTGCGACTGCTGACGCGATTGCCATCGAGATGCAGATCGGCAATCGAGGGATGCTGCGCCAGCAGTGCCCTGACGGCGGCGGGATCGGGCAGGTGCGGCTGGATGTCGTCGGTCTGAAAGCCCCACAGGGAAATCAGGCGGCCGATGCCGGGATCGAACAGATGGTCGCCCGCTGCCGCGACGCTTTGCGCCTCGCGGATGTACGCGGCGAACTCGGCCGTAACTTCCCGCGCGCGGCCGGCAGCAATCGCGTCATTCAACGCCGACAGTTCGGAAGGTTGCCAGGCGTGATAGGTACGATGCAGCCGGTCGAATTCCTGCAACACGCGATTGCCGGCGGCGCGCGCCTGCGCTTCCGGCGCGCCGGCAATCAGCAGTTCGACGCGGGTGCCGAAAACATAGGATTCCTGCCGCCACGGCGCCGGCTGCCCGCAGCCCGCGAGCAGCCATGCCATGACGAGCAGGCTCAGGAACCGGAGAGCTCTCCGCATTCGCGTTCCAGGGCGTCGATCAGCATCGCCGCGACGTCGAAGCGCGTCTGTTGCGTTATCTCGACGAAACAGGTGGGGCTGGTGACGTTGATTTCGGTCAGGCAGTCGCCGATCACGTCGAGGCCGACGATCAGCAATCCGCGCGCCCAGAGAGTCGGCGCCAGCGCTTCGGCGATTTCGCGGTCGCGGCCGAGCAACGGGCGGGCCACGCCCTTGCCGCCGGCGGCGAGATTGCCGCGCGACTCGCCGGGCTTCGGAATGCGCGCCAGGCAATAGGGCACCGGCTCGCCGGCGATCAGCAGGATGCGCTTGTCGCCGTGCACGATCGCCGGCAGGTAGCGCTGCGCCATGATGCTGCGGCCACCGAAGTTGGTCAGTGTTTCGACTATGACGTTGCGATTGGAGTCGTCGCGCAGGACGCGAAAAATGCTGCTGCCGCCCATGCCGTCGAGCGGCTTGAGGATGACGTCGCCCAGTTCGTCGATGAAGGCATGGATATCGACGGGGTCGCGGGCGATCAGCGTGGTCGGCGTGTATTGCGGAAACTCGGTGATTGCAACTTTTTCGGAATGGTCGCGAATCGACTGCGGCTTGTTCCAGATGCGGGCACCTGCGGCCTCGGCGCGTTCCAGCAGCCAGGTGGCGGCGACGTATTCAAAATCGAAGGGCGGATCCTGGCGCATCAATACGGCATCGAAGGCGGTCAGCGGCAGCAGCGCTTCCTCGCTCACCGAGTACCAGGCCGCGTCATCGCCGACCACAGCAAGTTTCTGCGCTCGCGCCGCAACGCAGGCATCGCGCCAGGTCAGCGCCGCACGCTCGATGGCCCACACCTCGTGGCCGCGCTTTGCAGCCGCGCGCATCATCGCCACGCTCGAATCCTTGTAGGCCTTGAGGCTTTGCAGCGGATCAAGGATGAAAGCCAACTTCATGGCTTACTCCTGCGGTGCGCCGCGCTCTAGCTCGAGCGAAGCGGCCAGCATCGCCAGCCGCGCGATCACGCCATAGGCATAG
>JAPLQZ010000052.1 GCA_026399415.1 Rhodocyclales bacterium | reverse complement strand
GGCATCGGCAAGGGCGGCCTGCTGCGCGGCAGCGAACTGGCGACGGTGTTTTCCGCGCTGCGCGCCAACGACCTGATCTGGCAATACGTGGTGGGCAATTACCTCAAGGGCAACAAGCCGCCGGCCTTCGATCTGCTGTACTGGAATTCCGACGCAACCAATCTGCCCGGCCCCTTCCTCGCCTGGTATCTGCGCAACATGTATCTGGAAAACAATCTGCGGGTTCCGGGCAAGCTGGGAATGTGCGGGGTCAAGGCCGACCTCGGCCGGGTGGATATGCCGGCCTTCCTCTACGCCAGTCGCGAAGATCACATCGTGCCGTGGAAAACCTCCTATCAGACGCGAAGCCTGCTCGGCGGCGAGACGACCTTTGTCCTTGGCGCTTCAGGACACATTGCCGGCGTCATCAATCCGGCGGTGAAGAACAAGCGCAATTACTGGTTGAACGACAGCAAGACTGCCAACGCCGATGAATGGTTCGATGCCGCGGCCGAAGTCAAAGGCAGTTGGTGGCCGGTGTGGGCGAAGTGGCTCAAGAGCCATGGCGGCAAGGATGTGCCGGCGCGCGCGGAACTCGGCAGCAAGACCTGTCCGCCCGGTGAGCCGGCTCCCGGGCGCTACGTCAAGGAAAAGGCATAATGAAAAAGCCGGGTGTCCGCGAGGGGCGCGGTTTCCGGTGCGGCAATGCAATGGCCCCATCCCAACAAAAACGATAGGAGAGCGAAATGCAACGAGTGGCACTGGTAACGGGTGGCATGGGCGGTCTGGGCGAAGCAATCTGTATCAAGCTGGCGGCGCTCGGCTACAAGGTGGTGACGACCTACAGCCCGAGCAATACCAAGGCGAACGAATGGCTGCGCACCATGAACGACATGGGTTATGGCTTCAAGGCCTATCCCTGCGATGTCGCCGACTTCGACTCATGCAAGGCTTGTGTCGCACAGGTGGCCAAGGATATCGGTCCGGTGGACGTGCTGGTGAATAATGCCGGCATCACGCGCGACATGACCTTCAAGAAAATGACCAAGGCGGATTGGGATGCGGTGGTCCACACCAACCTCGACTCCGCCTTCAACATGACCAAGCAGGTCATGGACGGCATGGTGGAGCGCAGCTGGGGCCGGGTCATCAACATCGCCTCGGTCAACGGCCAGAAGGGTGCCTTCGGCCAGACCAACTACTCCGCCGCCAAGGCCGGCATGCACGGCTTCACCAAGGCGCTGGCGCTGGAAGTGGCGAAGAAGAGCGTTACGGTGAACACCATTTCTCCGGGCTACATCGGCACAAAAATGGTCATGGCGATTCCGCAGGAAGTACTGGAAAGCAAGATCCTGCCGCTGATCGCGCAGGGGCGACTGGGCAAGCCGGAAGAAGTCGCCGGTCTGGTGGCCTATCTGTCTTCCGAAGAGGCTGCCTTTGTTACCGGCGCCAACATTTCAATCAACGGTGGGCAGCACATGTACTGATCCACCTCGAGCCGAAGGCTGCGGCTTGCAGCGCGTCTTCCGCTCGCAAACGTTTTTATAGTCGTTATAGGAAGTTGCAAAAATGGCAAAGAGAATAGCATTGGTAACGGGCGCGATGGGCGGTCTGGGCACGGCGATCTGCAAGGCGCTGTCGCAAAGCGGTTTCACGGTGGTGGCTAACTGTCTGCCGAATTTTCCGCCCAAGGATGACTGGCTGGCGAAGATGACGGCGGAAGGCTTCGATTTCATCGTCGCCGAAGCGGATGTCACCGACGACGAGGCCTGCGCGGTGATGGTCAAGAAAGTCGAATCCGAAATCGGACCCATCGACGTGCTGGTGAATAACGCCGGCATCACACGCGACTCCGTGTTCAAGAAAATGGACAAGGGTCAGTGGGATGCCGTGTTGTCGACCAACCTCGACTCGGTGTTCAACATGACGCATCAGGTGCTCGGCGGCATGGCCGACAGAGGCTGGGGCCGCGTCATCAACATGTCGTCGGTGAATGGCATCAAGGGCCAGTTTGGGCAGGCCAACTACTCCGCAGCCAAGGCCGGCATCCTCGGCTTCACCCGCGCGATTGCAGCCGAAGTGGCAAAGAAGGGCGTTACGGTCAACGCCATCGCTCCCGGCTATATCGGAACCGACATGGTCATGGCGATCAAGCAGGAAGTGCGCGACTCGATCGTCGCCACCATACCGGTCGGTCGTTTGGGCAAGCCGGAAGAAATCGGCGCCTTGTGCTCTTATCTGGTGTCGGATCTGGCCGGTTACATGACGGGTGCGACGCTGAATATCAATGGCGGACTACACTACTGCTGATTTCGCCGGATTCCGGCAGATGGACGACCCCCGCTGTGGCGGGGGCCGGCATCTTCAGCCTTGGTAGTAGAATGGTTTTATGGAGGGAAATACAATGGCCGCACAGAGCCGACTGATAAAGAAATACCCGAATCGCCGCCTGTATGACACGCGTACCAGCACCTACATAACGCTGGCCGATATCAAGCAACTGGTACTGGCTCACGAAGGCTTTCAGGTGGTCGACGCGAAGTCCGGCGACGACCTCACGCGTGCCATTCTGTTGCAGGTAATCCTTGAAGAAGAAGCCGGCGGCGCGCCGATGTTTTCTTCCGAGCTGTTGTCGCAGATGATCCGCTTTTATGGCAATGCCATGCAGGGCATGATGGGCAACTACATCGGGGACAACATCAAGTCTTTCACCGAGGTGCAGGCCAAGCTCAAGGAGCAGGCCAAGGGGCTGTATGGAGAATCCGCCGGTGAAAATCAGGATTTGTGGGCGCAGTTCCTCAAGTTTCAGGGGCCTGCCATGCAGCACATGATGGGCACCTACGTCGAGCAGAGTCAAAAGATGTTCCAGCAGATGCAGGACACCATGCAGGAACAGACGCGCAAGATTTTTCCTGGCATCTACGTCAAGCCCGAAGAAAAAGCCGAAAAGAAATAGCTTGTGACGCGACGCAAAGCCAAGGCGCCGACAGTCGGCTTCGTGTCGCTCGGGTGTCCCAAGGCGGCGTCGGACGCGGAACAGATCCTCACCCGGCTGCGCGCCGAGGGCTATGAGATCTCCGGCAGCTATGCCGGCGCCGATCTGGTAGTGGTCAACACCTGCGGCTTCATTGACGCGGCGGTCGAGGAATCGCTCGATGCCATCGGCGAAGCGCTCGCCGAAAATGGCAAGGTCATCGTCACCGGCTGCCTGGGCGCGAAAAAGGATGCGGCGGGCAATGAAGTGGTTCGCGCTGTGCATCCCAAGGTGCTGGCCGTCACCGGCCCGCACGCCTTGCAGGAAGTCATGGCGGCCGTGCATCTGCACCTGCCCCCCTTGCATGATCCCTTCGTCGATCTGGTGCCGCCGCAGGGCATCCGCCTGACGCCGGATCACTACGCCTATCTGAAGATATCCGAAGGCTGCAACCATCGCTGCACCTTCTGCATCATTCCCTCGCTGCGTGGCGACCTGGTTTCGCGTCCGATTGGCGAAGTGCTGCGCGAAGCCGAAGTGCTGGCCGCGGCCGGGGTGCGCGAACTGCTGGTGATTTCGCAGGACACCAGCGCCTATGGCGTCGATATCAAGTACCGCACCGGCTTCTGGGGCGGACGGCCGGTGAAGACTCGGCTGCTTGAGTTGTGCAGCGAACTGGGCAAGCTTGGGCTGTGGGTGCGCCTGCATTACGTCTATCCCTACCCCAGCGTCGATGACCTGATTCCGCTGATGATCGAGGGCAAGATCCTGCCCTACCTCGACGTGCCCTTTCAGCATGCCAGCCAGCGCATTCTCAAACTGATGAAGCGCCCGGCGTCGGCGGAGAAGGTACTCGACCGCATCGCCGCCTGGCGCCGGGAAGTGCCTGAACTGACCATCCGCAGCACCCTCATCACCGGCTTTCCCGGCGAGACCGAGGCCGAGTTCAACGAACTGCTCGATTTTCTCGACGAGGCCCAACTCGACCGCGTCGGCGCCTTCTCCTACTCGCCCGTGGCAGGCGCGACTGCGAACCAGTTGCCCGGAGCCCTGCCGGAGGAAGTGCGCGAAGAACGCAAGGGGCGACTGTTGCGGCACCAGGAAGACATTTCGACGCAGCGGCTGGAAAGGAAGATCGGCCGCCGCATCAAGGTGCTGGTCGACGACATCGATGAAGACGGCGCCGTCGCCCGCTCGGAAGGCGACGCACCGGATGTCGATGGTCTGGTGTACATCACCGACGGCCACGATCTGGAGATCGGCGAGTTTGCCGAGGTCAGCGTCATCGACTGCGATGTGCATGATCTCTACGCGACGCTGGCGCGGCCATGATAGGTGAATTACGCCGCCTGCTGGGCGAGCAGCATGTGCTCACGGCGGCTGAGGATGTCGCCCCGTATTGCACCGACTGGCGCGGCCGCTACTCGGGCAGCGCCCTGTGCGTGGTGCTGCCGGGCAGCACCGAAGAGGTAGCCGCCGTGGTGCGCGCCTGCGTCGCTGTCGGCGTCGCGATCGTGCCGCAGGGCGGCAATACCGGGCTGTGCGGCGGGGCGACACCGGTGGGTGGCGAAGTGGTGGTCAGCCTGCGGCGCATGAACCGCATCCGCGCCATCGATGCCGACAACAACTCGATGACCGTCGAGGCGGGCTGCACGCTGCAGGCGGTGCAGGAAGCCGCGCAGGAGGCGGATCGCCTGTTCCCGCTGTCGCTGGCGGCGGAGGGCAGCGCCACTATTGGCGGCAACTTGTCCACCAACGCCGGCGGGGTGCAGGTACTGCGCTATGGCAATGCCCGCGAACTGACACTGGGTCTTGAGGTGGTGCTCGCCGACGGCCGCATCTGGAACGGCCTGCGCGCCTTGCGCAAGGACAACACCGGCTACGACCTCAAGCACCTGTTTATCGGCGCCGAAGGTACCCTGGGGCTGATTACGGCGGCAACGCTGAAACTGTTCCCGCGGCCGCGCACGCATGCTACCGCGTGGGTTGCCGTGCCCGATCCCGCTGCGGCGGTGCGCCTCCTGGGGCGTTTGCGCGATGCGGCCGGAGACAACGTGACGGCTTTCGAAAT
>JAPLQZ010000192.1 GCA_026399415.1 Rhodocyclales bacterium | reverse complement strand
TTCCTGAGCCTGTGGGCGACGCGCAAGGCCGCCGCCGATCCGGCCAAGTCGGCGTTCATCGCCTCGTTTTCCCTGTTCGCGGTGGGCGGCGTGCTGGCCTATATGATCCAGGGTGTCAACGTGGTGATCCCGGCGCACTATCACGGGTCCACGGTGGGCGTGACGCTGGCTTTCATGGGCCTGGCCTACGTGCTGTTGCCGCAACTGGGTTTCGGCGAGGTGCGCGGACGCATGGCGCACTGGCAAGCCTATGTGTACGGCGGCGGGCAGTTGATTCACATACTGGGTCTGGCCTGGTCAGGCGGTTACGGCGTGCAGCGCAAGGTCGCCGGCGCCGAGCAGGCTCTGACCACGCTGCCGCAGAAAATCGGCATGGGCATGATGGGCCTGGGCGGCCTGATTGCCGTCATCGGCGGCATCATGTTCGTGCTGGTCTGCCTCAAGGCCATGGCGCCACGCCGGCGCGGATGATCCGGGTCGCTATATCTCGTCATTGATCCACTGCGGAGTCCGCAGACAAAAAAACCCGGCTCAAGGCCGGGATTGAATCCGATTCCTGGTGGAACCGGAAGAGGAGACAGTTAGTGCTAGCCCTTGCCCGTACCGCAGCTGGCGCGCATGCGTTTGCCGATGGACATGACGAACTGGAGAGCCGCCTGATTTTCCGGATCGCTCATGAGGCGCATCATTGCCATGATGCCGCCGGACGGCGGCGGCAGTTTACGGGCATCCTCGGCGCCGAGAGTGAGGCAGCCGGCGAGCTGATCGACCATGTCGATGTGCTTGATCATGCTCGGCAGCTTGTCGGCCAGGATGTCGAGCGAGCCGGAGTTGTTGAGGCGATCGAGGATGTCGATCAGGCGTTCGACGCCGCTGCGGTTGAGGCGGTCGATGACGCTGAGGGCCTCGGCGCCCATCTGCGCAACGCGTCCGACCATGTCATCGTTCATCGCGTCCTCCGCCGCCGCCACGGCGCGGGCGATGTCGACGATGCGCTGCAGGTCGCCGTTCTCGACCAGCCGCGACAGCACCGGCAGGGCGCGATCGATGCCGCTACGGTTGAGGCGGTCGAGCAGATCGAGCGCCTGGGCGCCGTTCTCCGCCAGCCTCGACACCATGTCGTCGGTAACCGAGTCCTTGGCGGCCTGCATGACGCGTTCGAGCTCCGGGATGCTGCCGATTTCGCAAGTGTTGTCGCTCATGGCCGTCTCCTCACAGCAAACCGCGAGCCGAGATCCAATACAGCTTGTTGTAAGCAAGCTTGAACCAGTGGATGGCGCGGGTCGGCGCCTTGGGATCGGGCGGCTGGAGGTAATTGAACATGGCGTAGGTCGCCGATTCCGAGCCGGTCTGGATGAAGCAGAAAACCTTGCCGTCATACTTGCGGACAGGCACGCCGAACTTGACCATGGCGACAATGTTGGCGCCCACCGTTTCGGCTTCGAAGTGCGCCGTGGACCCTGCCTTGCTGATCGGAATGTTGGTGGTATCGCCGAGAACGAAGACGTTGCTGCGGCCTTCCATGTTGAGGTTGTAGCGGTCGGTAGGGATCCAGCCGTTCTGCCCCAGTTTGTTGGTCTCGATGACTTCCATGCCTCTGTGTGCGGGAATCGAGATAAGCATGTCGTAATTGATCTCGGTGCCTTCTTCGCTATGGAGCATGTGCTTCTCGCCGTCGACCGACTTGAGGTTGAACAGCGTTTCGTAGGTAATACCCCGCTTGTCCATCTCCGGCTGCGCCCATTTGGCGACATTCTCCAGGGTATGCACGCGCCCGATCGGATAGGTGTAGTGGATCTGCACCTTGTCGCGCATGCCCCTGTCCCTGAAATAATCGTCAAGCATGAAGGTGATTTCCAGCGGCGCCATCGGGCACTTGTGCGGCACGCCCATCGCAATGACGATCTTGCCGCCCTGGAATTCGCGGATTCGGTGGAACATCTTCACCGCCGTCTCCTCGGTATAGAAGAACTCGGCGTTTTCCTTCAGGCCCGGGATCGAGTCCGGGAACATGCGCGAACCGGTGGCGATGACCATGATGTCATAGCCGTGCACCTTGCCGCCCTTGGTCTTCACCTTGTTGTCGTCGAGCATGAAGGTTTCGACCGGATCGACATGGAACTGGATGCCGGGTTCGAGCAGGCTGGCCTGGTCGCGATACATTTCGTCGGGAGTCATTTTGCCGACCGCGACGTAGAGCAGTCCCGGCTGGTACATGTGCTTGTCCGAGGCGGAGAGCATGGTGATCTGCACCTTGCCGGACTTCAGATCGTCCTTGAGACTGCGCGCTACGTTGTTGGCGAGAATGGTTCCGCCCATGCCACCGCCGATGACCAGTATCTTCATGTCTGTCTCCTCATTTTTATTGGATGATGATCGGCGCTTCGCGGCACCGTCCTTGCTGCGCTAAGTGATTTTCGCTACTTGGTCCTTTTCAGATTCACATGCCACACACCTGCTTCTTCGTGGCTGCCCAGGTGCTCGTGGCCAACCTTCTTCAGCCATTGCGGGATTTCCGCAGCCGAGCCCTTGTCGGTAGACAAGACCTCGATCTCATCGCCGATCTCGACCATCTTGATCGCCGCAATAAGTTCCATCAGGGGGCCGGGGCAGAAACTGCCGCGGGCATCAACAAGCTTTTTTTC
>JAPLQZ010000166.1 GCA_026399415.1 Rhodocyclales bacterium | reverse complement strand
TTCGACGACAGGGTCCAGGAGATGCCGGCAGCATGGAAGACCTTGCCGTAGCCGATCAGGCTTTCGATGTGCGGTTCGGCGAAGAAGTCGGCGGAAGGGGTGACCAGCAGCACTTCGGCGCCGTGCACGTCGAGCGGATACTTGACCGCGACGCCGGTGTCTTCCAGCACGTCTTCCTCGACGCCTTCCAGGGTATTGATCAGCGCCGGACCGGGCAGGCCCAGGTTGTTGCCTATCCTGTGCACCTTGCCGATGATCTCGTTCGAATATTTCTCGCCGTAGCCGGCGGAGTCGAGAATCGAGTGCGCGGCCATGGTCACTTCGGCGGTGTCGATGCCATAGGGGCAGTACAGCGAGCAGCGCCGGCATTGCGAGCATTGCCAGAAGTAGGTGTACCAGTCGTCGAGCACTTCCCTGGTCAGATCCTTGGCGCCGACCAGGGAGGGAAACAGCTTGCCGGGCAAGGTGAAGTAGCGCCGGTAAACGCTGCGCATCAGTTCCTGGCGCGCCACCGGCATGTTCTTCGGATCGGCGGTGCCGAGGAAGTAGTGGCACTTGTCGGTGCAGGCGCCGCAATGGACGCAGGAGTCCATGAACACCTTGAGTGCGCGACTCTGGCCGAGCAGTTCGCCCATTTTGGCGATGGCCACGTCATGGGTTACCTGCCAGTCATCGTCGAGCCTGGTGTTGAAGCCCAGGGCTTCCTGAATCTTTTCGTTGGCGACGTAAGGCCTGCTGTCCTTCATCGAGCCCGGCTGCAATGCCGGAATGCACGGCATGTCGCGATAAGCGGGCGCTTCGATCTTGGCCTTTTCGGCGGGCTTGGCAGCCGCGGCAGGAGTCGGCGCTGGCGCTACGGCGACCGGTGTGGTTTCGTCGGCCATGTCAGTTCTTCGTCTCGAATTTGGCCGCCCAGGGCGCCAGATGGCGTACTTCACGCGGGTTGTCGACCTGGTTGCGGGTTGGCGAGAAGAACACGCCGGGGGCATGCAGCAACTTGCTGACCGGGAAGACGATCATCAGCAGTGCGACCATCGACAGATGGAGGAAAAGGGCGGGGTGCGCCGGCAGCGGATTGATCTCGAATACCATCAGGCCGAGGAAGAAGGCTTTCACCGCAACGACGTCCGTGTGATTGACGAACTTCATCAAGAGGCCGGTGACGGCAATGCCGAGCAGCAGGGCCAGCATCAGGTGATCGGAGGGGGTCGAGATGTAGCGGATGCGCTCGACCAGGAAGCGTCGCGCCCACAGTCCGGCCAGGCCGGCAGCCATGGCGAAGCCGGCGTACATGCCAAAGGGCTGGATGAAGGCGATGATGAAATTGACCGGCTCGGTGAAGTAGCGCAGATGTCGCAGCAGCACCAATGCCAGGCTGACATGGAACAGCCAGCCCAGCGCCCATATCCACAGGTTGGCCTTGAACAGGCTTTCAAAAAACGCCACTTCGCGGAACATGCGCAAGACCACGCCGCCCGTGGTGGTCGGCGCCGGCGTGGTGGGAATGCACAGCGGCGCCGGAGTGCGAGCGTAGTCATAGACCTTGTACGCGACGCCGCCGACGAGAATCAGCGTGGCGGCGTAGAACAGGATCGCGAAGAAGAGGCTCATGGACGTTCGCTATTGAGGCGCGAGAGCGGGGATTCCGGAAAGGAATCGGGTCGAGGGCGCGAAGACAAGGAAGGCCGCAACGAGACAGTGCCCCAGGCACGGCGAGGCGCGGCGGACGCAGTCGACAAAGCCATCGGCCCGATTACGCACCGGAATCAGACGCAGCCGGTCGGTTTGGCGAGGCCGGCTATCTTGCAGGCCTGCTTGGCCGGACCGTAGGGGAACAGTTCATAGAGATACTGGCTGGTGCCCTTGTCCGCGCCGAGTTTCTTGCCGATGGCCTTGGTCAGCACGCGTACTGCCGGGGCGATCTGGTATTCGTTGTAGTAGTCGCGCAGAAAGTTGATGACTTCCCAGTGCGCTTCGGTCATCTCGACGCTTTCCGTTTGTGCGAGATATTTGCCGACTTCCTCGGTCCAGTCGCCGAGGTTGGTCAGATAGCCCTCTTCGTCGGTTTCGTAGGACTTGCCGTTGACTTCGATGCTAGCCATGTGTGTCTCCTTGGTGAAATACGGGGTGTGAAATGTCTTGTTTACAGCGAACGCGTTACAGCCACGATTGGCAGTTCTTGTGTTCTGCGACGAGGTCGACGAAACCGCCGTAATCGACGGTGGTGACGCCTTCCATGACGCGATCAAACATGCCGCGCGCTTCGAGATCCGGCGCGAGTGCATATACCTTGAAGCGCGACAGCGCATCGCGCAGTTGGCTTTCGCCCTCGTTGCCGCGGGTGGCGGCATAGACGCCATCCTCGATCAGCAGAATGGCGCCGCCTTCCTGCGCGACGCGCAGACAGGAGTCCAGGGTGTTGCGTTCTGCGGGCGATTTATTGACGATGTGGAGCATAAATTTTTTTCTCCGTTCAGAAGGTCAGGACAACGTCCTGCTCTTCCATGAGCTTGCCCAGTTCGGCGCGCGACATCACCGTGACGTCGACCAGCAGGTCGTCTTCGGTCAGGCCGCGGGCGGCCATGGCTTCGGCTTCGACGTACAGCTTCTCGATGTCGTAGCCGTCCAGCGCGCGGTAGGTGGGCGAGAAGTTCTTGTTCTCGATGCCCTTGGTCTGTTGTCCCTTCTTCAGCTGGAACACGCCGTCGTCCATGAAGACCAAGCTGACGTCCTGGTCGAAGGCCGCCGTGATCAGCACCACTTCCAGCGATTCGAGCGCATAGACGGTGCCGTAGGGAGCCTTGCGATTGACGAACATGAATTTCTTTACAGTGCCTTCGCTCATGTCAGTCTCCAAACGTCACAAGGCGATCGGCCTCGATCCCGGCTTCGACCAGCTGGCCGAGTCCGGAAATGCGAAAGCCGGCGGCCAGGTTTTCGTCGCGGATGCCGCGGCGTAGCGCGGCGGCAACGCAGACCACCAGGTCGACTTTGTGGTCCGCGGCGAGTTTGGACCAGCGGTTGACGATGTTGCGGTCGTCCAGCGGCGGCTCGGTCAGCGACGACGCGTTGTTCACGCCGTCGTTGTAGAAGAACACGCGCCGAAGCTCGTGGCCCTTCTCCAGTACCGCCCGGCAGAACAGGTAGGCGGAATCGCTGGCCTGATGCTGGTAGGGCCCTTCATTGATGGTGACTGCAAATAGCATGAGCTGGTTTTCCTGGAATGCGCTCAGAAGCGGATGTGGGTCGAGGCGTTGAGGTTGGCGCGCGAACCGCGCCAGTCGTCGATCAGGTACTTGGTGAAGGGCAGGCCGGTCTTTTCGAAGAAGCGCGGCCAGCCGATGCGGTCGATCCAGTCGGCGAGGCGTTCCCAGGGACGGGCGTCGGCCTTGTAGGTGCGCAGGATGTTGCCCACCACGGCATTGACCTCGGGCCAGCGCGGCGCGTTGTTGGGCAGGCCGGAGGCCACCATCTTCATGAAGGTCGGCTTGCCGCGGGCGTTGGAGTTCTTGCCGCCGACCCAGATCGCCAGCTTCGAATACTCGGGATCGTTGATCTGCATCGGCGGGCAGGGAGGGTAGCAGGCGCCGCAGCAGATGCATTTCTTTTCATCGACTTCGAGCGAGGGCTTGCCGTTGACCAGCGCCGGACGGATGGCGGCTACCGGGCAGCGGGCGACCACGGTGGGACGCTCGCAGACGTTGGCGACCATGTCGTGATTGATCTTGGGCGGCTTGGTATGCTGGATAATTACTGCGATGTCGGCCTGGCCGCCGCAATTGATCTCGCAGCAGGAAGTGGACAGATGGACGCGATTGGGCATCTCTTCGCGCTTGAACTCTTCATACAGTTCGTCCATCATCGACTTGACCACGCCCGAGGCGTCGGTGCCGGGGATGTCGCAGTGCAGCCAGCCCTGGGTGTGGGACACCATGGATATCGAATTGCCGGTACCGCCGACGGGGAAGCCGGATTTTTCCAGTTCGGCGATCAGCGGGGCGACCTGCTTCTCCTCGGAGACCATGAACTCGATGTTGGAGCGGATGGTGAAGCGGACGAAGCCTTCGGCGAAGTTGTCGGCGATGTCGCACAGCTTGCGAATGGTGTAGTGGTCCATCTGGCGCTGGGTACCGGCGCGTACCGTCCACACCTGATCGCCGGTATGGGATACGTGGTGCAGCACGCCGGGACGGGGCCGGTCGTGATATTTCCAGTTGCCGTAGTTGGCGATGAATTTCGGGTGCAGGTAGGGCTTGTTGTCCGGCACGCCGCATTCGACGGTCTTGCGCGGCGCGGCGGCGGCGGGCGCGGGTGCGTTCACTTGTGCGTTCATGTTCAATCTCCTAGTCGTAACGCTTACGCAGCGGCTTTTTTGGCGTTGATCTTGGCAACTTCGTCATCCCAGCCAATCGTATTGACATAGGGATTCATGCGCGGCGCAGAAACCATGTTGGCGTCGATTTCAAGGTCGATACCCTCGAGGAAATTGACCAGACCGATGCGCTCGATCATTTCACCGGTACGCTCGTGTTCCAGCGCGTTTTCGGCGAAGAAGTCGATGATCTTCTGGCCCAGTTCGACCAGGCCTTCGTAGTCCTCTTCCGTCTTGAGCCGCATGAAGGGAACGACCACGGTGCCCATCAGGTCGCCGATCTTCAGCGTGCGCTTGCCGCCGACCAGAATCGTTGCGCCCTTGTCTACGCCGGTGGCCAGTGCGCCGGTCATGACGTTGATGCAGTGCATGCAGCGCACGCAGTCCTTGTTGTCGATTTCCAGCGCCTGGCTGTCGTTCAGCGCCACGCTGCTGATGTTGGCGGCCTTACGAACGTCCTTGATCTGCTTGATCTGGATCGCCTTGGTCGGGCAGCGGGCGACGACATCGTTAACCAGTTCGTTCATGCCGTGCTTGGCAAACCACTTCTTCGCCAGCGCTTCGTCGGTGCGGATGTTGTCGCGCCAGGTGCCGATGATGGCCATGTCCGAGCGCTGGATCGAGTTCATGCAATCGTTGGGGCAGCCGGAGAACTTGAACTTGAACTTGTAGGGCAGGGCCGGACGGTGGAGGTCGTCGAGGAAGGTGTTGAGCACCTGCCGGTGCGCCTTGGCCTCGTCGTAGCAGGACTGCTCGCAGCGCGCGGCGCCGACGCAGGACATCGAAGTGCGCACTGAGGGGCCGGCGCCACCCATGTCGAAGCCCATCTCGTTGAACGCGTCGAAGGCCGGCTGGGTGTTCTCCGAGGTGACGCCCTGGAACATGATGTCGCCCGACTGACCGTGCAGGGCGATCAGGCCGGAGCCGTACTTCTCCCAGATGTCGCAGAACTGGCGCAGGGTCTTTGTGTCGTAGTGCATGCCGGCGGGCGGCATGATGCGCAGGGTGTGGAACTCGGCGGCATCGGGGAATACTGCCTTGCCGTCCGCGTCCTTGATTTCGGTGAAGCGCGGAATGACGCCGCCGCCGTAGCCGCGCACGCCGACCGTGCCGCCTTTCCAGTAGCCCTTGCGGGTCTGGTAGGAGTGTTCGAGATGGCCGAGGATGTCGACTACATAGTCCTTGTCCTTGGCCATGCGTTTGAGGCCGGTGACAAAGCTCGGCCAGGGGCCGCTTTCCAGTTGATCCAGATTCGGTGTTGGGTGCATGGGCTTGGCCATGGTCTCTCTCCTCGTGGTCAGGGGTAACTCGATTGAGCGATCTTAGAAGTCTGTGCGGTGCACAAACCATACTCCCGAGAGGTAATTCGACCTACCCGAAAGAGTTATATGCTTGCACCCCCATCCGGTGATGGCCGTTGACCCGTCGCTGGTGCCATAGTCCGTCCCCACATAGAGGAATAGTTTTGGATACCGTCACTTCGCTCGACAAGTTTCGCGTGCCCATCGGCAATCAGGAGATCGAACTGCAGCAGTTCATCTTCGAGGCCGGCGGCATGCCGCTGCTGCGCACGCGCATTCGCGAGGCCAGTCGCTTCACTATTTTTGATGTCGATCCGGTTACGGCGGCGCGTTGGGGCAAAGTACTCTGCGCCTGGGCTGCGGCGCAGCCGGGGATGGCTGACAGGGAAGGGGATGCCATTTGAATCACTTGGCGGATGAGGCTTCAAGCCGGATGGTCGACGTGGTGTTTTTGCTGGAAGAGGGCACCCTCGGCAACGATCACGCCAGTGCCTTGTCGCTAGCGGTGCGAAAGGCTTTGCCGTGGTTCGATGCCGAGCCGGAGGCTGCCATCCTGCCGCTGTCGGGCCTGGCACGCGGCGATGGCGTGCGCTTTGTCGGTCGCCGCAGCCGCCTGATCTTGCGCCTGCCGATTCACCGTAGCGCCAGCGCCGACTCTCTGACCGGCGCCCGGCTTGATCTCGATGGCGTTGCGCTGAAGGTGGGCGCGAGCAGTGTTCGTTCTCTGTTTCCTGCCCGTGGCGTGGTGTACTCGCATTTCGTCAGCGTCGGCACCGACGACGAACTGGAGTTTCTCGCGCTTTGCACGGCCTTGCTCGCGGCGCGCGGCCTGAAGCCGCAACTGATTACCGGCAAGGCGCGTGAGCTGCGCGCTGCGGCCGGTCCGGTGCGAGGCTTCAGCCTGATGTTGCACGGCCTGGGCGCCGCTGAATCACTGGCCGTGCAGGAAAGCGGTGTGGGCGAACACCGCGCGCTCGGCTGCGGCATTTTCGTTCCCCATAAATCGGTCGTCGCTGTCGGCGGCCAATCATAATTTAGCGAGGAGACTCCTCATGACTGAAGTTGCCACCGTGACACTCGATGTAAGCGGCCTGCCCTGTCCGGCGCCGCTGCTGGGAGCCAAGAAGCTGATCGATGACCTGCAGCCGGGTCAGACCCTGCGCCTGATTTCCGACTGTCCGGGCACCGCCGACGATCTTTTCGCCTGGGCAAAAGTGACCGGAAATGTGGTGCTCGGCAGCGAGAAACTGGCCGAACGCAAGACTGCCTACCTGATCCAGCGCGCCGGCGGCGCCAACGCTACGCCGATTGCCCATGTGACGCTGGACATGCGCGGCGTGTCCTGCCCCGGCCCCATCGTGCAGGCAAAAAAGCTGCTGGACGGCATGAAAGCCGGCGAAGTGCTGCAACTGGTCAGCGATTGCCCCGGCTCGGCCGACGACGTCACATCCTGGGCCAAGGCAGGCGCGGCCGAGCTGGTGTTTTCACATGAATCCGGACGCGGCGTGCACGAGTTTTATTTGAAGAAGGCCTGATGGCCTTCTTCAAATCAAATCGATTTTTTATGGACCCATCCCCCAGCCCCTTCCCAGGGGGAAGGGGTGACTAATCAGAGAGGAGATCACCCATGAGCCACACCATCAACGGAGTTGAAAAAGAAGTCGACGACTACGGCTACCTGCTGGAGCCCGACTACAGCGAGGAGGCGGTGCAAGTCATCGCCGCCGCCGAAGGCTTGGCCCTCACCGAGCAACATTGGACTGTCATCAATTTTCTGCGCGAGAAGTACAAGGAAGACGGCCATACGCCGAGCTTGCGCAATTTGATCAAGGGGCTTCAGGAGGATGGCGGAATGCCCGAGGCCGATAGCGGCCTGTTGTTCGAACTATTTCCTGACGGGGGCGCCGCCAAGCAGGGCTGCAAGGTAGGTGGTCTGCCGCAGCCGCTAGGCAAGGGAGGCTACTAGTACTCTCAGATGGCCATTCGCATACGAACCAGCTTTCATGCCGGCGGCAAGCCGCGGTCGATGGCCGAGCTTGCCAGTGTCATCGCCATGCTGGGATGGAAGCTGGCGATCGATTCGATCAAGCGCATGCGCGCGGC
>JAPLQZ010000203.1 GCA_026399415.1 Rhodocyclales bacterium | reverse complement strand
CGGCGAGGCTGGTGGCAAGCTGGGCGAGCCCCGGCGCGAAATAGCCGTCGTCGTTGCTGAGCAGAATGCGCATGGGGTCAGGGCCGGAAAGATCTGAAATTCGACGCCCATTTTAGCCCATCGCGACCGGCTACCGATGGCCGGAACAGAACAGGACTATGCGTCTATCCAGTCTCCCGCAGCGACCCAGGTTTGTCGCCTGCCGCGGAGTAGGATTGCGAACAATGGAAATTGTTCTGCACAAAGCCGCCACCGAGATCTCCGAGGCTGACTGGGCCGCACTCGATCACGGCGATGATCCTTTCGCCAGCCGCGCCTTCCTCGGTATCGCCGAAAGAGTCGGCGCTGCCGGTACGGCGATGGGTTGGCAGGCACAGCATCTGGCGCTTTACGATGGCAATGTTCTGCTCGGACTCCTGCCGCTCTACCTGCGCACCCATTCCTTCGGCGACTTCTCGCGCGACTGGAACTGGCCGTCAGCCTGGGAACGCGCTGGACTGAACTACTACCCCAAGCTGGTCAGCGGCATGCCCTATACGCCCTCCCCAGGGCCGCGCCTGCTGATGCGGCAGGGTACTGACCGGCAGGCCGTGGCGACGGCGCTGATCGAGGCCGCACTGGGCGTCACCCGCCGACTCGATGCGTCGTCCTGGCAATGCCTGTTTGTCGAAGAAGAAGATCGCGATTGGCTGGCGGCGGCCGGCCTCCTGATGCGGCGCGGCGTGCAGTTTCACTGGTTCAACCGAGGCTACCGCGACTTCGACGATTTTCTCGCCGGTTTCACCGCCGACAAGCGCAAAAAACTAAAACGCGAACGCCGTTTTGTGCGCGAATCCGGCCTGCGGCTGGAAGCCCGGCATGGCGACGAAATTGACGCACTCCTCTGGCGCGTCATCCACCGTCAGTATCGCGACACCTTTGCCCGCTACGGCAATCACCCGGCCTTCCCCCTGGAGTTTTTCATCGAAGCGGGCGCCCTGCTCACCCGGCGGCTGGTTGTCTTCATCGCTTTTCGGGATGAAACGCCGGTCGCCTCGGCCATCTGCTACCGCGACGCCAACACGCTGTATGGCCGCCATTGGGGAACAGAAATTGACATGCCCGGGTTGCACTTCGAACTGTGCTACTACCAGGGCATCGAGTACTGCATCCGCCACGACCTGCAAGGCTTCGAGCCCGGTGCACAGGGCGAACACAAGCTCGCCCGCGGTTTCGAACCGGTCGCCACCTGGTCAGCGTTCTGGATTGCCCATCCCGGCATGCGCCGCGCGGTGGCCGACTTCATCGTCCGCGAAGACTCGGCCATGCAGGACTACGAAGCGGAAACCGCGACCCACCTACCGTTCAAGTCGCCCGGCTGATCGGGTCGGCGTCAGTGCTTCCCGGAAGCGATGGCGAACATTCGTTCATTACGTTTTTTGCGCGCCTCGTCGACAGTCAGGCCGACCAGGCTCTCCGGCGGCAAGGGCACGTCCCAGTGCTGCTGGAACAGATCCAGGTCCTCCCCGGTATCGAGATGCACCCGGTAAACCTTCTCCTGCCAGGTCGGTGCGTTGGGCAGGGCAACCAGTTCGACGGATTCAATGCGCATGGGAAGTGTCCTCTTGAGGCCTGGGTTTGGCATTATCCTGCGCCCGGGACAGCCCCCCCGTAATCCGGAAATTGACAGGGAATGCCCTCTTGTTTCTGCTTCCCATATTGCCCCGAATGGGATTCAGGCTGCGGCGCAATGCTCAATCGGTTGCGGTGGCCAAGCCTCCGTCACTTGTCCTGACGAAGTTCATTCATCCGCCGCGCGTGACTCCTCGCCTCAGCCGTATTCATCGCCGACACCTGACGCCCGAAGGCATCGCGCGCCTCCGCGGTCTTCTGCGTGGCTTGAATACTGCGAACACATCGCCAGCGCTTGCCGGCCTTGGTTTCAATTTGCCGCATCTCCTCGACCGGGTGATGCGCGCCGCAGTGGTAGCAAAACTTGGTTTGGTTCGTCATGGTTCAGATTGCCAGTCGTGATTGATCTTCAGCAAAAGCCAGTTGTCGGATGCATTTCGGGAGAATGCATAAACAAGGAAAAAGGGTTTCCGGCGATTGGCCGGAAACCCTTGGTATTGCTGGTCGGGGCGACAAGATTCGAACTTGCGACCCCTTGCACCCCATGCAAGTGCGCTACCAGGCTGCGCCACGCCCCGACTGAGCGAATTATAACATCACCTGGAACCGTCCCCAGCCTCAGGCCGGGGGCATAAAGGCAGTGCCCGCCGGCGTCAGGCAGCGCGGAGGAGTTCAATGATTGAAGCGAGTTCGGCACGCAGCGACGCCTGGCTTCCGCCGAGCGGAGTCTCCGGCACATCGTGCATCTTGCCGGGG
>JAPLQZ010000071.1 GCA_026399415.1 Rhodocyclales bacterium | reverse complement strand
TTCACCGCCATCGTGGTGGCGGCGGTCGGTCTGTGGCTTCTTCGGCTCATCGGCTTGATGCCGCCCGACTCGATTGCCGTACCGCAGGCGGCGCTGATGGCGTCGGCCGTGGGCGGCGCGCTGGTGGGTGCGGGGTTTGCGGTGGGGGGCTACTGCCCGGGCACTTCGGTGGCGGGCCTGTTCTCCGGTCGCCTCGACGCCCTGGTATTCATCGTCGGCGTGGTGCTCGGTACGACCGGGTTTGCGGTCTTTTACGGGACAGCGCTCAAGTCCCTGAAGGCCGCCTGGCTGATCGCGGAAGGTGACACCTTTACCGAGGTTTACGCTGTTCCGGAACTCGTCGTGCTGGCCGTTCTCGGGCTTGCCCTGGTTGCCGTATTCCACTTCGGCTCAAGGTTCGAGCGCCGCGGCACCGGTACGGTCACCGCACAGCAAGCCGTGGAGGGTGCCCGATAGATGACAGATGGCGCACCAGGCACCTGCGGCTGATTTACCGCAGCGCGCCGGAACAGGCGCAAGGCGCATGGCTGAAGCAAGCGTGAGGATTTCATCATGAAGAGTTTTCTATTCATCCTCAACGATGCCCCTTATGGCAGCGAACGCAGTTACAACGGTCTGCGGCTCGCCGGCGCCATCGCCCGGCGCGAGGGGTATGCCGTCCGGGTCTTTCTGATGGGCGATGCCGCAGCTTGCGCCCGCAGGGGACAAAAGCTGCCGGTGGGTTACTACAACATCGAAACCATGCTTGGAAACCTGCGTCGCCAGGGTGGCGAAATCGGGGTTTGCGGAACCTGCATGAATGCCCGCGGCCTCGCTGACGAAGATCTTATCGAAGGCTGCCATCGCGGCACGCTGGACGAACTCGCAGACTGGACAACCGCCACCGACCAGATACTGGTGTTCTAGACAAAGGACAGACAATGAACGAAGAAAGCCGCGCCGGCTGGCTGGCCGGCTTCAAGACAGACTACCAAACGATCTTCGTCGAAGAATGGTCGCCCTTCGTCGGCGCCATGCTGCTGGTGCTGGTGATCATCGGCCTGATGTTGAGCGGCCTGGTCTGGGGGGTGTTCGGCGGCGTCAAGTTCTGGGGCGACTGGTTCAACAACCTGATCGGCCTCGGCCCCCTGCTCGGCGTACCCCATGATCTCGACGGTTTCCTGATGCACCGCATGTCGCTGATGAACATCATGCTGGTGCTGGGCGCGTTCAGCGCCGCCCTGCTGTCGCGTCAGTTCAGTCCCAACCGTCCGCCGCCACTCGAATACCTCTGGGCGGCGATGGGCGGCAGCCTGCTCGGCATCGGCGCCGCGCTCGCCGGTGGCTGCACCACGGGCGGCTTCTTCAATCCCGTGCTGCATTCCTCTCCCGCAGGCTGGGCCATGTGGGCCGGCCTGCTGGCCGGCGCGGCGATCGGCCTCAAACTGCTGCTGTGGACGCTCGACAATGTCGGGTGGGGCATGCAGGCGCCGCCGGCGCTGGACATCCCGGACAGCGTGACACGCAAATATCCGTTGCTCGGTCTCGCGGTGGCGGTGGGCGTTCTGTTCTGGGCGACGCAGTGGTATGGCTCCGCCAGCGAGCAACTGGTGGCCCGCGCCGTGATAGTTCTGGCCGGCTTCGCCATCGGCTTCATCATGCATCGCTCGCGCCTGTGCTTCGCCCGCGCCTTCCGCGAGCCTTTCATGACTGCCGAGGGCGACATGACCAAGGCCGTGATCCTGGCGCTGGCGATCGGCATGCCGATTGCCGCGTTGCTGTTCCAGAAGAAGGTGATCGATCCCTACCTCGCCATCCCTGCCACGTTCTGGGTCGGTTCGCTGGCGGGCGGCGTGATTTTCGGCATCGGCATGGTCTTCGCCGGCGGCTGCGCCTCGGGGTCGCTGTGGCGCATGGGCGAAGGGCACCTGAAGCTGTGGGTCACCATGTTCTTCTTTTCCTGGATGGGCTCCACGGCCAGCGCCCTGTTCAAGAAATTCAACCTGACCGCGATCGACGAAACCAACACGAAAGCTTCGAAATGACCCGGGTCGGATACCAGGCTTACCTGCCCGAAATGCTCGGCAGCTGGGGCTGGACGCTGCTGATCGGTGGTGGCCTGCTGCTGGCGTGGTACGCGCTGGTGCGCTATAACGAAACTACCGAGAAATTCACTTTGCTTTAGGAGATCATCATGAAATCCAAGCGACTCATGTTCCTTGCCGCCGTCATGGCGGGTCTGATCGGCACGCCGCTGGTCTATTCGACCGCGGCCCAGGGCGCCGATGCCGCCGCGATCCAGCCCAGGGAAGGCTGGTACAACAAGGCGCTGGTCGATTACGACTTCGTGCGCCAGAACGTCGATATCCCGCTCAAGAAAGGCGTGATGATCATCGACTCGCGTCCGGCGGCGCGTCAATACGACCCCGGACACATTCCCGGCGCCGTGAATATTCCCGACAGCCAGTTCGACAAGCAGGTCGACAAGCTTCCGGCCGACAAGGCGACGCTGTTGCTGTTCTACTGCGGCGGACTGGAATGCATGCTGAGCCACAACTCGGCCTTCAAGGCCGAAAAACTGGGCTATACGAACATCAAGGTCTATCCGGCCGGTTCGCCCGACTGGAAGGCCAAGGGTGGCCAGATGTCGGTATCCGCCGCCCACATCAAGAAGCTGATCGATGAAAAGGCCGTCTATCTGCTGGTCGATGCGCGGCCGAAGCGTCTTGCCGACAAAAGCGTGATTCCGACCGCGATCAACATCTCGGAAACCGAGTTCGACAAGAACATCGACAAACTGCCGGCCGACAAGGCGACGCCGCTGATCTATTACTGCGGCGGCATGGAATGCGTGCTGTCCGACAAGTCAGCGGAAAAAGCCAAAAAGCTAGGCTATACCAATGTCCTGACCTACCCGCCGGGCTATCCGGAATGGGAGAAGGTGTACGGTGCACCGGCACCCACCAGCGCCGCACCCGGCGGGACAGGCGGCACGGCAACGATGGCAGCGGCTCTGGTGCCGGGCAAGGAAAAGGGCACGGTCACCGTCGCTTCGTTCGAGAAGGCGTGGAAGGAGAGTCCCGGCTCGGTCATGCTGGTCGATGTGCGTGATGCGAAAGAGTTCGCCGCCGGCACCATCAAGGGTGCCGTCAACATCCCGATGAACGAACTGGAGAAGAAGGTCGCCACGCTGCCGACCGACAAGCCGGTGGTGTTCATCTGCGGCACGGGCGCCCGCTCCGGCGAAGCCTACGACACCGTGAAAATGTTGGGAGGCAGGGTGCAAACTTCCTTCATCGATGCCGATATCAAGTTCAATGCCGACGGCAGCTATAGCATGGCGGAAAAAAAGTAGCTCTGCCATTGCAGGCAATGCCTGCCACAAGTAATGTGCCGCGGCGCGATCTCCAGGTCTGGCGCCGTGATTTTCCCGGCGGCCCATTCCGCTGGATCAAGCGCATGAGCAAGTGCTAACCAAGGATATTTCGCCAACCATCAAAAGGATCATCGCTACTCCCATACCCAGCCAGACGACGGAGCATTCAGCTTTTCTATCCGAACATTGGAAGATTGCACAGGCTGACACCGCGGCAACCGCTAATATTCGCGGCACACAAGATCATTCTTTCGGGAGTTCGATGTGACGGCTTCAATAGCAACCAGCCAGGCCATTCTGGTCGTTGGCGGCGGCATCAGCGGCATGACAGCCGCGCTCGAGGCAGCCGAATGCGGCAAGCAGGTCATCCTCGCGGAAAAAACTCCGACCCTGGGTGGCCGCACCGCCCTCCTCTACCGTTACTTTCCCAAGATGTGCCACCCCACCTGCGGGTTGGAAATCAACTTGCGCCGCCTCAAGGGCAACCGCAATGTGCGCACCATGACCATGACCGAGGTGCTCGCCGTTTCCGGACGGCGCGGCGACTACACGGTGACGCTGAAAGTCTCGCCGCGCTATGTCACCGAGAGCTGCACCGGCTGCGGCGACTGTGCCAGGGCCGTCAGTGCCGAAATCGACAACCCTTACGAGTACGGTCTGGCCAAGACCCGCGCCGCCTATCTGCCGCACGCCATGGCGTACCCGCAACGCTATGTGATCGATCCTTCGATTGTCGGCACGCCAGAGGGCGAAAAAGCAAAGGCGGCCTGCACGATCGGCGCGGTCGATCTGGAGATGAAGGAAGAAACGGTCGAGATCAAGGTCGGCGCCGTGATTTGGGCGACCGGCTGGAAGCCCTACGACGCCGCGAAGATCCAGCCCTACGGCTACGACCGCTTCGCCAACGTCATCACCAGCCTCGAATTTGAGCGCCTGGCGGACCCGCACGGCCCCACCGGCGGCAAGATACTGCGCCCGTCGGATGGCAAGGAGGCGAAGGACATCGCCTTCATCCAGTGCGCCGGCTCACGCGACGAGAATCACCTGCGCCACTGTTCGCGCATCTGCTGCATGGCTTCGCTGAAGCAGACGCAGTATGTGCGTGAAGCCTGCGGCGAAGGTGGCAAGTCCACCGTGTATTACATCGACATTCGCGCGATCGACCGCCTGGAAGACTTTTACGCGATGGTGTGGAACGATCCCACGGTCAGCTTCGTCAAGTCCAAGGTCGCCGAGATCGTCGAGGACAAGAATGCCAATCCGGTGCTGCACGGAGTGGATACCGAGGGTTATCACCGCTATGCCACCACGCATGAACTGGTCGTGCTGGCCGTCGGCATGGAACCCGAAGCCAACGGCATCAAGCTGCCGGACGACATGCTGCTCGATTCGTCGGGCTTCATCGAAGGCTGCAAGGGCGCCGCCGGGGACGAAGGCATGTTTGCCGCAGGCGCCGCCAGCAGCCCGCTCGATGTCAATCGCTCGGTGCAAAGCGCCACGGCCGCCGCACTGCGTGCGATCACGGTGATTCACAAAACGGCCCGTACGGAGCAAGTCTGATCATGGCTGACAACAAATTCGCTGCATACATCTGCTCCGGCTGCGGCCTCGGCGACAAACTCGACATCAAGACGCTGGAAAAGATTGCACAAAAGGAAGGCAAGATGCAGGTGGTCAAGAGCCACCCCTTCCTGTGCAATGCCGAAGGCGTGCAGATGATCAACGACGACATCGCCAACGAAGCCGTCACCCACGTCTGCATTGCGGCCTGCTCGCGCCGTGCCAAGACCGAGGCCTTCCACTTCCCCACCGTCGCCATGTCGCGCGCCAACCTGCGTGAAGGTGTCATCTGGATAGTCGCGGAAGGCGAGGCGCACGATGAAGTGCGCCAGGAAATGGCCAACGACTACGTGCGCATGGGCTGTGCCGAACTCAAGAAAATGAAGCTGCCGGCCGGCAACCCGGACACGGCACACAGCAAGCGCATCCTCGTCGTCGGCGGCGGCATGTCGGGCCTGACGGCCGCTTTCGAAGCTGCCGAAGCCGGCTACGAAACGGTGCTGGTCGAAAAGCAGTCGCAACTCGGCGGCTGGGCAGCAAAGCTGTGGCGGCGCGCGCCGTTCAAGGCGCCCCATGCCGAGCCGCAGGATACCGGCCTGACCGTACTGGCGGCGAAGGTCAGTTCGCATCCGTTGATCAAGGTGCACCTGAACTCCAGCCTGGCAGAAACCGCGGGGGCACCGGGACGCTTCATCGTCAAGATCGCCCAAGAGAGCGGTGCCATAACCGAAGAGACCGTCGGCGCCATCGTTCAGGCCACCGGTTTCACCGGCTACGACATTACCAAGCTGCCCGAACTCGGCGGCGGTCAGGCCAACGTGGTCGACCAGGCCGGCCTGGAGGCGCTGGCGATCGCAGCCAACGGCGGCGCCATCAAGCGCGCCGACGGCAAGGAGGTGAAGTCGGCAGTCTTCGTCCAATGCGCGGGCCAGCGTGGCTCCGGCGGCAACGGCAGCGGCCGGCACCTGGACTATTGCTCGGGCCATTGCTGCGCTACCAGTATCAAGCAGGCGATGTATTTCAAGGACCAGAACCCCGACATTGACACCGTGGTGATGTATTCGGATCTGCGCGTGCCGGGCATGGGCGAGGACTTCTATCGCAGCGCCCAGGAAAAAGGCGTGATCTTCACCAAGGCCAAGGTCACTGCGGTATCCGGGGGCGATGCATGCAAGGTCGAGTTCAAGGACCTGATCCTCGATGAAGACACCTCGGTCGATGCCGATCTGGTGGTGCTGGCCACCGGCCAGGTGCCCAGCGCCGGCGTCGAACTCGATGCCTGGACCCAACTCACCGCCGAAGCCGATGGCGGCTCGGACGAGGCCAAGCAGAAGATTGTCGTGATGAACAAGACATCCGTGCTCAACCTGACCTACCGTCAGGGCCCGGACCTGCCGCAGTTGAAGCAGGGCTTCGCCGACTCGCATTTCATCTGTTTCCCCTACGAAACCCGCCGTACCGGCATCTATGCGGCCGGCCCGGTACGCCGGCCGATGGACATGTTGCAAGCCACCGAAGATGCCACGGGCGCCGCATTGAAGGCTATTCAGGCGGTCGAGAATGCCAGCCTCGGCCGTGCCGCCCACCCGCGCTCGGGTGACCTGTCCTACCCATTGGTGCGCCTCGAAGGCTGCACCCAGTGCAAGCGCTGTACGGTGGAGTGCCCCTTCGGCGCCATCGACGAGGATGAACGACGCTTCCCTGTCTTCAACGAACAGCGCTGCCGCCGCTGCGGCACCTGCATGGGCGCATGCCCGGTGCGGGTGATCTCCTTCGAGAATTATTCGGTCGATACCGTCGGCAGCCAGATCAAGGCCGTGGACATGCCCGACGAATTCTCGGAGCGGCCGCGCATCCTGATTCTGGCCTGCGAAAACGACGCCTATCCGGCCCTCGACATGGCCGGCCTGTCGCGCACGGTGTATTCCGCCTTCGTCCGCATCATCCCGGTGCGCTGCCTCGGCTCGGTCAACACCATCTGGATCACCGACGCGCTGAATTCGGGCTTCGATGGCGTGATGATGATGGGCTGCAAGAAGGGCGACGACTACTGTCAAGGGCTCGGAACTCGCCCACTACCGCATGAGCAAGATCGGCGACACGCTGACCCAGCTCGGCCTGGAACCGGAGCGCGTCGTCACGCAGGAAGTCGCCATCACCGACAACCAGCGCGTGGTCACGCTGATCAATGACTACGTAGCCCAGATCAACGTACTTGGCATGTCGCCCATGAAGGGCTTCAACTGAGATCATGGAGCAGACGACAATGAGCAACGCGAATGTGCAGGCGAATTTGAGTAACCTCGCGCGCTACCAGAACAACTTCCTCAAGGAAGTCGAAGCCAACGTCGAAGAAGGCCACATGGTCAAGATGTGCATGCAGTGCGGCGTCTGCGCCGGCTCCTGCCCGTTCGGCCCGGATTGGGAACATTCGCCGCAGAAAATCTTCATGATGATCCGCGCCGGCAAGCGCGACGAAGTTCTCGGCTCCGACTCGATGTTCATGTGCACCTCCTGCTACAACTGCATCGTGCGCTGCCCGCGGCAACTGCCGATCACGCACATCATGCACGGCCTGGCCAACTATGCCCATCGCATCGGCATGGCGCCGAAAGGACAACCGACACGCCAGTTCGCCACCCTGTTCTGGAACAACCTGGTCAAGAAGGGACGCGTCAACGAACTGACGCTGACGCTCGGCCACTACTTCACGAACGGTCTGGTGTCGGGCATCAAGACCGCGCTCGGGATGCAGAGCATCGGCCTGGGCCTGTTCATGGCCAAACGCCTCAATCCCATGGAAATCTTCGGTGGCCACGGCGTCAAGGATCTCAAAGGGTTCCATGCCATCGTGGCCAAGGCAAAGGAAATCGAGGATCGCAAGAAGGGCTTCACCGCCTGACGGAGAGAGAAAAAATGGCAAAGAAGGAATACGCGTTCTACCCCGGCTGCTCCTCGCAGCTGAAGGCGTCGGCATCGAACTATCTGGTTTCGACCAATGCCATGTGCAAGGCGCTCGACGTCAAGCTGACCGAGATCCCGGACTGGAACTGCTGCGGCGCCTCGGTCGGCTACTGCGAGGGCGGAGAGTTGCCGCGCATCGCGATCAATGCGCGCAATTTCGCCCAGGCCGAAACGCATCTGCCGGGACAGGATATCGTTGCCACCTGTGCCGCCTGCTGGCTGGGCGCGCGTGAATCCAAGGAGCGCCTCGACGGCTCGGCGCAGCTGATGAAGGAAACCAACGAGGCCCTGGCCGCCGCGGGACTGCACTACAGCGGCGGTGCCAATGTGCGTCACATGGTCGAAGTGCTGATCGAGGACTTCGGCTACGACGGCCTCAAGCAGCCGATGAAGAAGTCGCTGGAAGGCATCAAGTTCGCCGGCTACGTCGGCTGCCAGACCAACCGCCCCTTCGGCATCGTCGGCGAATCCTTCGAGAACCCGCTGTATCTAGACAAGATGGTCGAGACTTTCGGCGGCGAAGCACTCACCGCCTACGATCAGAAAGTCACCTGCTGCGGCGGCGCCCTGGCGTTTTCCGAACCGGAGAAAAGTCAGAAGCAGATTCGCGACATCGTCGAATCGGCCTACGATGCCGGCGCGGAAATGATCGTCACCCCCTGCCCGCTATGTCAGGCCAACGTCGAGGTCTATCAGTCGGAGATCAACAAGAAGCAGGGCACCAAGTTCAACATGCCGGTGTTGTACTACTCGCAATTGATGACCATCGCCTATGGCGGCAGCGCCAAGGACGCCGGCCTCAATGGTCAACTGATCCGGGCGGAAAAGCTGGAGAAGATCGCCGGCAAGTAAGGCCCAAGAGTCGGCGCTGGTGATACGGCTATTCATCGCCGTATCACCAGCGCCGACTTTTATCGTGAAGCCGCGCAGCGCACGTCATCAAGCATCATGCCGCCAGCGCGTGCTCCACGGCAAGGGGATAGGCGCCATTCGCCTTGGCATCAAGCAAGACGATTTCGACCGTGGTGCCGTCCTCGGCATAGCTGATATGCGTGTTCCAGTCCTGCGAAATCTCTCGGCAGACCGGCTTGTCCGACAGATGGAGCACCAGGATATCGTCCTCGTCGTAATAGGTCGTGCGCATGGCGCCTCCTTACAGTATCGAAAAATGGTGCATGACCGTCTTCACGACCACGGCATCCTCGAGAACCACGACCGCACAAACCAGGTTGTCGTTCCGTTCCGGAAAATCCTTGAACGCCCAGAGATGGGTATCGTCCCGGTAACGAGTTCTCCGTAATCGATGACCTCAAGCAACATGGCATCCGGAATGTCGCGCTCGGTCATCCGCAATCGAGCATGATGGGTAACGACGACAGAACGCTGAAACCGGATGCTGAACATGGCATCCATTGTAGTACTGCGGCACGCGGGCGGCAAAGCGCAAAAATGCGCCCCAAGGAAGATGAGAAGTCCTGTCAGTTAAGCGAAATGTTGATTGCCCTTTTTTCCATGGCATCAAGTCCCGAACGAACCTCCACCAATGCTTCCCTCTCGGCCTTACGTGCGATCTCTGGCGCGACATTGTCCAACAATTGCCGAGTCGCCATCCTGCCGCCGAAATACCCGACCATCCCGCTCAAGGAGCCGGCCATTAATCCAGCTGTTGCGTCAACGACCGGAGCTACAGGACCCAATTCGACAGCCGATGCGGTCACATAGATAAATACCTGAGCACCGACGGCAAAAACCGAGTGTGAGCGCGGAAGCACTCCCGCCAATCTTTTCCCAAAATGCCGCTTCTCGAAATGATTGCCGCCTCTGGCATATATCTTGAAATGAGATCAGCATCATGCGCCTGAACAGGCTCGTGGCGTGAGCCAATGTCAAGAAGAATTTCCTCGACGAATCAAGATGCTTGCGATTCCAGTCAAGACGATCATTTCCGAGTGCATTCGGAACCACCGACGCGACACGATTTCGCAAAAACTTGCACACTCTGTCGCAGCCCCAGAATCCAAAGACGTCATCGGGGAGGTCAAATACAACGCGATTCTCAGCAACGCCAAGGACGCCGGCCTCAACGGTCAACTGATCCGGGCGGAAAAGCTGGAGAAGATCGCTGGCAAGTAAGGCCCAGGAGTCGGCGCTGGTGATACGGCGATTTTCCTCCGTACCACCAGCGCCGACTTGTTCCGAATCAGTCGAAGCCCTCGTCACCCTCGGCTTCAGCCTCCGTGGCTCGCTTCTTCGCAGCCTCGCGTTCCTCGATCAGGCGCTTTTCCTGCACCTTCGCCAGGCGCTCCTGTGCCGCCTCGGCATTGAGCGCAATGCTTTCTTCGCCAAACATCACCTGGCGCAGGAAGCGGAAGGCGAATTGGAGTAGCGCGACATCATCGGCGAGCAGTGCATCCTTTTCCGCTTGCGGCAAGTCGAACAGCTTCCCGAACGATTCCGCCATGACGAATTCCCGAAAGCGGTCGATGTCGTAGCAGGCCATGAAGAACAGTTGCCGGCTGCGCAAGCTCGGCTTGCCGATTGACGGCCCGGAGGACTGCTTCTTCAGTACCAGCTGACGCCAGCCACGCGCCAGTTCGTCGTACTCTTCGAGCCCCTGTTCCTTGCGATAGTCGGCGATGGTGATACGGCGATTGACCTCATGGCCCTTGCAGTGGTCTTCCTTGACGATGGCGTAGGAGTCGCGGTCAACGTATTCGTCCTGCCTGCGCATGGACAGCAGGGCCACCGGGTAGTAGCGACAGGCGGTCGGCCGGTCTTCATAGATGCCGCAACCTTCCGGCTTCATGAAACGACAGGCGGTGCCGCCCTCGACGGGGCGCAGCTTGACCCCGGCAATGCTGTCCTTGTCCATTTCATAGGGCACCGTATAGTCCTTGAGGAACTCGGTGGAACTGATGCCCAATCGAGTCTTCAGCCGCAGCACGTCGTAGGGCGTCAGCGAAATGTCGATGTTGGAACAGCAGGCGTTCCAGCAGCCGATGCCCTTGTGGCAGGAAAACTGAATGACATGCGTGCCCTCCACCATGGTGGGGAGGACGGGGCTTTGCGGAAAGGGAATATCGGGCCGGGACATGAGAAACCTCGTGACAGCTGGGTTGATGGCTAATAAAGAAAACAGGCCGGGAACCTCACGGCTTCCGGCCTGCCATGTTACCGCTGACAGGGCTCTTAGTGCGGAGCCGCCGCCTTGAACAGCTTGGACTTGTCGACCAGATCGACGTGCTTGCGTTTGAAGCAGGTCCACTTCTTCGAGTGCTTGTCGTAGATCGAATTCACGAAGCAATGCCAGTTCTCTTCATCGACAAAATTCTTGTCGGTGCGATAGTAGAAGCCTGGGTAGCGGCTCTCTTCGCGGAACTGGATGTGCTTCATGTGCGCTTCGGCGGTCAGGATGCGGTGATAGTTTTCCCAGGCGCGCAGCAGTTCGTGCAGATCCTTGGCGCGCAGCTTCAGCGAATCTTCCTTGAGCAGTTCGAGCTTCTCTTCGGCAACCGCCAGCATCTTGTCGTTGGTGTTGTAGTAGGTGCTGCAACCGGCAACATACTCGTCCATGATTTTCTGCAAACGCATCTGCAGCATCTTGGGCGTGATGTAGTGCGGGTTGACGTCGATGGCCGTGGTGTAGTCCTTGTGCTGCAGGAAAGTACGCACCGGCCTCCAGATCGTTTCGGCGATCTGTTCGGTGGTCTCGTCGAACTCGAGCTTGTAATCGGGGTTGTCGAGCACATAACTGATCATGGCCTTGGCGGCCAGACGGCCTTCGGCATGCGAACCGGAAGAGAACTTGTGGCCGGAAGCGCCGACACCATCACCTGCGGAAAACAGCCCCTTGACCGTGGTCATCGAGCGGTAGCCCCAGTTCCAGCCTTTGGGCAGGTGCGCCGGAACGCCGTCATACTCTTCGGTGGTCGGCGCGCCAAGATCGGTCGGGCCGGATACCCAGATACCGCAGCAGCCGGAGTGCGAACCGAGCAGGTAGGGCTCGGTCGGCATCAGCTCGGACATCTTCTTCTCGGGCTCGATGTTCTCGCCAACCCAGATGCCGCACTGACCGATGCACATGTCGAGGAAGTCTTCCCAGGCTTCCGCTTCGAGGTGCTTGACTTCCTTCGGCGTCAAGGTCTCGCGAAGCTTGGCCAGGGCAGTAACGGTGTCCATGTAGATCGGGCCGTGACCGTCCTTCATTTCCTTCAGCATCAGGTGGTTGCGCAGACAGGATGCCGGAACGGCAGCCTGACCATAGGGCGGGTAGTCGTTGAGCATTTCCTTGTTCTTGACCATGTAGTCTTCGCCGTAGGCGTTGGTGGCCTTGGCCTTGAACAGCAGGAACCAGGCACCGACCGGGCCGTAACCGTCCTTGAAGCGGGCGGGCACGAAGCGGTTTTCCATCATGGTCATCTCGGCGCCGGCTTCAGCAGCCATGGCATAGGTCGAACCGGCATTCCACACCGGGTACCAGGCACGGCCCGAGCCCTCGCCCACGGAACGCGGACGGAACAGGTTGACGCAACCGCCGGCGGCCAGCATGACGGCCTTGGCCTTGTAGATGTATATCTTGTTCTCGCGCACCGAGAAACCGGCGGCTCCGGCAATGCGGGACGGATCGTTCTTGTCGTTGATCAGATGCACGATGAACACGCGCTCCTCGATGCGGTCCAGGCCGAGGGCCTTCTTCGCGGCTTCGGCGACGATCCACTTGTAGGATTCGCCGTTGATCATGATCTGCCACTTGCCCGAACGCACCGGCTTGCCGCCATCCTTGAGGGCCGGCAGGCCTTCCTTCATCGACTCGGCGCCGTCGTGACGCACGCCGTCGGCGTCAGTTTTCCAGATCGGCAGGCCCCACTCTTCGAACAGGTGTACGGAGTCATCAACGACGCGGCCCAGGTCGTAGGTCAGGTCGTCGCGGGTGATGCCCATCAGGTCGTTGGAGACCATGCGCGCATAGTCGGCGGGGTCCAGGTCCGGACCGATATAGGTGTTGATCGCCGACAAGCCCTGAGCCACAGCGCCGGAGCGATCCAGCGCGGCCTTGTCCACCAGCTTGATCTTGAGTTCCTTGCCGGTCTCGGCCTTGACGGCTTCTGCCCAGCGCATCATTTCGTAAGCGGTACCGCAGCAGGCCATGCCGCCGCCGATCAGCAGAATGTCCAGTTCTTCGTGGACGACTTCCGGTGCTTCAAATGTTCCAGCCATTTTTGGTTCCTCGATTTGTCAATTATTTGCGGATCAGTTCAGCAGGATTGCCGGCGCGATAGCCGCCCATCACTGCCTGGGTGAAAACACCCGGCGCGGTAAGTTCGGCCACTTTCGGCATGGGCTTACCACCGAACGGGTCGATCGAGCCCTCCGCAGTAGTGCGGATCGGGAACTTGAAACGCTTCAGGGTGCCGTTGCGGAACTTGATGGTCCACATGATGGAATCGGAACCGCGCAGCGGCTGCACTGAACCGCCCAGCGGCACGATGTCGGCATAGTGACGGCACTCGATGGCGCCCTGCGGGCAGATCTTGACGCAGGAGTAGCACTCCCAGCACTGCTCCGGTTCCTGGTTGAAAGCTTTCATGGCATGGCCGGTTTCGGAACCGTCCTTGTCCAGCTTCATCAGATTGTGCGGGCAGATGTACATGCAGGCGGTCTTGTCCTGCCCCTTGCAGCCATCGCACTTCTCGGTACGAACAAAGGTTGGCATTTGGTTTCTACTCCTAGGTTACGGTGTTAATCAAAAAAACACTTTAAGAAAAGGAACTCCGCTCGTTCAGCGAGCCGAATGCCCGGTCAACTTGACCTCGACCTTGTCGTGCTCGGCGATACCTGCGTAGTAGGCACGCAGCACCTCGAGCACCTCCGGTCGCGAAAACTCTGCAGGCACCTCGCCGCCTTCCGAGAGCATCTTGCGCAGCTTGGTACCGGACAGCATCAAACGGTCGGACTCGCTATGCGGACAAGTACGCGCCGAGGCCATGCCACCGCACTTGTAGCACCAGAAGGTCCAGTCGATTTTCAGCGGCTGGGTCTCCAGCGAGCCCTTGGGAAGCTCGTCGAAAATGTGATGGGCATCGAAGGGTCCGTAGTAGCTGCCGACGCCGGCATGGTCGCGGCCGACGATCAGATGCGAGCAGCCATAGTTCTGGCGAAACAGCGCATGCAGCAGCGCCTCGCGCGGGCCGGCATAGCGCATGTCGAGCGGGTAGCCCGCCTGCAGGACGGTATTGGGGACGAAATAATGCTCAGCCAGCGTCGCGATTGCCTCTGAACGCACATCGGCCGGAATGTCGCCGGGCTTCAGGTTGCCCAGCAGCGAGTGAATCAGCACCCCGTCGCAGGTCTCGACGGCAATCTTGGCCAGATATTCATGCGAGCGGTGCATCGGGTTGCGCGTCTGGAAGGCAGCGACCTTGGTCCAGCCCATGGCCTCGAACTTTGCGCGGGTTTCCTTCGGTGACAGGAAGAGATCGCCGTACTTCTCGGGAAAGTCGCCCTGCGAGAGAACCCTGATCGGGCCGGCAAGATTGACGTCGCCCTGCTCCATGACCATCTTGACGCCGGGATGTTCGATGTCGGTGGTCTTGTAAACAGTGGCGCATTCATGCGCCTTGTTGATCGAGTACTTCTCGGTCACCTTCATTGTGGCGAGAATGGAATCATCGTCCGGATCGATCAGGGCAATATCGCCACCGGTGTGGAATCCTGCGGCAGTAGCCGTGTCGGTGGACAGCGTGATCGGGATCGGCCAGAACAGGCCGTTGGCCATTTTCATGCCGTCGCAGACGCCCTGCCAATCGGTATGGGTCATGAAGCCTTCGAGCGGCGTGAAGCCGCCGATGCCCAACATGATGATGTCGCCCTTTTCGCGCGAACTGACCTTGACCCGGGGCAGCGCCGCTGCACGGGCCAGTTCGGCAATCAGCGCCTCGCCTTCCAGCAACAAAGGTCGTAGACTGCCGCCGCCGTGCGGATTAACCAACGCCATGCCCCATCTCCTCGATTAGTGGTTATTCTGTGAAGCGTCAAGGCTAACAATTTCCCCTTCTCGCGCCAATGTGATTATTTCTATTTGGGGATAAGGGGATTGTTTATCGGGTTCGCGACTGCCTCTGCCCAAAGCCGGAAGTTCATTGAACTGATTACCCGGAAGTCGAAGGATTGCCAGCGATGCATGTATCAGATCAGATTGTCAAGGTTACCCCGCTGGGCCAGGCAGGATTTCGCCTGTGCTTCGATGCAATCACTTTGTACATAGATCCCTACCTTTCACACCAGCTTGAAATCACCGGGGGATCGGATTTTCGGCGGCAAGTGCCCATTTGGAGGGCGCCAGATCAGGTCGACGACGCTGACTGGGTTCTGGTTACGCACACTCACCGAGATCACTGTGACCTCGATACACTGATCCCCATGTCTCTTGCTTCGACGAAGGCCCGGTTCGTAGGGCCGTTGGATGTCTGCAATCTACTCAGAGAACATGGACTTCCCGATACCCGGATTTTCCCTGCGACCGACAATTGGCGATCACTCGGACCCGATCTCGGAATTCACCCGATGCCGGCCGCTCACCCTCAAATTGAATTTGACGAACAAGGCAATTGGCGTTGTGTCGGTTACCTTTTTGACTACCGCGGCAAACGTATCTACCATTCCGGCGATACGTCACTCAACGCGACGATTATCGAATCCGTAAAGGCTTACACGCCGATCGATGTCGCTTTTCTCCCTGTCAATGAAAGAAACCACTATCGCGATGAGCAGGGAATCATCGGCAATATGTCTATCCGGGAAGCTTTTCAGTTTGCCGGCGATCTCGGTGTGAGGTCGCTGGTTCCCATGCATTGGGACATGTTCTTGCCCAACAGCGTCTATGCTGAGGAAATTGAGGTGGTTTCACGCAATATCAAGCCGTCCTTCAGGGTGCTGATGAATCCTGCCCGCATCTGATCTGGTGTCCGATGAAAGTCAGCATCATCATTCGTACCTACAACGAGGCGCGCCATCTTGCGGCACTTCTCGAAGGAATTCGATCACAGAACGCGCCTGATTTCGCAACTGAAGTCATCGTCGTGGACTCTGGCTCAACAGATCGAACACTGAGTATTGCCCAAGGCTTTGAATGCCGCATCGAGCATATCCGGAGAGAAGATTTTTCTTTTGGCCGCTCGCTCAACCTTGGATGTCAATGCGCCTCTGGAGACGTATTGGTCATGGTAAGCGGTCACTGCATCCCAATCAACGAGAATTGGCTGAACAACCTTGTAACCCCATTGATCGACGACAAATTAGCACTTGTCTACGGCCGTCAGGTTGGCGATGAATCCAGTCATTTCAGTGAATGCCGCATCTTTGACAAATATTATCCTGACATAAGTCGCCTGCCACAGGAAGGCTTCTTCTGCAATAATGCAAACTCGGCCATGCGACGAAGCATCTGGCTGCAGAGGGCTTGTTGATCGGGTATGTTGCCAGCGCCGGGGTCTACCACCTGCACGATGAAACCTGGACTCACATCCGGAACCGGTTCGAACGCGAAGCTATCGCCCTGCAGTACATCATGCCTGAGCTACACTTGACGATTATTGATTTTCTTCGCTACACGGCCAGTTCCGTTTTTCTTGATCTTCTTGCTGCAACCAAGTCCGGAAAATTCTGGAAACTCGTGCCCGAAATCATCATGTATCGAATTGCCCAGTATTGGGGCTCATATCGTGGAAACCACTATCATCGAAAGTTGTCTCGCGAGCGCAAGGAACGTTATTTCTATCCGCGCTGATCGACCTTGGAAAGCATCACCACCACCGCTATGGCAGATACACGCATGAGCAAGGCGTTCGACAATATCGTGGCATTGCTGCCAATGAAGGCCAACAGCGAGCGCGTCAAGGGAAAGAACTTTCGCGAGTTCCTGGACAAGCCGCTTTTTCGGTGGGTTCTCGACACCTTGCTTGAAATCCCCGAAATTTCCCTGGTCGTCATCAACACGGACGCGCGGCACATCCTGGCCGAAAACGGTCTTGTAGAGACTGGCCGGGTCATGATCCGCGACCGAAAGCCGGAGATTTGTGGCGACTTTATAAGCATGAACAAGGTATTGGCGGACGACGTCGCCTGCGTCAAGGCGGACGCTTACCTGATGACGCACACAACCAACCCCTTGCTGAGCGCAAAAACGATTCGAGCTGCCCTTGCCCAATTTGGCCAGGCGCACCGTAGCGCCAGCGCCGACTCTTTGTTTACGGTCGATAAAGTGCAAACGCGCTTGTACCGCGCTGACGGAAGTGCCGTAAATCACGACATGAATAACCTGATCCGGACGCAGGATCTGGAGCCCTGGTTTGAGGAAAATTCAAATCTCTACCTATTTACTCCCGAGAGTTTTGCCGCCACCAATGCCCGGATAGGGCGAAAACCGATAATGTACGAAAGCCCTCGATTTGAATCGATTGACATCGATGATCAGGAGGACTGGGACTTCGCACTGAACGTCGCGCGATACATTGCTGAACCGAAGAGGATCTGACATCTTGCGCGTCCTGCTCTCCTGCCCTCCCATGCTGGGCATGAAGGAAACATTCATACCCCTGTTCGCGGCAAAGGGTATCGATCTTGTCTGTCCGCAGGTAGTCCAGACCTTGAGTGAAGCCGAACTTGTCGAACTTCTGCCAGACTTTGATGGCTGGATCATCGGCGACGACCCGGCCACACGCAGCGTCTTCGAAGCCGGCAAGAAGGGCCGGCTCAAGGCCGCCGTCAAATGGGGTATCGGCGTCGATAACGTTGACTTTGCAGCGGCAAGGGAGTTTGGCATTCCGATCGCCAATACACCCCTCATGTTCGGACAGGAAGTCGC
>JAPLQZ010000043.1 GCA_026399415.1 Rhodocyclales bacterium | reverse complement strand
CCGGCGGCTGACTGCAGCCTGCCCACAAGATGCCGCGCTGCGGCCAGAAGCCCAGCCGGTCGATGCTCAGGTCAAAAGCCTCGGCGCACACTCCGGCGGCAAGCCCGCCAAGCTGCTCGACCTGGGTCGGCGTCACCGACCCGACAAACGCCAGCGTCAGATGCAGCGACGCCGGGCGCAGCAGCCGGCTTCCGCTGCCGGCGAGATTGCGGCCGAGTGCCGACAAATGCCCGACCGCCTCGTGATCCGGCCAAAGTGCATAGAACACCCGGCGCGAGCGCGCCTCGCCCATGCGGCCTTACGCCACGCGCACCAACAGCGCCACCGCATGCGCTGCGATACCTTCGCCACGGCCCTCGAAGCCCAGGCATTCGTTGGTCTTGCCCTTGACGTTGACGGCCCCGGTTGCAATGCCCAGGTCGGCCGCGATGTTGGCGCACATCGCCGCGACATGGGGTGCGATGCGCGGTGCCTGGGCGATGATGGTGGCGTCGATGTTGCCTACCTGCCAGCCGGCCGCGCGCACCGCATCCATCGCGCCGCGCAGCAGGGCGCGACTGTCGGCGCCCTCCCACTGCGAGCCGGTGTCGGGAAACATGCCGCCAATGTCGCCCAGCCCCGCTGCGCCGAGAATCGCATCGGTAATCGCGTGCAGCAGCGCATCGGCATCCGAATGTCCGAGCAGGCCCTGATGATGAGGAATATGCACGCCGCCAAGAATCAGCTTGCGCCCCGGCGTCAGCGCGTGCACGTCATAGCCCTGGCCAACGCGGAATAGAGTGTTCATGTTGTTTTCCTGTTTTCGAGTATCCAAGCTGCAAGCTGCAGATCCAGCGGATAGGTGACCTTGAGGTTGCTGACATCCGCCGCCACCAGGCGCGGCGAGAGCCCCAGCGCCTCGATGGCGCCGGCTTCGTCGGTGACTTGCGGCGCAAGATCGAGCGCAGCGAGCAGCGTTCGGTGGCGGAACATCTGCGGCGTCTGCGCCTGCCACAAGCCATCACGTGACACGGTCTGGCGAACGCGGCCGTCTTCGTCGGCGCGCTTCAGGGTATCGGCGACCGGCACCGCCAGCAGGCCGCCGGCATCGTCCTCACCCACCTCGGCGATCAAATTTTCGACCATGGCGACCGTGAGGCAGGGCCGCGCCGCATCGTGCACCAGCACCCAGTCGTTGCCAATTTCAACCTGGTCGCCGAGTTCGGCGGCCATCGCCCGCAAGCCGTTGGCGACGCTGTTCGCGCGGGTATCTCCACCGCAGCGCAGAACGTGCAATTTCGGGCCGAGCGCAGCCATCCTGGCCGCGGGCCAATGCGCGTCGTCCGGCGCCAGCACCACAAAAACATGCGCAATCGCCGGGGTGGCGCACAATGTCGCCAGTGCGTGCCGGATCATGGGTTGGCCCGCCAGCGGCAGGTATTGTTTTGGCACATCGCGACCCGAGACAGCGCCCATGCGCGACCCCGAGCCCGCGGCTGGAACCAGTGCGTGATAAGAGCTTTTAGTCATCGTGCAATTCTATACAATCGCATTACAGGAATTCGCGGGAGACAGAAGATGTTCGCCGCAGAAGCCGGATACGAAGTCATTCAAGCCTTTGCCATTAGCATCGGCATTGGCCTGCTGATCGGTCTTGAGCGTGAGCGCCAGTCCGACCTCAAGGCCGGCTTGCGCACCTTTGCCCTGGTCGGGTTGCTGGGTTGTCTGTGCGCCCTGCTGACGCAAACCACCGACAGCGGCTGGATACTCGCCGCCGGCATGCTCGCCATCGCCGCCATGATGATCGCCGCGCATGTCTCCGATCCGCTCGACACGGGTGATCCCGGAACAACCTCGGTAGTCGCGCTGATGGTCTGCTACGCGCTGGGTGCGGCGGTCTGGTTCGGCTACACCTCGACCGCCGTCATGCTGGCCATCGCCACCACGGTGCTGCTGTACTTCAAGGCCCAGTTGCATGGCATCTCGAAAAGCCTGACGCATATCGACCTGTTGTCGATCCTGCAGTTCGGCGTGCTGGCGCTGGTGATCCTGCCGATTTTGCCGGACAGGGATTTCGGTCCCTACCAGGCCCTGAACCCGCACAACATCTGGTGGATGGTGGTGCTGATTTCGGGCGTCTCGCTGGCGGGCTACGCCGCCCTGCGCCTCACCGGGGCGCAACACGGTGCGGCGCTGATCGGACTATTCGGTGGCATGGTTTCGTCCACCGCCACCACCATGATCTTCGCTCGTCATGCCCGCGCCAATGTCGATCTCGGGCGCACCGCCATGGTGGTGATCCTGCTCGCCAATATTGTCGTCATGGTGCGCCTCGGACTGGTTTCCTTCGCCGTCGCGCCCGGCATTGTCGATCAATTGTTCGGCGTGCTCGGCTGCGGCGTCGCACTGGGCGTTGCCGCAACCCTCTGGGGCTGGCGCCAGCTTGAAGGCAGTGACACGCTGCCCATGCCGAATGTCACCAACCCGACCGAGATCAAGACGGCGCTTACCTTCGGCGGACTCTACGCGCTGATCCTGGTGCTATCCGCCTGGCTGCAGGATGTTGCCGGCAACCGCGGCATTTACCTGCTGGCGCTGGCCTCGGGCCTGACCGACGTCGACGCGATCACGCTGTCTTCGCTGCGCATGTTCAGCATGGAAAAGCTGACGGCCGCGCAGACCATTACCGCGATAACCCTGGCAACGCTTTCCAACCTCGCCTTCAAGACCGGGCTGGTGGTGGTGGTCGGCGGCGCGGCGCTGGCGCGCCGCACCCTGCCGGGACTCGCCGCCATTGCCGCCGGCCTCGTCGGCGGCCTGCTACTGATGACATGATGTGAAATGACCATGAGCCCTGCCAACGCAATCCGTCCCCCGGCCGTTGCCGGCAGTTTCTATCCCGGTGATGCCGCCACCCTGCAGGATGAACTAACGACCTGTCTCGCCGTACCACCAGCGCCGACTCCTGAGCACGCCGCAGCCGGCCTGCTCAAGGCGCTCATCGTGCCGCATGCCGGATACATCTATTCCGGCGGCACCGCCGGCAAGGCCTACGCCCAACTCGCCCCGCTCGCCGGTCGCATCCGGCGCGTGGTGCTGCTCGGGCCGTGCCATCGGGTTTCCGTGCGCGGACTGGCAGCACCCACGGCGCAGGCTTTTGCCACTCCGCTGGGCAGCATTCCTCTGGACCGCGTCGCGCTCGATGCACTCGCCGACCTGCCGCAGGTGGTCGCCAGCGACGCCGCCCACGCGCAGGAACACTCGCTGGAAGTGCAACTGCCCTTCCTGCAAACCGTGCTGGGCCAGTTTGCACTGGTGCCGCTGGCGGTCGGCCAGACCGGCGCCGCCGAAGTCGCCCAGGTACTGGAACGCCTGTGGGGCGGACCGGAAACCCTGATCGTGATCAGCTCCGACCTCTCGCACTTTCACACCTACCGCGAAGCGCAGACCATCGATAACGCCACGGCGCAGCACATCCTCGCCCTGGAGCAACTCACCAGTTTCGATCAGGCCTGCGGGGCGCTGCCGATCAACGGCCTGCTCGCCGTGGCGCGGCGGCGCGGACTGCGCATCGAACGCCTGGCGCAATGCAATTCGGGCGATACGGCCGGCGACAAGTCGCGTGTGGTCGGCTACGCCTCCTTCGCCCTCTATGAACCCGACGCAGTAGCCGCCGATCCCGGCCCGGCGCTGCTGATCCGAGCCCGCAATGCCATCGCGGCCGAACTCAAGCAGCCGACGCAGGCCGAGGCCGCCCATCCGGCACTGGCACTGCCCGGCGCCACTTTTGTGACGCTGACGCAGGACGGAGCGCTGCGGGGGTGTATCGGTTCGCTGCAAGCCCATCGCCCGCTGGATCAGGATGTGCGCGCCAATGCGGTCGCCGCCGCCTTCAGCGACCCGCGCTTCCCGCCCCTGACGCTCGAAGAATTCTCCCGCACCCGCGTCGAGGTCTCGCTGCTCACCGCGCCGCAGCCAATGACATTCAGCAGCGAGGCGGACGCCCTGCGCCAGTTGCGGCCCAATGTAGATGGCATCATCCTGATCGCTGGCCAGCGCCGGAGCACCTTCCTGCCGCAAGTCTGGGAACAGTTGCCGGACCCGCGCCAATTCATGGCCCACCTCAAGCAGAAGGCCGGCCTGCCGGCCGACTGGTGGTCCGCCGAGGTGCAGCTGCAACGCTACGAGGTACAGAAATGGAAAGAAGCGCCGAGCCCATAGCCGGGGTGCCGGCACGCTGGTGGCATCGCCTGGACGATGGCCGCATCCAGTGCGACCTCTGTCCGCGCAATTGCCGCGTGCACGAGGGGCAGCGCGCGGCCTGCTTCGTGCGCGCCATGCAGGATGGCGAGATGCTGCTCACCACCTACGGTCGCAGTTCGGGCTTCTGCATCGATCCCATCGAGAAGAAGCCGCTCAACAACTTCTATCCCGGCTCCAGCGTACTGTCCTTCGGCACCGCCGGCTGCAACCTGGCCTGCAAGTTCTGCCAGAACTGGGACATCTCGAAATCGCGCGGCATGGACCGCCTGATGGACGACGCCACGCCGCAGGCGATTGCCCGTGCGGCGCAAACGCACGGAGCAAAAAGCGTGGCCTTCACCTACAACGACCCGGTGATCTTCGCCGAGTACGCCATGGACACGGCCGATGCCTGCCATGCGCTAGGTGTCAAGACCGTCGCCGTCACCGCTGGCTACATGCACCTGGCACCGGCGCGCGAGTTCTACTCGAAGATGGACGCCGCCAACGTCGACCTGAAAGCCTTCACCGACGACTTCTACGTGAATCTCTGCGGCGGGCATCTGCAGCCGGTGCTCGACATCCTGGCGATGATCCATCACGAAACGGAATGCTGGCTGGAGATTACGACGTTGCTGATTCCCGGCAAGAACGACGCGGACGAAGAACTGAAAGCGCTGTCGGCCTGGGTGGCGAAAGAACTCGGCCCCGATGTGCCGCTGCACTTCAGCGCCTTCCACCCCGACTGGAAACTCGACACGATCCCGGCCACTCCGCTCGCGACCCTGACCCGCGCCCGCCGCATCGCCCTGGAGGCCGGCCTGCACTACGTCTATACCGGCAACGTGCATGACAAGGCCGGCGATGCCACTTACTGCCCCGGTTGCGGCAAACCGGTGATCGAACGCGACTGGTATCGCATCCTTGGCTATGCACTGGATGCGCAGGGCCATTGCCAGCACTGCGGAACGGCCATCGCCGGTCGCTTTGGCGTGTTCGGCAAACCCTTCGGCCCGCAGCGGATTCCGATCAGGCTGCACGCTTGAGCCTGAGGTCGACCTTCTTCCAGCCACCGGTTCTAGTCAAAGGCAAGCACGGAAATGAGCATCCTTACCCCGTCACAGCGGTGCAGCCGCTGGAATAAATGGATCATCTGCCTCGCGGCCATGCTGCTGGGAGGCTGCGTCAAGATCTATATCGTCGGGCACACCGACGACTGGTCGGATTACATGACCGGAAGCGGAAGTGCCGCTCCCCTGGGTGGCGAAGGCTCAGCCGAAATTCGTTTCGTCAAGCTCGGTACGGCCTGCAGAGGAACCTTCAGGGACTATGCGCTGGGCAAGGCGCGCGGAGAAATCCGGTGCGACGACGCCCGGGTCATCAAGACCGAGTCCTGGGCAGTTTCCCTGTCCGCCGGCAAGGGCTATGGCACCGACCAGCTCGGACACCGCGGCGAGTTCGAATTCTTCACCGACATCGACGACTACGAGCGGGAACTGGCGTCGGTTCGCGCCGAGGTCGAACGCCGGAAACTGGATGTCGTCCACCTGCGGGCGCCGCGCCAGATGCCGAGCATGATCGAGGCGCCAGCCGCCGCAGAGAAGGCGGCAACAGTATCGCCGTCACCGGTCGCGATGCCGGCCACGCCGACGACCTCTGCAGTTGTCCCTGCGATTGCTCCTGCACTGGCCCCTGCAATAGCACCCGGCGGCGCGGGCAAACGCCTCGCGCTGGTGATCGGCAACGGCAGCTACCGCGAAGCGCCGCTGAAGAATCCGGTCAGCGATGCGCGGGCGCTTTCGACCAAGCTGCGCGCGCTGGGCTTCGAAGTCATGAGCGGGGAGAATCTCGGCCAGCGCGAGATGACCCGCCTGGTCGCGCGCTTCGGCGAACGATTGGCCGGACACGATGTCGGCATGTTCTTCTTCGCCGGGCACGGCATCCAGGTCAAGGGCAAGAACTACCTGATTCCGGTGGACGCCCAGATCAGCTCGGAAAACTCGGTGCGCGCCGAGGCTGTCGACGTCGATGCCGTACTCGACCAGCTTTCCGCCAGTCCGCTCAATCTGGTGATCCTCGATGCCTGCCGCAACAATCCCTTCGAACGGCGCTTCCGCAGCTTGGGCGGAGGCCTGGCGCAAATGGAAGCGCCCAAGGGCACCCTGATCGCCTATGCCACGGCACCCGGCAAGGTGGCGCAGGATGGCGATGGCGCAAACTCCACCTACACGACTGCCCTGCTGAAAGTCCTGGCGGAGCCGGGGCTGCCGGTGGAGTCGGTATTCAAACGCGTGCGCAGCGAGGTTTCGCGCATGACCGGCGATACCCAGATTCCATGGGAGGCATCGTCCCTGACCGGCGATTTCTTTTTCGTCAGCGCCAGCGCCGGTTCGCCGCCGAAGTCCGCGCCGACCGCCGGCGCGGATTCGGAAGCGGAGCTTCTGTTCTGGCAATCGGTGAAAGACAGTCCCGATGCGAGCGATTTCGAGGCTTATCTACGTCAATACCCGAACGGGCGCTTTTCGGAAATCGCCCGTAATCGGCTGAATCGCATGAAATCCGCGAAATAGGCGCTGCGCCGCGTTGAGGTCATCAACAAACGCGTCTATCGAAACGAGAAAGGTCTGTTGACGAGGTAGCGGACCGGCACCGGAAAGCCGTAGCCCAGCAGCCACCAGGCATGCACAAAAATTCGCCGTCCCGCCAGCGCCGACTCTTAGGGGCCGACCAACCGGCCTTCGTTGATGGCTCGCAGGGCGGCGAGTATCCGCGTCTTGGTCCGATAGTCACCGAAAGCGGCTTCGTCCTGGGCGCGGACGATGGGGAAGCTGTCGAGTATCCAGGCCGCGTCGTCTTCCGACAATCCATACAAGTGCATGAACAAAGCGTCGAGGATCACCATGCGGGCGCGACGATCCCCGTCGTCCCAGACAAAGGGCGGTCCCTCATAGCCCAGATCGCGGGCAAAGGGCGCAAGATCGTGAGCGGTGTAGGAAAGATGCAGCACCTGATCGCGGATGAAATCGGCGATCTTGTGTTTGCCGATGCGTTCCTCGAAACGCTCGGGCGCGATGACGGGAAGTTGTTCGAGGATGAACCAGTTGAGATGCGTCCACTTCGCCTTTTGACGTGTGATGTAGTCGAAAACCACGCTGTTGAAGTTCGCAACAAGCAATGACATCCAGGCAGCGGATGTTGAAGCGGTTTCATCCGCGGCCGGAATCAGCATCGGCAAGGTGTTACCCGCTAATCGGTGAGGAACGATTGCAGCAATGGCTGTACGACTGTTGGTCGGATTGGTGATATCGCGGAATCCCAACGCCCATGCCATTTTGTCGCCATGGGCAGCGGTATCGACCCAATACTGCGGCTCAGGCACAAAGCCAGGGTCGGCATGTTGCGCCGCCGTTGTCGGCAGAGAGTTCGCCGCCACATGCACGCTATTCGGATTGACTGAAACGCCCGCCGCTCGGTGATCGTAATGCCAAAGCATTTTGCCGACCAACAGCGGCGCCGCCTGGACGCCCTTCTGCTCCACTTCGGCCCTCGTCAGGAATAGCTTCGAGTCGCTGGTCATGTGGAACATAGTCACGTACTTCACCGGCCACGCTCGGCGCTCTTCGCCGTCACTGCGATCCACCAACACGGGATGCTCGCGGTAAACGCGCAGAGTGATATCCGCATCGCGCTGATTGCGAAAGATTGGCGCAGAACCGGTGTTGGGATTCACCCGCTTGAAGTCCTCGGCGGAAAACTTCAGTTCGCGCTTTGGATCGTCCAGTTCATCGACGCCGTGCAAATAGAACGCGCACCGGGCGATAGGGAAACTCCTCTGCTCCCCTCCAAATACAAGTGCGACGAACTTGAAATTGTCGTGAACGTCCGGAAAGAAAATCCCCTTGTTCTCGAAATCAAACAAGGCTCCCAAACGTCCCGTCACCGAAATGCCGCGAAAGAACTCCGCCGCGCCCTTGTCGGCGGCGATGCCCGATGGTGTCAGCAGAGCTACCACGCCATTCGCCGCCGTCAGTGCCTGCGCCCGCTCGACGAACAAGCTGTAAAGATTCACGTCGCCGCCGCCGAGCAACGGGTAGTCGCCGCTCTTGCCCAGCACGCGGGCATTGGCTTCGGCGCGCTCGCAGGCCGCGGCATATTCCAGCCACAAGGGCGCGGGGCCGTATTTCTTCTTTTCCAGCGCCTCGATCATGCGCTTGCGATCGGCCGCGCGCGGCTGCGCCGCGATGGCGCGGTCGCGTTCGGCGAACCATTCGACTTCCTGCAACTTGATGCGATCCCAGGGCGGGTTGCCCAGCACCACGTCGAAGCCGCCGTGCCCTGCCGTATCAAACACGGTCGGGAAAGCGGTCCACCAGTGCAGAAAGCATTCGCGCGTCGCAATCTCCCGCAACTCCGCCATGAGCTTTTCGCCCGGCGTGGCCGGCGCGACTTTGGCCGGATCCCTGACGACGTATTCTTCCTGTTGCTCGGACTTGACCGTTAATAGTGCAAGCAGGTTGCGGTCGGGTGAAAAGATCTCGCCGAGTGCGATGGCTGTTTCCTCGTCGCCCAGCTTTTCCAGCTTTTTCGCGGTATTCACCGGCCAGCCCGGAAGCTTCCAGCGCAATGCGCGCCAGAAATCCAGCAGCGCATGGATCGGCGCGACCTGTTGCTCCGCTTCATCGGCAAGCTGTTTCGACAGCTTCGCCTCGGCGATATCCACGTCAGTGAGGTCGGCGACCCGCGCCAGGCTCTTGGCCGCGATTTCGAGCCGCGTCAGTTCGCCGCGCTGGAACAGCATGCCCAGCGCTTCGATACCGCGCGCCACGTCGGGCAGTCGCTCGCCATGCAGCGAATCGCCGCACTTGAGGTGGTGATCGAGGAAGGACAAGGGCGCGCCGACGGTGAAGGTATGCAGCCAGAGCGCCGTCTTCGCCAGTTCGACGGCCATCGGGTTCTTGTCAACGCCGAAGACGCTTTTCTTGAGAATCATGCGCCGCACGACGTGGCGGTCGTCGAGTTGGGCGTCGGTCACGGCCCAGCCGTGCTCGCTCGCCGCACCCTTGATGGTGCGGCGAATATGGGCGATACGCGCCACCAGCGGACTTTGCCAGGGGCGGCCCTGCTCGACGAGATGCGCGGCCCAAGGCTGCTCGCTGACCACATGCTCGGCGGTATTGATCGCTTCCAGCACGCGGTCGGCCAGATCGTCCACCAGCGCCACCAGGAAGTGGCCGCTACCCATCGCCGGGTCGCAAATCTTGAGTTCGAGAATGGCGCTGGCCGGGTCGAGCTTATCCAGGGCATCCCAGTCGCCGGGGTTGAGCGCGGTCTTCTTCTTCCACCGCTCGATGCGTGCGGCAAAGGCCTCGATGCGCTCCTTCGTCAACAGGCCCACCGATTCGCGCAGGATCAGGCGCACCAGATCGTCGTGGGTGTAATAGCTGCCCGACACCTTGCGCGCGAAGCTGGCGGGACGGGCAACGATGCGGTCGATTTCGGGCGTGTTCTCGAAAGTATCCTTCGGCGCGACTTCATGCTCCAGCGTGTATTCGAGCAGTCGCTCGTAAATGCCGCCCCGCGCAGCAAATCCTCGGTACGGCGCGACAGCGCGTCGATGATCGGCGCCATGACGGCATCGGGCACGCGCGAGCGCACCAGAATCGGCGAACGGGCGCGGTCGAACAAACCGCCGTTGTAGGCTGGAATGCCTACCGCATCCTCGCCTTCGTCGATGATCGAAAATACCGCTTGAAGATCGAGGTAAAGCGTCGCCAGCTTGTTGGCAAGCGGCCGGCGGGCTTCAATGTCGTCGCGCACTTGCTCGCGCAGGCGGCGCGCGCTGTAGCGGTGATAGCGTTCGTCCTTCACCGGCAGCAAGCCGCGATCCTCGGCGTAGAACAGGAACAGCAAGCGGTACAGCAGGATCAGCGCCGCTTCGCGCACCTCTTCAAGATAAGCCCGGTTGTAGCGTTTGCGCGCGGCCTTGCCGACGCCGTAAGTGTGCCATCGGGCCTGAAGATCGCCCCGCGCCAGCGCCTGCGCCAGCGCAGGAAAGATGTCGGAGAACACCCGTGCGCCCAAATCCTGCGCCACCTTTTCCTCGTACACCCGCGCCTCGTTGCGGGCGTAGGCGTGGAAGCTGCGCCCGGCCGCGTCCCAGGTTTGCGACAGGAAGGCAGCGCGATGAAACATCAGAAAGAACAGGCGCAGGGCGTGTTCAGGTTGCGGCGCGTCGAATTCCATTTGCACGCCGGGCACGCCCAGCGCGGCAGCGACATCGATCTCGAAAAATTCCTCGGCGCGCGAACGGGCATCCTGCCAGTAGAGCCGCCAAACCGCGCCGTTGGTCAGCACGCCCCATTTCACCGCACGGTCGGCTACCACGTCGACGCGCGACAGGTAACGCAACATCTGCGACGATGGCGCGCCGGGGTCTTGAGGCTCGGCGGCATCGCCGCGATCCAGCGGACGCAGCCAGCGCTTGGCTTCGAGGATGGCAAGGCCATGCCGGTAGCGCTTGTCGTCCCGCGTTTCGGCTCGCGCCGCCGCCTTGGCGGGCGCATCGGGAAACAGCAGGACATCGGGGACATCTTCGCGGCGCTTACCCGAAAGGTTTACTTGCGGCAGGTAGTCTTCGCCCCAACCCAATTCGACCAGCACCTTCTCGATCACCAACTGCTCGGTCTGCGCTTCGTTGATGGTGGATTCGGTGTTCAACGGCGCGTAGATGGCCCTCAGCGCAGCGCGAAAGGCGTCGAATTGCGCGTTGCTCAATTCCTCATACGGCGGCGTCTCGCGAATGCCCCGATGAAGAAAATCCTGGCTGAAAAGCTGACCTTGCATGACCGCGGCTTCTATTTGTGAAGTCCGGATGATAACGGCAAAAGTTCCCGAAGGGACGCACCGCGCTGGCCCTAGCGGGACGGCGATAGCGCATCCCCACGCGGCCGAGTTACAGCGTTACCCGCGTCCCCAGTTCCACCACCTGATTCGGCGGCAGACCAAAGTAATCCGCGGCCGTGCCGGCATTGCGGCACAGCGTTGCGAACAGGGCCTCGCGCCAGTAGGGCATGGCGGCACCGACACGGGGTATCACCGTTTCACGGCCAAGGAAGTAGGAAGTCGTCATCGGCTCCATGTCCAGCCCCTGTTCGGCGCACCACTCCAGAGCCGTCGGCACGTCGGGTGTGTCCATGAAACCGAAATGAATGCCGACGTGGTAGAAGCGCTGATTCAGGCGCACCACGGCCACCCGCTGCGCGTTCGGCACGCGGGGCACGGATTCCACCGTCACGGTCGCCAGCACCACTTGTTCGTGAAGCACCTTGTTGTGCTTGAGGTTGTGCAGCATGGCATGGGGCACATGCTCCGGGTAGGGCGTCAGGAACACCGCCGTGCCCGGCACGGTGATCGTATCCGGGGTCTCGATGCCGGTGATGAAGTTCTTGAGCAACAGCGCCTGCGTGTCGAGGCGTTCGTCGAGCAATTCGCGCCCGGCTTTCCATGTGGTCAGCAGCAGATAGACCATGCCGCCGAAGACCAGCGGGAACCAGCCGCCATCCAGAATCTTGGTTGAGTTGGCGGCGAGAAAAGTCAGGTCGAGGGCCAGCAGCGCACCGAACACCGGCAGCGCCAGCCGTCGCCGCCAGCCCCACTGGCGGCGTGCCACGATGTAGGCGAACAGTGTCGTGATG
>JAPLQZ010000115.1 GCA_026399415.1 Rhodocyclales bacterium | reverse complement strand
TCGTCGAGATTGACGGACAGCTTGCGTGACGGCGCGCTGTTTTCTCCCGCGGCGACCAACGCTTCGACACCACGCGGATCGATGGCCGTGCGTCGGCCCCAGGAGAAGGCGCGACGATTCTCCTCGACCGTGGCACCGTTCAGCTCAATCGCGCGCAGCAGGGCGGCCGATGACAGCGGTATCAAGCCGCGCTGGAAAGCGTAGCCAAGCATGAAGATGTTGGTGACAATCGAATTTCCCATCAGGCGCGCGGCGAGTCGGCTGGCATCGATGAAGGTTGCGGCATCGGTGCCGACGGCGTTGACTATCGCCTGTTCCATGGCGCCGACCGGGAAGGCATGATCCGGATTGCGTATGAAATCACCGGTAATCGCCTGCCCGGTGTTCACGATGGCCTGTGTCAGGCTGGCAGAGGTCTTGGAGAGGGTGTCATCGCTGACGGCAACGACAATATCGCAGCCGAGCAGGAGCATGGCCTGACCCGTGGCGATCCGCGTCGAGTGCAACTGGCTCTGCTGATCGGCGATTCGCACATGCGACATCACGGCGCCGCCTTTCTGCGCCAGGCCGGTCATATCGAGCACGGTGACGCCTTTGCCTTCGAGATGTGCGGCCATGCCGAGCAGGGCGCCGATGGTCACCACGCCGGTGCCGCCGACGCCCGCGACGAGGATGCCATAGGGTTCGCTCAGCTTGGTCGGCGCGGGTTCCGGCAGACCGGCGAACTCTGCCGCACCGGACTCGAGTGCCCGGCCGCGGCGCATTGTGCCGCCGTGTACGGTAACGATGCTCGGGCAGAAGCCGTCGACGCAGGAATAGTCCTTGTTGCAGGAAGACTGATCAATGGCGCGCTTGCGGCCAAATTCGGTCTCGACCGGAATCACCGCAAGGCAGTTGGATTTGATGCTGCAATCGCCGCAGCCTTCGCAGACCATTTCGTTGATGAAGACGCGTACGGCCGGATCCGGGAACAGGCCGCGTTTTCGGCGCCGGCGCTTTTCCGCGGCACAGGTCTGGTCATAGATCAGGGCGGTGACGCCAGGGGTTTCGCGCAGTTCGCGTTGCGTGGCGTCAAGCTCGTCGCGGTGGCGGATAAGGATTCCGGGTGCAAAGTCGGTGACGCTTGCATACTTCTCCGGCTCGTCGGACATCACGACGATGCGCTTTACATCTTCCGCCGCCAGTTGGCGCGTGAGCTGCGGCACCGTCAGCGTGCCGTCCAGCGGCTGGCCGCCGGTCATGGCGACGGCATCGTTAAACAATAGTTTGTAAGTGATGTTTATCTTTCCCGCAACCGCGGCGCGGATCGCCAGCAGGCCGGAATGGAAGTAGGTGCCGTCGCCCAGGTTGGCGAAGATGTGCTGCGTCCCGCTGTGTCCTGAAACGCCCAGCCAGGTGGCGCCTTCGCCGCCCATCTGGGCAATGGTGACCGTGTTGCGGCCCATCGATACGGCCATCAGATGGCAGCCGACGCCGCCCAGTGCGCAACTGCCTTCGGGCACCTTGGTCGATTGATTGTGTGGGCAGCCGGGACAGAAATAGGGTGTACGCACCAGCGCCACTCTGGGCCTGGACAAGGCTCTTGTCTGCTCGTCAAGGAAGGCGAGATGGGCCGTGATGCGCTCGGCAGTATGGAATCGACCGATGCGCGCGGCGATGGCGCGGGCGACGATCGCCGGCGTCAGTTCGGCGGTAGGCGGCAACAGCCAGCGATGCAGCGGCACGGGCCATTCGCCGGTTTCGTCAAATTTTCCGACCACGCGCGGGCGCACGTCCTCGCGCCAGTTGTAGAGCATTTCCTTCAGCTGGTATTCGATGATCTGGCGCTTCTCCTCGACCACCAGGATTTCCTCCAGGCCTTCGGCGAAATGACGCACCGAATCGGCTTCCAGCGGCCAGGGCATACCCACCTTGAACAGGCGCAGGCCTATGTCGGCGGCGTAAGCCTGGTCGATGCCAAGATCGTCGAGCGCCTGACGCACGTCGAGATACGCTCGGCCGCAGGCGATGATGCCCAGGCGCGGGCGCGGACTGTCGAAAATGATCCGGTTCAGCCGGTTGGCTCGGGCATAGGCGATCGCGGCGTAGACCTTGAACTCCATCAAGCGGTGTTCCTGCGCCAGCGGCGGATCGGGCCAGCGGATATGCACGCCGTCCGGGGGCAAGTGGAAGTCGTAGGGAATCACGATCTTCAACCGCCCGGGGTCTACTTCAACGATGGCCGAACTCTCGGCGGTGTCGGAGGTGACCTTCATGGCCACCCAGCAACCTGAATAGCGCGACATGGCCCAGCCGTGCAGGCCGAAGTCGAGATATTCCTGCAGGTCGGCAGGAGCCAGCACCGGGATGCCGCAGGCCGAAAACATGTGTTCGCTCTGGTGTGCGACGGCCGAAGAGCGCGCGGAAGGGTCGTCGCCGGCGATCACCAGCACGCCGCCATGCCTGGCCGTGCCGGCGAGGTTGGCATGCTTGAACACATCGCCGCAGCGATCGACACCGGGTCCCTTGCCGTACCACATCGAGAATATGCCGTCGAACTTGGGCTGCGGAAAGAAATGCAGTTGCTGCGTGCCCCATATGGCAGTTGCGGCGAGGTCCTCGTTGACCCCCGGCTGGAAAGTGATGTCCGCCGCCTTGAGGAAGGGCGCGGCAGCGTGCAGCGCCGTATCCAGCCCGCCCAGCGGCGAGCCGCGGTAGCCGGAGATGTAGCCGGCGGTGTGCAGGCCGGCGCTGCGATCCATTGCCTGTTGCAGCATGGGCAGGCGCGCCAGCGCCTGGACGCCGGTGAGGAAGACGCGACCGCGCTCGAGCCGGTACTTGTCTTCGAGTGAAACGTTTGCAAGATTCATCTGCTTTTCCCTCTGTGCTGGTTCGCACGCGCTTGTGAAACATTCCGCGTGCCATCCGTCACATGCGCGATCCTCGCCGGATCGCAGCGCTTAACGTCCCGGGCAATGGCGGGATGGTCGGGAACTGTGCGTGGTGGTGCACCACCAGGTTCGATGCAGTGTCGAAATACTGTAGGAGGGAGTCATGACGGGCTGTCAGTGCAGCGGCAGGCTGGCCGAGGCGAGGACCGCGCAGACCGGGCTCGATAGCGGAACATCGAGTTGCGGCCTGCGCGGACTCTGCTCAGTCCTTCACCAGCGAGAACTTGCCATCCTTGACGGTCATCAGCACGCGACCGCGGTGGTCGAAGCCGGAGTGATCTGCTGCCGTCATGGTGATTACGCCTTGTGAGGCCAGCAGTTCCTTGGTGCCCTCCAGTGCGTCGCGCAGCGCCATGCGGAATTCCGCGGTGCCCGGCTTGGCCTTCTTGGCGGCCTCCGGAATGGCGCGCACCAGCAGCAGGCCTGCGTCATAGGTGCCGGCGGCAAAGATGGGCGGGCTGGAACCGAACTGCTTCTCGTAGGCCGTGACCATTTCGAGGGTAACCTTCTTGGTGGCGAAGCTGTCCGGTATTTCGCTGGGCACGGCCAGCAGGGGGCCGACTATCAGCGCTCCCTCGACCTTTTTGCCGCCGATCTTGATGAACGCACCCGAGGCCGCGCCATGAGTCTGGAAGATGGGGCCCTTGTAGCCGGAGTCGACCAGTTGCGTATGCGGCAGAGCAGCGTCAGCGGCAACGCCGGCGACGAACATGGCATCGGGCTTGGCGGCGATCAGCTTGAGCGCCTGTGCGACTACGCTGGTGTCCTGCTGGTTGTAGCGCTCGTTGGCGACGATCTTGATGCCAGCCTTCTCCGCCATCGGGGCGAAGGTCTTGTACCAGTTCTCGCCATAGGGATCGTTGCGACCGATGAAGCCGACGGTCTTGACGCCACGCTTGGTCATGGCGGCGACGATGCCTTCGCTGATCACGTCGTCATTGGGGTGAGTCTTGAACGCCCAGCGCCTCTTTTCGTCCATCGGCAGCACGATGGCCGAGGTGCCCACCGGCGCCAGCATGGGAGTTTGTCCCTCCGCCGCAAACTGCAGCACGCCCATGGAGTTGCCCGAGCCGGAGGGGCCGATCAGGGCGTCGATCTTGTGTTCGCCAAGCAGCTTCTTGGTGAGTTGCACGCTCTGTGTCGGATCGCTGGCGTCATCAAAGACCAGGTACTCGACGCTGTAGTCGCCAATCTTTTTCGGCAGCAGCGCAACGGCGTTCTTCTGCGGCATGCCGACGAATGCGATCGGCCCCGTCGACGATGCGATCACGCCGATTTTCACCTGCGCCTGCACCGACATGGATACGGCCAGTGTCAGTCCTGACAGGGCCAGTAGAAGTTTTCTTGCGTGCATGGTGTCTCCTCCTTGATTGATGATGTCTAAAAACCGTTTGTTGCGTGCTGCACGAGATGGATTCTGCTCTTCAACCGGCGATTATGTTTTGCTCGTTCAGTGCTGCACAATCCATTGCGGTGAGGCCAGCTTCTTTCAATATTGCCATGGTGTCTTGCCCGTACTTGGCGGGAAAACTCAGCTCGGTCGCCACGCCTGCAACATCCACCGCCATGGGCTGCATGCGTATCGTCTTGCCATCGGGCGCTCGTGTGGTCGTGAGTCGGCTGCTGACGGCCGGTATCTCGCGCACCGCAGGGATGTCGAGAATGGGCGCATGGGGGATGGTCGCCTTGCGGAACTCTGCGGCAATCGCGGCCGTGGTGTACTGCCGCGTCACCGCCGCCATGTCACGGTGGATAGCCTCGCGTTCCTGGTGCCGGCCTTCGTTGGTGATGCGCACCGTGTTGGCTACCGGCGCGAAATAGGGGATCTCGGTCAAACGCCGCCACTGCACGTCGCTGCCGATGGCCAGGTAGATGAAACCATCTGCCGTGGGGTAGACGTTGGTGGGAATGAACTTGCGATGCTCGTTGCCGCAGCGGGTGATTTCCGACGGGTCGCAGTCGAAGTCGAGCAGCGGCAGGGTGGTGATCAGCCAGGAGGCGGCCGCCTGCAGCATCGACACATCGATGCGGCTGCCCTTGCCGGTTTCGGCGCGTTCCAGCAGCGCCATCATGACGCCTGCGTAAACCTCGTCGCCGGCCTTGAGGTCGATCAGCGGCACGCCGGACAGCGTCGGCGGTCCGTCCGCCGGGCCGGTCAGTTCCATGTAGCCGGCCATGGCCTGGATCACCGGGTCGTAGCCGGGCGCTTCCGGATATTTCGGTCCCATGGCCGAGATGCCGGCCCAGATCAGGTCCGGCTTTACGGCAGACAGGCTTTCATAGTCTATGCCGAGCTGTTTGTAGCGCTTGGGCACGGTGTTGCAGCAGAATACGTCTACGTCGAGTTCGACGATCAGCTTTTTCAGCAACGCCTGACCCTGCGGGTCTTTCAGGTTGATCGCTATGGCCTCTTTGCCGACGTTCGGCGCGATGAAGTAGGTACGCCGGTCGTCATCGACCACCTTGCCGCCGATGTAGCGATTCGGATCGCCGGGCAGTCCTTCGCCGCTGGGGGGCGACTCGATGCGGATGACACGCCAGCCGAGTTGGGCAAAACGCAGCGTCGCGTAGGGAAGCGACAATGCCTGCTCCATCGAGAGGACGGTACGGCGCCTCACGGCGCCGCACCTTGTGCAAATTGGGGGCACCCCCTCCCAGCCTCCCCCGCCGGGCGGGGGAGGTGACCAGTCGGCCCCGCCCAGAGGGCGGGGACAGGATGGCGAGTGGTCATTGGTCGGCTCTCCAGGGCTTCCAGTACAGCTTCGGCGTCTGGCCGTGCAGGGCGCGATATACCTTTTCAGGTGTAAATGGCAGTTCGAACATGCGTACCCCGGTGGCATTGCAGATGGCGTTGGCGGTGGCGGCGGCGACGCAGATCGCCGGCGCCTCGCCGACCCCCTTTGCTCCCTGCGGCCCTTCGCCATCCATCGATTCGATGAAGGAGATGTCCATTTCGGGAATTTCGGGCGCCGTCACCAGTTTGTAGTCGCGGAAATTCGGATTCTTCATGACGCCGTTTTCGATCAGCAGTTCTTCCGTCAGCGCATAGCCCTGGCCCATGACCACGCCGCCTTCGATCTGTCCTTCGATGCCCAGACGGTTCAGTACCCGGCCGACATCGTGCGCGCCGGTGACCTTGGTCATCCTGACGCGGCCGGTGTCAGTATCCACTTCGACTTCCACCACCTGGGCGCCCCAGGCGTAGGCGGCCGAGACATCGCCCTTGAAGCCCTTGTCTTGATGCACGCTGGGCGGCTCGTAGTAGAAGGTGGTCATCACCAGTTCGGCCTTGTCCTGGAAGTGCAGGTTGCGCAACAGTTTCGACAGTTCGACCACGACTTCACCGCTGCTCGCCTTGATGACGAAGCCGCCGCGAAGATCGAGATCGCTCTCGGCACATTCATACTTCTTTGCCGCCACGGCGAGGATTTTTGTCTTGGCCTTCTTCGCCGCGCCGATGGCCGAGTTGCCGGCAATGAAGGTGGTGCGGCTGGCATGTACGCCGACATCCCACGGCGTGATGGCGGTGTCATTGTTGACCACCGTTATTGCCGAGATGGGCAGGCCGAGTTCTTCACAGACCAGTTGCGACAGCACGGTCTCCGATCCCTGGCCGATTTCCGAGGCGCCGGTGATCAGCGTCACGTTGGCAAAGTCGTCCATCTTGAGGATGGTGCCGCAGCCGTCCGACGGGTAGATCTTGGCGCCGCCGCCGACGTGCAGCATGGAGGCCATGCCGATGCCGCGCCTGATGTTGCCTGGCCTGCTGCGGTTTACCTCGTTCTCCTTGAACTTGCGCGTGTAATCGCTGCGCTGCGCGGCAGTGTTGATGCAGTCCTTGAAGCCGCAACTCTTGAACACCATGCCCTGCCCGGTGGTTTCTCCCGAGTCCTGAGCGTTCTTGAGGCGGAAGGCGAGGGAATCCATGCCGATTCTTTCGGCCAGCATGTCCATGTGCTGTTCGATGGCGAAGGTGGCCTGCAGGTTGCCGTAGCCACGGAACGATCCCGCATAGGGGTTGTTGGTGTACACCGCTGCGGTGTGATAGTCGCAGTGCGGCACGCGGTAAAGCGAAGAGAAGGTCTGCATCATCACGAATGGCGTCGTCGCCCCCCACGAGGTGTAGGCGCCGTTGTCATGCAGGGTATGTACCTGGCGAAAAGTCAGCGTGCCGTCCTTCTTGCAACCCGAGCGCAAGGTCAGCAGCACCGGTTGCCGCGTCGGCGAGGCGAGAAACTCTTCCTCGCGGGTGAACAGCATTTTCACCGGCCGCTTGGCGGCGCGGGCCAGATAGAGGCAGATCACCTCGAAGGGATAGATGTCGAGCTTGGAGCCGAAGCCGCCGCCGATCGGCGGCTGGATGATGCGGATGCGCGCCGGGTCCATGTTCAGATACTCGGCGAACTCCCGCTTGTGCAGGAAGGGCACCTGGGTGTTGGAGTACATCAGCAGGTTGCCCGAGGCATCGAACTCGGCAATCATGCCGGAGACGCCCATGCAGCAATGGGTGACGTAGTGCAGCCGGAACGTGTCTTCGATCACCACGTCGGATTCGGCTTCGCCCTGAATGACGTCGCCATGGACGTAGTCGAAAGTCATGGCAATGTTGTCCGGCTTGCCTTTGTGGGCGATGGATGTGCCTTGCTTCAAGTGCAGGTGGGTGCCATCGGCGCCATGCGGCTCGGGATGGATCAGCGCCGCACCGGGCTTGATGGCCTCTTCGGGATCCGATATCACCGGCAGGTCTTCGTATACCACCCTGATTAGTTTCAGCGCGGCTTCCGCGATTTCTTCCGATTCGGCGGCCACGGCCGCAATCTCGTCGCGCTGGCTTCTGACGCGCCCGACTTTAAGCGGAAAGTGGTCACGGGCGACGCCGATCGGGCGCTGGTCGGGAATGTCGGCGGCGGTAATGACCACATGCACTCCCGGCAATGCCCTGGCGGCAGAGGTGTCGATCGACTTGATCAGGGCATGAATCCGCGCCGAACGGAGGATCCTGCCGTACAACTGGCCCGACAGGTTGATGTCGTGGATGTAACGCGTCCTGCCGCTGGCTTTTTCGGGAGCATCCATTTTCGGGATGCGTTTGCCGATCAGCGAATCGGGTTCGATGACTCTGGGTTTTTTTTCTGCAACGCTCATGGGGATGTCCTCACTTTACGGCGCCATCCACTGCGACGATGGCATCGACGATCTTCTTGTAGCCGGTGCAACGGCACAGGTTTCCCTCTATGCCGCGTTTGACGGAGTCGGCGTCGGCATGGGGATGTTTGTGCAGCAAATGGTCCGCCTGCATAATCATGCCGGGAGTGCAGAAGCCACACTGTACGGCACCGTGTTCGACGAAGGCTTCGCGCAGGGCATCGGCCTTGCTGTCGTTGGCCAGCCCTTCGATGGTGGTGACATCACGGCCGTCGCAATCGACGGCGAACATCAGGCAGGAATTCAGCGACACGCCATCGACCTGGATGGTGCAGGCGCCGCACTCACCCTCGCCGCAACCGTACTTGGTGCCGGTCAGCCCGATGACATCACGCAACATGGCGAGAGTATTCGTAGTGACGTCTACGCTGACCTGCCGCTTGACGCCGTTCAGAGTGAATTCGATGTCATGCTTGAGCAACATGGCTGAGCATCCTCTTGGTTATGTTATGGATCATTTCCTTGCGATACCAGGCTGTGGCTCGCACGTCGTCGATGGGTTTGACCTCGTCGCGGGCGATTCCGGCCACTTTCCCGATGGTTACCGCGTCCAGTCGTTGTCCTTCCAGCGCCTTCTCGGTTTGCGAGGCACGCACCGGTGTCGGCGCAACAGCACCGAAGGCCACCCGCACATTGGACAGTATTCCTTCCTTGAGCGTTCCGGCGATGCCGATGGAAATCGTCGAAATGTCCAGCGCCGGTCGAGTCCCGAGTTTGTGGAAATGGGCGATGTGGTTCGGTCCCGGCACGCGAATGCGCACTCCGGTGACCAGTTCGCATAAGGAGCGGCGGGTTTTCCCCGGACCGACGAAGAAGGTCGACAACGGCATGCTGTGCCGGTAAAGCGTGGCTTCCGGCATGGAGGCCAGTTCGACCGAGGCATCCAGCACCAGTAGTGGAATCAGGGTGTCGCCGGCCGGGGAGGCATTGCAGATGTTGCCTCCCAGGGTAGCGACATTGCGGATCTGGTCGCTGGCAAAGTGATCACACGCCTCAACCAGTACCGGAAAATGCTGCTTGACCAGCGCGTTTTCCATGATCTCGGTAATGGTCGTCAGCGCACCGATGCGGATTTCGTCGCCCTCGAGCGTGATGCCTGTCAGTTCGGGAACGCGACGGATATTCATCAACGTCTGCTTGATCCTGAGTTTGCCGGACTGGCTTTGCGGCGTCAGATCGGTGCCGCCGGCAAGGATCGTGACGTCGCCGTCTTTGAGGCATTCGACCGCCTGGTCGAGGCTGGTGGGTGCGAAGTAGTGTTTTGGTTCGGTCATTGGTTTTCCTCAGAAGCGCCTCAGAAGCGGATCGGTTCCTGATAGCGGCCAAATACATTGACAAGCTCTTTCGTCATTTCGCCGACGCTGGCGTATGCTTTGACGGCTTCGACCAGGGCCGGCATGACATTGCGGCCGGCGGTTGCATCGCCGCGCAGGCGGGTCAGCGCGGCATCCACCGCGGTGTTGTCGCGTTCGGCGCGGATGCGCTTGAGGCTGTCTATTTGCACTCGCGCATCGTCTTCGTTATAGGGGTGAAACTCGACCGGATGGTCTTCTTCCTGCTCGTTGCGATAGCAGTTGACGCCGACCTTGGGGAACTCGCCCGACTCGATCTTGCGCTGCATGCCATACGCTTGCGAAGAGACCTTGGCCTGGATGGTGCCCTCGGACACCATTTTTACGATGCCGCCCTGAGCGTCGGTTTCCGCCATGATTTCTTCCATCTTCTTGCGCATTTCGTTGGTCATGGTCTCGACGTAGAAGGAGCCAGCCAGCGGATCGACGGTTTCGGTCATGCCCATTTCCTCGATCAGCAACTGCATGGTGCGCAGTGAAAGGCGTGCCGAGTATTCCGTAGGGATGGTGTAGGCCTCGTCATACGAACACAGCGCCATGGTCTGCGTGCCCGACAGCGCCGAGATCAGTGCGTAGTAGGCGCCGCGCACGATGTTCACTTCCGGCTGCTCGAAAGTCAGGCCGCCGCCGCCGCCGGCAGCGATCATCCGCAGCCACATCGAACCGGGTTTTTCCGCGCCGTATTCTTCCTTCATGATCTTGGCCCACAGGCTGCGGCCGGCGCGGAACTTGCACACCTGCTCGAAGATGTTGCCGAAAATGTTGAAGTTGTAGGACAGACGCCCGGCGAACTCGTCCACCGACAGGCCGCGTTTGATCGCATCGTCGGCATAGGCCTTGGCGATGCAGAAGGCGTAGGCCATTTCCTGTGCCGGCGTCGCCCCGGATTCGCGGATGTGGTAACCGCAGACCGAGACCGGTGTGTACTTCGGCGCCTCCTTGGCGCAGTACTCGATGGTGTCGCCGACCAGCCGTATCGAGGGCTCGACAGGAAAAATCCAGGTGCCGCGGCCGATAAATTCCTTGAGGATGTCGTTCTGCGCCGTGCCGCGCAATTCCTTGATGTCGTAGCCGCGCTTTTCCGCCATCGCCAGGTACATCGCGATCAGGATCGCCGCCGCGCCGTTGATGGTCAGCGACACGGTGATCTTCTTCAGGTCGATGCCGTCGAAGGCGATCTCGAAGTCGCGCAGGGTGTCGATCGACATGCCGACGCGGCCGATCTCGCCCTCGGCCAGCGGGTCGTCGGAATCGAGGCCGATCTGCGTCGGCAGGTCGAAGGCGACGTTGAGGCCGGTCTGGCCGTTGGCGATCAGGTACTTGAAACGCTGGTTGGTGTCGGCCGGATTGCCGAAGCCGGCGTACTGGCGCATGGTCCACGGCTGCTTGCGGTACATCTCGCGGTGGATGCCGCGCGTGAAAGGGTACTGGCCGGGTTCGCCGACCATTTCCATACCGCCGCTGGCCGCAACATCCTCCGCGGTGTAAAGCGGCTTGACCTCGATGCCTGATTCGTTGATCACTTTCTTCGTGGCGGGTTTCTGCGGGGCGTTCATTTGACTTCTTTCCTGATGTATTCGCAGATGGCATCCAGTTTCGAGCCCGAGGGGAAGATGCCCTTGAAACCCAGTTCGCGCAGGGCCTCGTGATCCTGCGCGGGCAGGTTGCCGCCGATGACCCAGAGCTTGTCGGTCAGGCCGTTGGCTTCGAGCAGGGGCTTCAGCTTGCGGCAGAACGGCAGGTGCGAGCCGGCCATGGAGGACAACGAAATCACGTCGACGTCTTCTTCGAGGGCGATGCGCGCGATTTGTTCCGGTGTCTGGCGCAAGCCGGTGTAGATCACTTCGAAGCCGGCGTCCATCATGGCGCGGGCGACCACCTTGGCCCCCTGGTCGTGGCCGTCAAGGCCGGGTTTGCCGAGCAGGACTTTTATCCTGCGTTCTGTTGCGTTCATGACGATACTTCTTTCGCAATGATGAGTTTCAGTATTTCGCTGGTGCCGCCGCCGATCAGCGTGAAGCGCACGTCGCGCAGGTAGCGCTGCACCGGGTATTCCATGGCGTAGCCGTAGGAGGCGAAGACCCGTGCGGCCTTGTCGCAGACCGTGGCGGCGGTTTCCGTGGCGAACAGCTTGGCCATCGCCGCTTCCTTGTGATAGGGCTTGCCCACATCGCGCCGCCATGCCGCGTAATAGACCAGGTGATCGGCTGCTTCGAGTTCGGTCGCCATCTCGGCCAGCTTCATCTGGATCGCCTGGTAGCGGTTGATCGCCTTGCCGAACTGCTTGCGTTCGCCGGCGTAGCGCACCGCCTCGCCCAGCGCGGCGCGCGCCACGCCGAGGCCCATGGCGCCGGTGATGATGCGAATCTCGCCCAGGGTCTTGCGCAAGTGGCCTTCGCCGTCGCCTTCCTCCTTCGACAGGCGATGGCTGTCTGGCACAAAGCACTCGTCGAAGGCGACTTCGGATGTGGGCAGCGCCCAGACGCCCATCTTGTGGATTTCGCGGCCGACGGTAATGCCTTTGAAGCTGCGTTCGACGAGGAAGATTGTGAGCTTCTTCTCCTCGCCGGCCTTGGCAAAGACGGTGAAAAAATCCGCCACCGGTGCCGAGGTGATCCATGTCTTCTGGCCGTTGATGACGTAGCCGCCGTCGACCTTTTTTGCCGTGGTGGCGATCGAGTCGAGGTCGGAGCCGGCATTCGGTTCGGTCATGCAGATCGCGCCAATCTTCTCGCCGCGCAAGGCCGGCTTGAACAGGCGCTCGATGATGTCTTCGTTACCCAACTGATGCAGGAACTTGGTCCCCATCAGCGACTGCATGGCCACCGCGCCGGCCAGCGACATCGAACCGCGTGCGATCTCCTGCAAGGCGAGGCAGAACTCGGTCAGCGCCGTACCGCTACCGCCGACTTCTTCGGGATAGCGCATGCCGAAGAAGCCGAGCGCGGCCAGTTCCTGGAACAGGACGTGCGGATACTGCTTCGCTTCGTCTAGCGCTGCCGCCTGCGGTGCGATGCGCTCGTCGCAGAAGCGGGCAAAGGTGTCGCGGATCTGCTGCTGGTCTTCGGTGAGTTCGAAATTCATTGTTGTTTTGGGCTTCTGTGAGGCGCTCGGGGTGCCGGGTGTCCGATTCCCTCCATGTCCCCCGGGCCGAAAAAGCGCCGGCCCTCCTCCTTTACTTGCGGGAATCGGACACCCGGCACCCCGAGCGGGATACGTTGGTGCCTTGCAACCGAAAAACCGCGATGGAGGTTCCGGATCGGGACGGTGGGGGACCCTGCGCAGCGAAGTAAAGGGGGAGAGGGCGGCCGAAGGCTGCCCTTGGAGGACATGAGCAGCGCAGGGTCCCCCACCGTCCCGATCCGGCGACAGGTCGTAGCCAACTCGGTGGCTTTCACTTCATCTCCGATTCATTGAAACCGTAGTCGCGCATCGCCGCTTCCTTCGTGATCACTCCATTGCGGATTTCTTCGGCCAGCAGCTTGCGGTCGCGCTTTTTCGGATCGCCGTAGCCGCCACCGCCGCTGGCAACCTGGTGATAGCGGGTGCCCATGGGTACGCCCGTGATCAGGTCCTTGTTCTTCGGCACCACGGTCTGGCCATCCGGGTACTGCAGACGAATGAAATTGAGTCCGCCCTGACCGCCGCCGAAGAGCCCGAAGGCCGGTTCGAAGTCGCCGTCGCCGAAGGTCACCAGCTGCGTGTCATTGGAGCCGATGGTGAAAATTGTTTCGACTCCGAGT
>JAPLQZ010000046.1 GCA_026399415.1 Rhodocyclales bacterium | reverse complement strand
TGAACAGCGTGGTCTTGCCGGCCCCGTTGGGTCCGATCACCGAATACACCAGCCCCCGCTCCACGGCGAAGCTGACGTTCTGCACGGCCTTGACGCCGCCGAACGCGATGGACAGATTGACGACTTCGAGCAGCGCCATCATCCCTCCTCCTGCTCGCTGCCGCCGAAACGCTGCGCCAGGGTCGGCACCAGGCCCCTTGGCATGAAGATCATGCAGAACATCAGGATGGAACCGAATACCACCGTTTCCCATCCTTCGAAGGTCGACAGCGCCTGCGGCAGCGCAGTCAGCAGCACCGCCCCGATCAGCGATCCGTAAATCGACGCCATGCCGCCGACGACAACCATGGTGACCAGTTCGATGGAATGAAAGAAATCCGCGATATTGGGCGTGACGAAGCCGATGTAATGAGCGGTGACGCTGCCCATCAGGCTGGCGAAAAAGGCCGACAGAACGAAAATGGCCAGCTTGTAGCGGACGATATCGACGCCCATTACCTGCGCCGCCACCTCCGAGCCGTGCAGTGCCCGCAAGGCGCGTCCGAAGGGCGAATCGATCAGGTTCTTCGCCGCCCAGAAGCTGAACAGCAGCAGCGCGGCCAGCGCCCAGTACCACTGCCTTTCCCCGGAAATGTCGAAGCCCATCAGCCCGAGCGCCATCACCGGCATGCCGTCCGGCCCGCCGGTGTAGGCCGCTTCGTTCTTGATCACGATGGCGATGATGATCCCCAAGCCAAGGGTTGCCATGGCGAGATAGTGCCCCTTGAGGCGAAAGATCGGCCGCGCCAGAATGGCGGCAATCGCGCTCGCAATCGCTGCGCCTGCGCCCATGGCGAATAGCGGATGCCAGCCGAAATGCGTCGGCAGAATCGCCGTGGCATAGGCACCGATGCCGATAAACCCGGCGTGACCGAGACTGATCTGACCAGCAAAGCCGATCAGCAGATTCAGGCCGAGCACGATGATCGCGTTGATCGCCATGCGAATGACGATGTCGTAGTAGAAGTTGTTGGGCAGCACCAACGGCAGCAGCAGCAGCACGCCGGCCAGAACGAGGAGGCCATAGTGCCTTCTGAAGTACTTCATACCCGCTCCGTAACCTGCGCGCCAAAGATGCCGCGCGGCATGAAGAAGAGGATGAACAGGATCAGGACGAAGGGAATCGCATCCTTGTAGGCCGACGAGATGTAGCCCGCCCCCATCGCCTCGATGACCCCGACCAGAAGCCCGCCGACCACGGCGCCCAGGCCGCTGCCCAATCCGCCGACGACGGCGGCGACAAAGCCCTTGAGGCCGAGCATGATCCCGACGTCGTAGGAGGTCAGGGTGATCGGCGTCAGCAGCACGCCGCCGATCGCACCCAGCGCAGCCGAAAGGGCGAAACTTATCAGCAACACCCACTGCGTGTTGATGCCGACGAGTTCTGCGGCCAGCCTGTTGCACGAGGTCGCGAGGATCGCTTTGCCGGCCAGCGTACGGCTGAAGAAGTACCAGAGTGCAACCACGACCAGGGCAGTAACGCCAAGCACCCACAAGCTTTGCGGCAGCAAGGTGGCGCCGCCGATATGTATTGGTTCGCTGCCCGAAAACGCGGGATAGCTGTGCGCGCCTTTGCCAAGCCATATCTGGATCAGACCGCGAATGACCAGCGACGCGCCGATGGTGATGATGATCAGCGTCACCACCTCGGCATCGCGCGCCGGTTCGATCGCCAGCTTGTCGAGCAGGACGCCGACCAGCGCCGGAATGGCGATCGCCAGCAGAATGGCCAGTGGCAGCGGCAATCCGCTTTGCATGAAAAAGAAGGCCAGCATGCCGCCAAGCATGATGAACTCGCCCTGGGCAAAATGCTGGCGTTGTAGATCAGCGTAAAGCCCAACGCCGCCAAGGCATAGGTGGCCCCGACCGTGATGCCCGAAAACAGGAACTGCAGGAACTGCGACAGCATATTGGCTCCCCGGCCGGATTCTATTTCGGTCGCCGGTCAATCACTCGCCGCGCCTTGCCTACCAGTGTTCTTTCGACCTTGTCGGTTTCGACGACATGCACGTCTGCGCTGACTCCCACCAGAGCCTTGATGTGATGCTGCACCTCGGCGCCGATTTCACGTCGTCTCTCTTCGCTCAGGGATTTCGAGAGTTCGGCGCGAACCTCGACATAGACATCCAGTTTGTCGAGGTGACCTTCGCGCGACACCTGCAATTGATATTGGGCGCACAGGTTCGGGTTCTTCAGCAGGAGTTCCTCGATCTGCGTCGGAAAGACATTCACGCCGCGGATGATCAGCATGTCATCGCTGCGGCCGGTGATCTTCTCCATGCGCCGCATGGTCCGTGCCGTCCCCGGCAGCAGCCGGGTCAGGTCGCGGGTGCGATAGCGGATGATCGGCAAGGCCTCCTTGGACAGCGAGGTGAACACCAGTTCGCCCATTTCCCCGTCCGGCAGCACGGCACCGGTTTCCGGATGGATGATCTCTGGGTAGAAGTGATCCTCCCAGATGTGCGGGCCATCCTTGGTCTCGATGCACTCGCAAGACACTCCGGGCCCCATGACCTCCGACAGCCCGTAAATGTCTACGGCATCGATGCCGAGGCGCTCCTCTATCTCGCGGCGCATTTCGTTGGTCCACGGTTCGGCGCCGAAAACACCCACGCGCAAGCTGCTCACATTCGACTTCATGCCCTGCTTGATCATCTCGTCGGCGATCGTCAGCACGTAGGAGGGTGTACACAGGATCACGGTGGGCTTGAAGTCCTGAATAAGCTGCACCTGCTTTTCGGTCTGGCCGCCGGACATGGGAATCACCGTGGCGCCCAGGGCTTCGCCGCCATAATGCGCGCCCAGGCCACCGGTAAATAACCCGTAGCCATAGGAATTGAGAATGATGTCATCGGCCGAACAACCTGCGGCGCGCAGCGAGCGGGCCATGAGATTCGCCCACATGGCGATGTCGTTTTTCGTGTAGCCGACCACGGTGGGCTTGCCGGTCGTGCCCGACGACGCGTGCACACGCACCACATCGCGCATGGGCGTCGCGAACATGCCGTAGGGATAGGTATCGCGCAGGTCCAGCTTGGTGGTGAAGGGAAATTTTGCGAGATCCGACAACTGCTTCAGATCGTCCGGGTGCACCCCGGCGGCGTCGTACTTTGCACGATAATGCGGCACATTGTCGTAAACGTGCTTCAGCGACCACTTCATGCGTTGCAGTTGCAGCGCCTGCAGTTCATCGCGGCTTGCCGTCTCGATCGGTTCCAGGTTTTTTCCTGGCAAAGCCTGCTTGCTCATTTATCTTCCCCCTATACGCTAACTCGATGAACCATTTGTTTGACGAAAGCGAGATTTTCCACGACCTTGCCCTGAATATGTGAAATCTGATCAGGACTGAGATGGCGGAAGCGCCCCATCGCCTTGAGATATTCGGTGACCGGCATCGGGTCGTCGACCGGCCGCGTGAAGCGCAAGCCTTCTGTCGGCGTGTACTCCCACAGCATTACAAAGTTGGTCTCTACCGCCTTGCGCGCGACTTCCATGTTCTGATCCGTCGGAAAGCGCCAGCCGGTGGTGCAGGGCGAATAGACATGGAGGTAGGCAAAGCCGGTCTTGGAAGCTTGAATCGCCTTGTCGAGCTTGTCGTAGAGGTCTTCCATGTAGGCGGTAGACGCCGTGGCGACATACTCGCAGCGATGGTTGACCATGATCAGCGGCAGATTCTTGGCGTCCTGCGTCTTGCCCTGCGAGGGCATGCCGCCCGATCCCTTGCCGATCGGCGTGGTCGACGTCCATGCCCCATACGGCGTGCAACTCGAACGCTGCATGCCGGTATTCATGTAGCCCTCGTTGTCGACCACCATGAAAAGTATCTGCTCATTGCGCTCCGCAGCGCCGGACAGCGACTGGAAACCGACGTCCGAGGCGCCGCCGTCGCCGGCAATCGCCAGCGCATTGACCTCGCGGCCAACGCGCTTGTACTGCCGCTTGATGCCGGCCAGCATGGCCGCGGTATTGGTCAGCAGCGGATGGAAAACAGGGATCTGGATGGAAAACAGGGATCTTGGTACCGGTGGTGCCGTTGAAGCCGACCGAGCCCATGCCGGGAACACAACCGGGCGGAGTCGCCAGTACGGTATCCGGCCCCACCCGGCGCAGCGTGTGGCGCATCAGGAGTTCGGTATTGCAGCCCTGGCATCCGGCGAGACCGGGAGCGAACAGATCTTCCCAGTCGCCGACTTCGTTGTAGATGCGCGAGCTGGTGATGTAGGTCAGCGCATCGTGCGGACAGGCGGGCACGCAGGCCGGAGCGCCGTCACACATGTCGCACTTGGCGACGTGCCCGGTACCGGCATCGAGGGCGATCCCGGCGTAGGCGCAGCCGACGGTGCATAGCAGGCAATCGACGCACTTGGATGCATTCCAGTCAATGACCCCGCTGGTGCCATCCTTGGTCAGCGCCCCGGCCGGACAGACCGTGACGCATTTTGGGTCACCGCACTGGCGGCACAGCGCGAGTTCGAATCCGTCACCCGCGCTGCCTACAATCTGGATCCGCGAACGCGTCTTGTCCTCCGTGCCGGTCTTGGCAGTAGCACACGCCGTCATGCAATCACCGCAGCCGTCGCACTTGGCGGCATCGAAGGCGATGGTGTTGTAGCCTCTTCCCATGTTCGTCTCCTAGCGCCAGAGTTTTGACATCAGTTCGCGACCGACGGCCAGCGGATTCGCCACGAACCGTTCCTTGACCGCCGACAGATCGACCCGCCGCAGGATCAACTGGCACATGACGCCGCCGTCGAAGAACTCATTGACCCCATAGATGCCGAGGAGGCGGCCCTCCATGAAAATTACCTTGAGATAACGGCCAGTGGCTTCGTCGAAACGCGTCACCACCTCGGCGCCTTCGGGAGCTTTGCTGCTACCTACCGAAATCGCGTGCCGGCCGAAGAAGTGATAGGTATTCAGCGGGACGCCGCCCGGGTACTTTTTCAGGCCGGGGTCCCCGGCCATCGCCATGCCGGCGATGCGCCCCTGCTCGGTGGCGTCAGGCAAAATCGCGTTCATCACCTTGGCATCGCTGAAAAAGCCCTTGGCCTGGGCGCAATCGCCGGCAGACCAGACATTGGCAACGCTAGTCTGCATGGTGTCGTTGACGAGAATCCCCCGTTCGCATTCGACCTGGCTGCCACCCAGATAGTCCATGTTCGGCTTGACGCCAGTAGCGACAAGCAACAGATCGGCTTCCAGCGTGGTGCCGTTTTCAAGCGTCAGCGTGGCGCCGATGGCGGAAGGTGCAAGCTTGACGACACGACTGCCGGTAAGTATCCGCG
>JAPLQZ010000282.1 GCA_026399415.1 Rhodocyclales bacterium | reverse complement strand
GCACCAGTTCGCGGTTGGCCTGCTGCTGCTGCGCGAGCTGCTCCTCCCGCGTCGCCTTCAACTGCTGGTCGATCGGGCGCACTTCCAGCAACAGCCGCGCGTTGCTGGTTTCCACCGGTGTCACCGTGCAATCGACATGCAACTCCACCTCCTGTGCAAGCTTGATCAGGATGTTGTGGCCGGTATAGCTCCAGTTGTTTTTCAGCGCGTTGTCGAGCGCGGTGGAGAGTTCCGGAGGATCGCCCACCAGTCGTTGCAAGGGATGGCCGAGCAGTTGGCGCGAGCTGGTGGCGAAGAGATTCTCCGCTGCCGGGTTGACATGGCGAATGATCAGCTTCGCATCGACCAGGACGACGGCAGAGGAAAGCAGATCGAGCCCGCTAAAGGCATGGAAAGTTTCGGTGGTGTTCATCACTGATGATTCTCGCAAGAAGCGCACCAGCCGCTCATGGTACTGCCTAAAACTTGTGAAGAAATCGTGGCGAGCGGGCCGCAGCGGGGTGCGGCCGGAGCGCAGCTACCGGAATGTACGTGTTTGTACATGAGGATAGCGAGCACCGCCCAAGCCCCGATCCGGCATGCGCAGTAGATTTATTCACAAGCTTTCAGCGCAGGTTGCCGAGCTCTTTCTTAAGCGACTCGACATTGCGCTCATGCAGCGCCACGGTATCGCGCAGGGAGTTGAGCTTGTCCGGAGGCTGGCTACCGGCATCGAGCAGGGCTTTTTTGGCCTTTTCCGCGTTCTGCAGTTCGTTGGCCAGTTCCTTGTCGAGAATCGCCCGGCGATCGCTATCGCGGGCCTTCTGCTCGTTGCCCGAAACGCGGGGAAAGTCACCGGGTGTCGGCGTCGCAGCAGGGCGGGCCTTTGCTCCGTTGTTGCCGGGCGCCGGAGCAGGAGCTTGCTGCGAGAGGATCGTACAGGTTTTCTTGGTGGTCTTTTGATTGGTATAGAGCACCGCGCCGGACTCTTCCGTGCACTTGTAGAGCGTACTGGCAGCCGAAGTCGATGACACGATGACCAGGATGGCGGGAAGCAGAATCAGCATCTGTCAAGTGTATGCCAATTGCAGAAAAAAATGGACGGGCAAGCCCGTCCATTTTGTTTCTGCATGTTGCGCAAGTTTTCAGATCGAGTAGTACATCTCGTACTCGAGCGGATGGGTGGTCATGCGGAAACGCGTGACTTCTTCATTCCTGAGTTCGATGTAGGCGTCGATCATTTCATTGCTGAACACGCCGCCGCGGGTGAGGAATTCGCGGCCCTTGTCGAGGTATTCCAGCGCCTGTTCCAGGCTGGAACAGACGGTCGGGATCTTCGCGTCCTCTTCCGGCGGCAGGTCATACAGGTTCTTGTCGGCCGGATCGCCTGGGTGAATCTTGTTCTGGATGCCGTCGAGGCCGGCCATCATCATGGCGGTGAAGGCCAGGTAGGGGTTCGCACCCGGATCCGGGAAGCGCACTTCGATGCGGCGTGCCTTGTCGTTATGCACGTAGGGCACGCGGATCGAAGCGGAGCGGTTGCGCGCCGAGTAGGCCAGCTTGACCGGAGCTTCGAAGCCCGGCACCAGACGCTTGTAGGAGTTGGTCAGCGGATTGGTGATGGCGTTCAGGGCGCGGGCATGCTTGATGATGCCGCCGATGTAGTACAGCGCAGTCTCCGACAGGCCGGCGTAACCGTTGCCGGCAAACAGGTTCTTGCCACCCTTCCAGATCGACTGATGCACGTGCATGCCGGAGCCGTTGTCGCCGACGATCGGCTTGGGCATGAAGGTCGCAGTTTTGCCATAGCTGTGGGCGACGTTATGCACGATGTATTTGAGGATCTGGGTCCAGTCGGCGCGCTGCACCAGGCTGCCGAACCTGGTGCCGATTTCGCACTGGCCGGCGGTGGCGACTTCGTGGTGATGGACTTCCACCGGCACGCCGCAGGCTTCCAGCGCCAGACACATCTGGGCGCGGATGTCATTCAGGCTGTCGACCGGCGGTACGGGAAAGTAACCGCCCTTGACGGTCGGGCGATGGCCGCTGTTGCCGGCTTCGAACTTGTCGCCCGAGGCCCAGGCAGCTTCTTCCGAAATAACCTTGCAGTAGGAGCCGGACATGTCGATCTTCCACTCGACGGCGTCGAAAATGAAAAATTCGGGCTCCGGGCCGAAATAGGCGGTGTCGCCAATACCGGAGGACTTGAGGTAGGCCTCGGCGCGCTTGGCGATCGAACGCGGGTCGCGGTCGTAGCCCTTGCCGTCGGCCGGTTCCACCACATCGCAGGTCAGTACCAGCGTGGTTTCGTCCATGAAGGGGTCGATGTAGGCGGTGTTGGCGTCAGGCATCAACTGCATGTCGGAGGCCTGAATGCCCTTCCAGCCGGCGATGGAGGAACCGTCGAAGGCGTGGCCGTCTTCGAATTTTTCCATGCCGAAGTGGGAGATCGGTACGCCAACGTGCTGTTCCTTGCCGCGGGTGTCGGTGAAACGGAAGTCGACGAAACGGACTTCCTTTTCTTCGACCATCTTGATTACGTCCTGGGGGGTCATGAAGTGCTCTCCTGAGAGTGAATGTCAAATGCTGAAAAATCGATACCGGAAAGGTGCAGCACCGTGATAGCAGTTAGCGTGCCATCAAAACCGGCGCTGCAAAACGAAGTTTCAGTGAAGGCTAACGCGGGCATTATCCGCGTTAAGCGCAGCGACCGAAACTAAAAGAATGCGATTGTGCCACAAGTCTTTTTGCTTCTCGATCCCTAGATGAACGCACCAATGGCGTGCAATTGCGGCGCGGCATGCACTAAAGCGGTGCAATCCTCTGATTGAGCCGGATGGCGACGAACCACGGGTCGTCGGGCAGGGCAGCGGCCACGCGCCGCCTGATCGTGGCGAGACCGGCTTCGTCGGCGAAACCGGGCGGCAGAAAAACATCCGCCTCGACGCGGCTGCCGAGGTAATGCAGGGTCGTATGTTCAAACTCGGGCGGATTGGCGTCGAGCAATGCGCTGAGATGGGCGAGCAGGAAAGCGCGGTCCGGCAACTGAATGGCGGCATTGGCCAGCAGATCGTTTTCGGCATCGACGTGGACCAGTACATCGAGCACTTCCGGATGATTGTCCAGCACATGCTGCCGCGCCGATTCGGCAACGCGGTGGCCTTCGGAGACGCTGATGCGCGGGTTGACCTGGACATGGGCGTCGACCAGCACCTGATGCGCCATGCGCCGGGTACGCAATTCATGCAGGCCGAGCACCCCGGGGGTGCCTGCAATGGTGTTGCCGATCGCCGCCACTTCCTCGGCGGAAAGGCCGGTGTCGATCAGTTCGCGGATGGCCGCCCAGCCAAACTTGAACCCGGCGCGCACGATCATGGCGCCGACGATGATGGCGGCCACGGCATCGGCAAAGTTGAAACCGATCAATGCGCCGGCTATGCCTGCCGCCACGACCAGCGATGACAGCGCATCGGCGCGGGCGTGCCAGGCATTGGCCACCAGCATCGGCGAACGCAGGCGCTCGGCCGTCGCCAGCATGTAGCGGAACAGGCCTTCCTTGGCCGCCAGCGTGAAAATTGCCGCCCACATGGCGGCGACACCTACCGGCGGCGCACTGCCGATATCCTGCAGGCGCCCTGCGGCCGCTATCAGGATGCCAACGCCGGTTCCCGCCAGCAGCAGGCCCAGCACCAGCGAGGCTGCGGTCTCGAAGCGGCCATGACCATAGGGATGGTCGGCATCCGGTGCCTCGGCCCCCTTGCGGTTGGCGAACAGCACGAAGCCGTCGGAAACAATGTCCGACAGCGTGTGCATGGCGTCCGCGATCAGGCTTTGCGAGTGCGCAGTGAAGCCAACCACCAGCTGCATGCCGGTCAGCACGATATTGACGGCGACGCTGACCCAGGTGATGCGCTGGCCCTCCTGGAAGCGCGCTTCTTCTTGTGATGGCGTGCCGGTGTTCTGGCTATCGACCACGGCATGTGAGTGGGTTTCGCGGGACATGGGGTGACGCTATACTTGAATGCTTCACATTCTATCCCGCCTGTCCGGCAGGCTTTCCGTTGGGAGTTCGCCACGGCCAATCCCCGGAGTTCATTCCATGCAAACCGCGACCATTTCCTTTGACCGCTTCAACACCCTGGCCGACGGGGATGCCGGTGAGCGCATCCGTGCCGCGAAGGCGAAACTGGGCGACAAGGTGGTACTCCTGTGCCATCACTACCAGCGCGCCGACGTCTATGCCCACGCCGACATCACCGGAGATTCCCTGAAACTTTCGCGTCTGGCCTCGCAGTCCGATGCCGAGAACATCGTTTTCTGCGGCGTACATTTCATGGCGGAAGTGGCCGACATCCTTTCGCGCCCCGAACAGGTTTCCATCCTCCCCGACCTTGCCGCCGGCTGCTCGATGGCCGACATGGCCAGTCTGGCCAAGGTCGAGCGCGCCTGGCGCGAACTCGCCGCGGTGCTGAATCCTGATGAGAAGGTAACGCCGGTCACCTACATCAATTCCGCCGCCGACCTGAAAGCCTTCTGCGGCGAACACGGCGGCATCGTCTGCACCTCGTCCAACGCGCCGAAAATCCTCGAATGGTCGTTCGCCCAGCGCGAGAAGGTGCTGTTCTTTCCCGACCAGCATCTGGGCCGCTGGAGCGGCTACAAGATGGGCATCCCGCTCGATGAAATGGTGATCTGGAACCCCGACCTGGAACAGGGCGGCCTGACGCGGGAGCAGATCGAGAAGGCCAGGATCATTCTCTGGCACGGCTACTGTTCGGTGCACCAGATGTTCCAGCCGAAGGACATCATCAAGTTCCGCAACCAGCATCCCGATGGCATTGTCATTTCGCATCCGGAATGCAGTTTCGAAGTCTGCAAGCAGTCCGACTACATCGGCAGCACCGAGACCATTCTCAACACCGTCAAGGCCGCGCCGCCCAATACGCACTGGCTGGTCGGCACCGAACTCAACCTGGTCGAGCGGCTGGCGAAGGAAGTGGCGCACGAAGGCAAGATCGTGCAGTTCATGGCCAGCACCATCTGCATGTGCTCGACCATGCAGCGCATCGATCCGCAGCATCTGGCGTGGACCCTGGAAAATCTGGTCGAGGGCCGGGTGGTCAATCAGATCAAGGTGCCGCCGCACGAGGCCGTGCTGGCGAAGATAGCTCTGGAGCGCATGCTCGCCGTGTCATGACCAAGCGCTCAAAGGTGACGACACCCACGGCGCTTTCCATCGCCACCTGGAATATTCACAAGGGTTTTTCGCAGTTCAATCGCCGCATGATGGTGCATGAACTGCGCGACCGGCTACGCGAGTTGTCGGCCGATATCGTGTTCCTGCAGGAAGTGCAGGGTCTGCATCTCGGGCACGCCGAACGGCATCCGGATTGGCCGTCGATGCCGCAACATGAATTTCTTGCCGAGGATGTCTGGGGCAACCACTCCTACGGCCGCAACATGGTTTATGACCACGGCCATCACGGCAATGCGATCCTCTCGCGATTCCCCATTCTGCATGAACACAACCAGGATGTGACGCACCTGCGTTTCGACAAGCGCGGGCTGTTGCACTGCGCCGTCGAATTGCCGCAGCTTGCGTACCCGCTGCATTGCGTTTGCGTGCATCTGTCGCTGTTTGCGCGCTCGCGGCGGCTGCAACTGGACGCGCTGGCCAGTCGCATCGAGGAACTGGTGCCGACCGACGCCCCGCTGTTGATCGCGGGCGACTTCAACGACTGGCGCAATCGCGCCGACAATCTGCTGGCAGAGCGCCTCGGTCTGGTCGAAGTATTTGCCGGTGCGGGCCAGCGCCCGTCGCGCAGCTATCCCGCGGCGCTGCCGATGTTTCGCCTCGATCGCATTTACCAGCGCGGCCTGCAAGTCGTCGGCACGCAGGTTCACGCCGGGCAGCCGTGGTCGACCATCTCCGATCACGCCGTGCTTTCCGCCAGACTTCACGTCAAGATCGCCGTACCGTGAGCGCCGACTCCCGGAATACCGAAATGCATGGCTTTCTTGCCGGCAACCGCCTGCAGTTGCTCGAATCGGGAGGCGAGTACTTCCCGGCGCTGATTGCTGCGATTGACGCGGCGTTGTTTGAGGTTCATCTCGAGACCTACATTTTTTCCGACGATAGCACCGGTCGCCGGGTCGTCGCCGCGCTGGCGCAAGCGGCGCGGCGCGGCGTTGCGGTGCGGGTACTGGTGGATGGCTTCGGCGCCCGCGACTTCGAGGCGGGGCTCGGCGTGGCGCTGGCCGCCGCCGGCGCGGAAGTGATGACCTATCGGCCGGAGGTCGGACGCTTCGGTTTCAGGCGCCACCGCTTGCGCCGGCTGCATCGCAAACTGGCCGTGATCGATGGTCGCGTGGCCTTCGTCGGCGGCATCAACGTGATCGACGATTTCGATGGCGGCGTGGCGGCGTCGGCACGCTTCGATTATGCGGTGTGCGTCGAGGGGCCGCTGACGGCGCGCATTCACGCGACGATGCGGCATGTCTGGCGCCTGGTGCGCTGGGCCCGTGTCGGCCACCGACCGCCGCCGCCGGCGGCACTGCCGCATGAGGCAACGGGGAGTGGCACCATGCTGGCGGCCTTGCTGATTCGCGACAACCTGCGCCATCGGCATGACATCGAGAACGCCTATCTCAGCGCCATCGCCCAGGCACGGCGGGAGATACTGGTTTCCAATGCGTATTTCCTGCCCGGCTGGCGTTTCCGCAAGGTGCTGCTGGCCGCGGCGAAGCGCGGCGTGAGCGTGAAGCTGCTGCTGCAGGGCCGCCCCGACCATCTGCTGCTGCACTATGCGGCGCAGTCGCTCTACGAGCGCATGCTCTCCGCCGGCGTGCGTGTCTTCGAGTATGCGCCGGCCCATCTTCACGCCAAGGTGGCGGTGATCGACGACGACTGGGCCACGGTGGGTTCCTCCAACATCGACCCCCTCAGCCTGCTGCTGGCGCGCGAAGCCAACGTGGTGGTGCGCGACGCGACCTTCGCCGCCGGCTTGCGCGCGAGCCTGATGACTGCCATCGACAGTTCGGCGCGGGAGATCCGCGCCGAGGATCTGCGTCGCCGTTCCTGGCTGGCGCGCCTTGCCAGCCACACGGCGTATGGGCTGGTGCGGATCCTGATCGGTGCCACGCGCTACGCCGGCAAACGTTACGCCGAGTAATTCAGCCGCTGTTGCGCAGGCCGGCCGCGATGCCGTTGATGGTCAGGTGAATGCCGCGCTGGACGCGGTCGTCGGTCTCTCCCGTCCGATGGCGGCGCAGCAGTTCGATCTGGATGTGGTTCAGCGGATCGAGATAGGGAAAACGGTTGCGGATCGAGCGCTTCAGCAGCGGGTTGCCGTCCAGCAGTTCGCTTTGCCCGGTGATCGCCAGCAGCGCGTCGATGGCCGCCTGCCACTCGGCTTTGAGGCGGGGGAAGATGGCTTTGCGCAGGGCTTCATCGTTCACCAGTTGCGAGTAGCGTTCGGCAATCGCAATGTCGGTCTTGCCCAGCACCATGTCCATGTTCGACAGCAGGGTGCGGAAGAACCCCCACTCCCGATTCATTTCGGCGAGCAGCGCCATCCCCTCCGCGCCATGTTTTTCCCGCCATGCCGCTACAGCCGCGCCGAAGCCGAACCAGCCCGGCAGCATCAGACGGCACTGCGCCCAGGAAAACACCCAGGGAATCGCGCGCAGATCCTCGATGGCGGTGGTCTTCTTGCGTGAGGCCGGCCGACTGCCGATGTTCAGTGCGGCGATTTCGGCAATGACGGTGGATTCCCAGAAATACTGCTCGAAGCCCGGCGTCTCGTAGATCATTCCGCGGTAGGCGGCAAATGCGGTGGCCGAAAGCTCTTCCATGGCGGCGAGGAATTCGGGGCGCGGCGCATCGTGCTGGTGACCCAGCAGCGTGGCTTCGAGCGTGGCGGCGGCGAGTATCTCCAGGTTGCGCCGGCCGAGTTCCGGGTTGGCGTATTTCGAGGCGATCACTTCGCCCTGCTCGGTAATGCGAATCTGCCCCTGTACCGCGCCTTGCGGTTGCGCCAGGATGGCCTGATAGCTCGGCCCGCCGCCGCGACCGACCGAGCCGCCGCGGCCGTGAAACAGGCGCAGCGTGATGCCATGCCGGGCGAATACCTCGGTCAGGGTGACTTCGGCGCGATACAGCGCCCAGCCCGAGGTCAGGAAGCCGCCGTCCTTGTTGCTGTCGGAATAGCCGAGCATGACCTCCTGCAATCCCTGGCGCGAGCCCAGGAGGCGGTTGTAGAGCGGGATCGCCAGCAGCCGGTTCATCACGGCGCCGGCATTGGCCAGGTCGCCGATGGTTTCGAACAGCGGCACGATGTTGACGTCGAGCGCGTGTTCCAGCGGGCGCAGGAGGCCGACCTCCTTCAGCAGCACGGCGACTTCGAGGATGTCCGAAACACCGTCGGCTTTGGAGATGATGACGTTCTCGATGGCGGCCTTGCCGTAGCGCTGGTGGATGCTGCAGGCGGTCTTGAAAATCGCCAGTTCGCCGCGGGTTTCTTCCGAGTAGTTGATGCCGGGCGCCGCCAGCGGCCGCGGCGTCGCGAGTTCTTCGAGCAGCAGTGCGATGCGGCCGTTTTCGTCGAGCGCCAGGTAGTCCGTTCCCGGGCGGGCGATGCCGAGCAACTCGGCCACGGTGCGCGCATGCACGTCCGAGTTCTGGCGCAGGTCCAGAGGCGCCAGGTGGAAGCCGAAAATCGCCACGGCATGACGCAGGCGGCGCAGGCGGCCGCGTCCGAGCAGGCCCGCTTTGTGGCTGATCAGGGAGAGGTGCAGCACGTCGAGGTCGGCGGCGAATTCGGCGGCTGAAAAGTAGGGTTCGGCCTGCGCCACGGCATGGCGCGGCGCTTCGAGATTGTCGAGTTGCAGGGCGGTTGCCGCCAGCCGCGCGTAAAAGCCGGTGATGGCGCGGCGATACGGTTCGTCGAGGCGGTGCGGACTCTTGTCGGGCGACTGTTCGGCCAGTTTCATCAGCTCGACGTTGGGCACCGAAATCAGCGAGGTCGTGGTCGATAGTTCCGCGCCGAGCTGATGCAGTTGTTCCAGCAGGTAGCCGATGGCCTTGCGGCTTTGCGCGCGCATGGCGTTTGCCAGCACTTCGGCGGTGACGAAGGGATTGCCGTCGCGGTCGCCGCCGATCCATGAGCCGGGATGCAGGAAGGGTGGCAGTCCGGCCGCTTGCCAGCCCGGGATGCCGGCGGCGAGGTGGTCTTCCAGTGTATTGTAGAGTCGCGGCAGCTCGCGCAGAAAGGTGGTGTCGTAGAAGGACAGCGCGTTGGTGACTTCGTCCATCACCGAGAGCTTGGCCCGCCTCAGCATGCGCGTCTGCCACAGGCGCAGCACGGCGCGGCGCAGGGCTTCGGCGTGTTCGGCCTGCTCTTCCGGCGCAAGGTCGGTGCGGTCACGCTCGTCAAGCAGACGCGCGATCTTCCACTGGCAATCGAGAATGCTCTTGCGCTGCACCTCGGTCGGGTGTGCGGTCAGCACCGGCCGCACCTGGGCGTTGGCGAAGAACTCGCCGAGCTGCTCCGCGTCGATGCCGGCGGCGAGCGCGCGTTGCAGCGAAAAGGCCAGGCTGCCCTCGCGCGGCTTCGATCCGGCGCGGGCATGGGCCCGGGCGCGGCGGATGTGATGCTGGTCCTCGGCGATGTTGGCCAGATGCGAAAAGTAACTGAAGGCGCGCACTACCTGATTGGTGCGCTCGCGCGGCAATCCGTGCAGCAATTCCTCCATCTCCACTCGCGCGGCGGGATCGTCGTCGCGATGAAAACGCAAGGCCAGCTTGCGGATTTCCTCGACACGGTCGAATACCGCGACGCCTTCCTGCTCGCGCACGGTATCGCCGAGCAGCCGCCCGAGCAGGCGGATGTCATCGCGCAGGGGCTGGTCCTTGTCGGGCGCGGGTGGTGGCATATTCATGATCATTTCCGGTGCTGGAGTCGGGCCTGGCTGTCGAGGATCGCTCGTTCGAGGTAGGCGGCGTAGAAGTCGGCCAGACGGAAACCGACGATCGGTTCAGCCAGTTCCTCGCCATCGGGGCCGTGGAACATTACGGTGGGCGCGAAGTGCGCCCGCATCTGTCTGGAGAAGTCGGCGCTGGTGGTACGGCGCCCGTTGAAATCGATCAGGAGTGTGGTGCGATCGATGTGCAGTTCGCGCACCAGGGCGGGGGCTGTCGGGTCGCGCGCGAGCGGAGCGAGATGTTCGCGCCGCAGTTTTTCGCACCAGCTGCAGTCATCTCGGCTGTAAAGCACGACCAGTGGCACGCCTCTGGCGGTGGCAAGGCGGGCATCGGCGGCGAGGTCGCGGCTTTCGGTGAGCGCGGCCGGCGCAACGCCCTGCGCTGTCGCCAGGGGGCTCGTCAAGAGCCAGAACACGGCGCCGAGCCAAACTGGAATGTTCCGCGAAGTCATGGCAGAGGCTTCGCCACGCTGCGTTCTCAGTGCGACAGGATTTTCGACAGGAAGAGCTGGGCGCGTTCCGAGCGCGGGGTGCCGAAGAACTCGTCCTTGGTCGCATCTTCAATGATCCGGCCCTGGTCCATGAAAATCACGCGATGGGCGACTTTGCGGGCGAAGCCCATTTCGTGCGACACGCACATCATGGTCATGCCTTCCTTCGCCAGTTCGACCATGACATCGAGCACTTCGTTGATCATCTCCGGATCCAGCGCCGAAGTCGGTTCGTCGAACAGCATGCAGATCGGATCCATGCACAGCGCCCGCGCAATCGCCACACGCTGCTGCTGACCGCCGGAGAGTTGCCCCGGGTGCTTGTGGGCATGCTCCTTGAGACCGACGCGGTCGAGCAGTTTGGCGGCCTTTTCCTGCGCCTCCTCCTTGCTGCGCCGGAGCACCTTGATCTGACCGATGGTGAGATTGTCGGTAATCGTCATGTGCGGAAACAGTTCGAAATGCTGGAATACCATGCCGACATGGGCGCGCAGCTTGGGCAGATCGGTTTTTGGATCGCCGACGGAGATTCCCTTGACGACGACCTCGCCCTGCTGAAAGGCCTCGAGGCCGTTGACGCACTTGATCAGGGTCGATTTGCCGGACCCGGACGGCCCGCACACCACGATCACTTCGCCCTTCGACACCTGGGTGCTGCAGTCCGTCAGCACCTGAAACTGTCCGTACCACTTGCTCACATTGCGCAGTTCGATCATGGCGCTATTTGTCACTGGGTTCATGGGCGGATTTCCGAAAGAGACGGGTAACAAGTTCAGCGCTTGATGGCGAAGCGCTGCTGCAGGCGTTTGACAACGAAAGAAAGCGAATAGCACATCACGAAATAGATCAGCGCGGCAAAAATCACCATTTCCACGGGCCGGTTGTAGTTTTTTCCTGCCACTTCAGCCGCCTTCAACAAATCCTTGGCGCCGATGGCGTAGACCAGCGAGGTGTCCTGGAACAGCACGATGGTTTGCGTCAGCAACACCGGCAGCATGTTGCGGAAAGCCTGCGGCAGGATCACCAGGCGCATGTTCTGGCCGTAGGTGAGGCCGATGGCGTAGCCGGCCGCGACCTGGCCGCGGGCTACGCTCTGGATGCCGGCGCGCATGATCTCGCAGTAGAACGCGGCCTCGAACAGGGTGAAGGTCACCAGCGCGGAATTCTCGGCGCCCATCGGCTTGCCGGTAATCAGCGGGATGACGAGGAAGAACCAGAGGATCACCATCACCAGCGGGATCGATCGCATGATGTTGACGTACCAGGAGGCGGCCTTGGCCAGCGGCGCGATCGGCGACAGGCGGGCCAGCGCCAGCAGCGTGCCGAGCGCAACGCCGCCGAGCATGGCAACGGCGGTCAGCTTGAGCGTGAACTGCAGCCCGGTCCACAGGAAGGGCAGGCTGTCGAACAGGACGCTGAAATCGAAATCGCCATGCATCAGTGCTGCCCCGCAACGTCAGCAAT
>JAPLQZ010000246.1:2745-3870 GCA_026399415.1 Rhodocyclales bacterium | reverse complement strand
GGCGCCCTACCTGCGCAAGTTCGGTCAGTTCACGATTCCGGACTTTCTCGGTGCGCGCTTCGGCGGCCATCTGCCGCGTTTCATCGGCGTGTGTGCCGCCGTCGTTTGTTCCTTCACCTATGTGATTGCGCAGATCTACGGCGTCGGCCTCATCACCTCGCGCTTCACCGGTCTCGAGTTCCAGGTCGGCGTCTTCGTCGGTCTGACCGGCATTCTGGTGTGTTCTTTCCTCGGCGGCATGAAGGCGGTAACGTGGACCCAGGTAGCGCAGTACATTATCCTGATCTTCGCTTACATGATCCCGGTGGTGTGGCTGGCAGTGAAGCAGACCGGCATCCCGATTCCGCAGATCGTCGCCTACACGCACTCTATGCCCAAGATCGCGGCGCTGGAAAAGGAGTTCAACGACAAGACCACGCCCAAGGGCGCAGCGGAAGAGTCGGTGCGCGCCATCTTCCGCGAGCGTGCAGCCGCCGGTACCGCGAAGCTGGCGGGCCTGGAGAAGGACGGTCCGGCCTTTCTCGCTGCGGAAAAGCAGAAGCTGGTGGACAAGGCGGCAGCCCTGAGGGCAGCCACCGAACCCGCCGCTGATCCCAAGGCGATAGACGCGGCGGAGAAAGCCATCAAGGCCTTCCCGGCCGATGCGGCTGCGGCGAAGAAAGCCTGGACTGCGGAGAAGGCCGTCGGCGCTCGCGCCGCGCCGGTCCGGTCGCACGCCGAAGCCTTCTACGCCACCGGCAAGACGCCGGAGGAGGTCGAGAAAAACCGCAGCAAGGCAAAGAAGAACTTCCTCGCCTTGATCATGTGCCTGATGGTGGGCACGGCGGCGCTGCCGCATATCCTGATGCGCTACTACACGACGCCATCGGTGCATGAGGCGCGCGTTTCGGTGTTCTGGGGGCTGTTCTTCATCTTCCTGCTCTACTTCACGGCGCCGGCGCTGGGGATCCTGGCCAAGTACGAGGTGTATAGCAACCTGGTGGGGTCGAGCTTCGCGGCATTGCCGGCCTGGGTCAGCAACTGGTCGGTGGTCGACAAGACGCTGATGAACATCGCCGACATCAACGGCGACGGCATCGTGCAACTCGCGGAAATCGTCATCGGCGGCGACCTGATCGTGCTGGC
>JAPLQZ010000246.1:0-2636 GCA_026399415.1 Rhodocyclales bacterium | reverse complement strand
TGTTGCTGACCATTGCCAACGCCATGTCGCACGACCTGTACTACAAGATGATCGACCCGAACGCCTCGACGGTGCGCCGTCTGGCGGTATCCAAGGGCCTGCTGCTGGTGGTGGCGATCATTGCCGCCTACGTCACCAGCCTGAAGCCGGGCGACATCCTGTTCCTGGTCGGCGCGGCCTTCTCGCTGGCAGCCTCGGGCTTCTTCCCGGCGCTGGTGTGCGGGATATTCTGGAAGCGGGCCAACTGGCTGGGCTCGGTACTGGGCATGGGCTCCGGTCTGGGCCTCTGCGCCTACTACATGTACATAACGTATCCGTTCTTCGGCGTCAATGCACCGCTGTGGTGGGACATCACCCCGATCTCCGCCGGCACCTTCGGCATTCCCGCCGGCTTCCTTGGCGTCATCATCGGCAGCCTGATTTCGCCGATGCCGAGCAAGGAGATTCAGGAACTGGTCGATCATGTGCGCTATCCGAACCTGGAAAGCGACATCGACACCAGGGGCGTCTGATTAGATTTATGGAGGAGGAGGAGGGCTAGGGAGCATACCCGCCCTCGTTGAACCGGTCCCTGGGCAACCTCGGGCCGGTTTTTTTCGCCTGTTGTCTTGAACCGGGGCGACGTCGGCGTACCGCCAGCGCCGACTCTTGACCGACCGTCAAACGCAAAAAATCATCCGGAGTGGCTTTGCCCGCGTTGTTTGCGGGCTTAGCCCACTCCGCAGGGGCATCATCAGAAGGGAAGGTCCGGAATGAATTTCATCAGGTCGGCGCGCTCGGTATCGTGCGCCAGTTTCTTCGCCCGCTTCGGTTCGAAGCCGACCAGGCGCTTGAGGATATGGGTGACATCGTCAGGACGGTTGGCATGATGGTAGGCCATGCCCAGTTGATAGAAGCCCTCACCGCTCATGGGCTGAAGTTCGACCACTTTTTCCAGTGCCTTCACCGCCTCGTCATGCTGTCCCAGGCGCGCATGGGCCAGCCCCATGCCGTACCACGCCATGTCCTGCGACGGCACCAGCCGCACCGCCTCGCGGAAGGCGGCGACCGCCTGCGTTGGCTTGCCCGCGGCTTCGCACACATAGCCGAGGTTGAACCAGTTGGGGCCGTCGTTTGGGGTCAGCGCCAGAGCCGCTTCGAACCACTTGATGGCGACGTCGTAATTCTTCCGCTTCGCCGCAATCGCCGCCAGATGCCGTGCCGATTGCACATCCTGCGGGTTGATGCTGAATGCCGTAAGGTAGGCCTCGAAGGCGCTGTCTTCGCGACCGAGGAAGTGAAGCACCCAGCCGCGGGCATAATGTCGCCAGTGCTCGTAATTCATGAGATGGACCGAACTAATAATGGAGACCGAAACATACCATGAACCACCCTGAACTTTTCATGCTCGGCCTGCTGCGTGCGCTGGTAGAGGTCGCTGGATATTTCCTGCTCGGTCAGGGCCTGCTGGCCCTGCTGGCGGGCAGCCGCAAACACGACAACATGGTGTACAAGCTGTTCGTGATTGTCACCGGGCCGGTGGTGAAGGCGGTGCGCAAGCTTACGCCACGGCAGATCATTGACAAACATGTGCCGTTCATTGCCTTTGCCGTGTTGTTCTGGCTCTGGATTGCGCTCAACTGGCTGAAGCGGCTCTATTGCGAAACCAACATGCTGCAATGCGTTTGACCGTAAAACAAAACACCCGCCGCGGCGGGTGTTTTGTCTGAACAGCTTGTACTGTTACCTGAAAACGGTGTCGTCGCCCACCAGTTTGCCGTCAGCACCCTTCTTCATGAAGACCAGCACCTTGTCATCGCTCTTGTTGTTGCTGTCGACGTCGAAGGTCTTTTTGCTGTATATCCACACCGGGCTGGCCGGGTTGGAATTGTCGACTTCAGTCGGTTTCCCCACCTGGGCAATGATCTGCTCTTCAGTTTTGCCGATGACGTAACCGGAAAACTGGCCGCGCGGGTAGTCCGAGGCGCCGCAGCCGGCCAGGACCAGCATGGTGATCATCACCGCAAAACACTGCATTACGCGATTCCAACTCATGGCCATCTCCGATAAGAAAGCGTATTGAAAACATTTTCCGCCTAACCGCGCAGTCTCTCAACCCAAGCTTACGGGACGCTTGCAGCTCACGATATTTCTCCCCCGCCTTTCCGTTCTTCTGGCGCTTGCTCGGCTTGGCGAATCTGAAAAGGAAAGCTGCCCGTATTGTTCCGGGTTTGTTTCAGACGAAAAAAAGCCAGCCCCCGGAATCGGGGGCTGGCTTGATGGCTGTAGTGCTTAGTGGCCGGAGGCGCTGGAGCTGCCGACGCCGGTTTCCGAGCGGACCAGTTGCGCCGGGAACAGGGCGCGTTCCTTGGCAGCCTGGGCGATCCTGTCGAGCAGGGAGACGATCCAGATCACCGCGAACGCCGCCGTCATCGAGAAGATCGCCGATGAAGCGTAGGGGAACATTGCCGACCCCTTGGCATGGCCGAGCGAGACTTCCCATACGGCCGGCGACATGATGGTCAGCGCTACGGAGGAGACCAGACCCACCGTACCGCCCGCCACCGCGCCCTTGGTGGTGCAGTCCTTCCACCGCACGGACATGAACAGCACCGGGAAGTTGGCCGAGCAGGCCACGGCGAAGGCCAGCATCACCA
>JAPLQZ010000213.1 GCA_026399415.1 Rhodocyclales bacterium | reverse complement strand
CCCGATGCGAAAATCCTTGCCGCGCTGGGCGACGAACTCTCCGCTGCCTTGCACGGATCGGCACTGATCGAGGCGCGGCTGACGATACTTGATGAATTGCAGGCGGCCATGCGGCCGCCGGCCGCAGAGGGTGACAAAGCCAAGCGTGGCGAGACGCCGATGGAACGTTGGCGGTCGCTGGCGCCGATTCCGGAACAGCACATTGCGGATGCACTCGATGCCCGCTTTGATGGCTGGCAGCGCAGCCAGGATGAGGTTCGGGAAAAGCGGACCGCCGACAAGCGGCAACGTACTCAACAAAAAAACCAGGAACTGCATGAGGCACGGATCCGGTCGTTGATCGATCTCATGGCTACTGTCGAAGCCGCGCTAGCAGCGGGTCATGTGGCGGAGGCGGTCAAACAGCTGCCCGCGTTGCAGTCGGCGTACGACCGCGGTGACGCAGGCGCCGATCTCCAGGGCAAAGTCGGCGCACTGCAGGCTGAAATTCTTCGCCTCAAGGAATGGCAGCACTGGGGGGGAGGGCGGGTGCGCGAGGGTCTGGTTGAGGAAGCCGAGACGCTGGCCCGCTCCGTTGTGGCTGCCGAGGGGGCTCGCTCGGCCAAGGTGCCCGTCGCTCAACTTGAAAAATACATCGAGCAGTTGCGCGCCCGGTGGAAGGAACTGGATCGATTGGGCGGCGCAACCGGCAAGCCGCTATGGCAGCGTTTCGATGCCGCGCTGAAATCTGCCGACGGCCCGGTAGCCGCACACAAGGCGCGATTGGCTGAGGCAAGACTGGAGAATCTCTCGGCGCGCGAAAACCTGCTCGCCGCCCTGGAGGCGCTGAACATCGGCAATGATCAATCCGGTGCGCCGCCTGACTGGAAATCCAACGCCCTGGCGCTCAGCCGTTTTCAGACGGAATGGCGCAAGCTGGGTCCGCTCGAACATACCGTGCCGCATAAACGGCTGGCGGCGCTGACGCAGCGCATGCAGGCGAGCGTGAAACGTCTGGAGGAGCCTTTGCAGGAGGTTTTCCGAACGGCGCAAACCGGGCGTGAGGCGCTCATCGTGCGCATCAGGGAGTTGGGTCGCCGGGCGCATGAACGTGACCTTGTCAGCAAACTTCGCGAGCTGCAGGAGCAATGGCAACGGCATTCCCGATCGATGCCGCTTCCCCATGCCGTCGAAAAAGCCTTGTGGGACGAATTCAGAAAAGCCGCTGATGCGTTGATGAATGAGCGGGACGCGGCTGTCAAGGACCGCAACGCCCGCTTCGAAGCCGGGCAGAAGGCGCGCCAGGCCTTGCTGGCGCGCCTTCAAGCCCTGAACCCCGATACTCCTTCTGCAGAGATCAAGCGGGTTCTGGCGGAAGTGACTGCGGAATGGCGCAGTTGCGGCGATGTGGCCAAAGACAAGGCCGCCAGGCTGGATGTCCGCTTTCAGGAATTGCACGATGCCGCGCGGCAGTATCTTGCAGGCAGTGCCCAGAGACTATGGAATGCAAGCTGCGATTGCCTGCTTGCCAAGCTGGCGCTTTGCGATGAACTTGAGGCCAGCGAGCCACTCGTGCCTGCCGTCGTCCCGGACATCGAAGCGCGCTGGGCGCGTCTCCCCGCACTGCTTCCCCGCTGGCAGCCGGTGGTGCAATCGCGATTTGACGCGGGGGTCGCGCAGGCAAGGCAAGGTACTTTGGCGAATCTCTCCGCGAGCACGGCAGCCGGCAAAACGATGGACGACCTGTTGCTGCAACTCGAATCGGCCCTCAACATTTCTTCACCCGCTGCCGCCGAAGGAGCGCGGCGCGCACTGAAACTCCAGGCGCTGAAGAATGCCCTGGAGGGACGGAAATCCGCGAGTCCGGCCCCGCCGGACATTTCACAATTGACCGCAGCCGCCTTCGGCTGCACGCACATCACGGCGGATCAAGGTCATCGACTCCAGGCGGTTATTGCCGCATTACGCCAATCCGGCCCCGGTTGAGGGCCGGCGCAGCGCAAGCCGCTGCCCGCGCTGACCCAACCAGACGCGAACCAACTATCTGGAGCGATCAGATCCGGTCGAGTGACTTGGGCTGAGGGACGGGTTCTTGCGCGGGGGAAGCGGCGGAGGAACGTTGCAACGCCTAGCGACAATTTTCCGTATCGAGATTCGTTGATTGTGCCGTGGCGGCGATTTCCGCGCCACGTCGGCAACCTGTGCGAGATGGAAGATATCGCGCAGCCAATGCCTGCGTCATCTGGGTACGTTAGCGAACAGAGCGCGGGCGCGCTTCGTTGCATTGTGAGCGTTCGATATTGCGAAGGCTCCTGGAAAGTTTCCATCATGTTGTGCACTTCTCGACGGCTTGAAGCAGGTATGCGGCAGGGAACAGCGCCGCGCGCAAGCCTCCTGCGATTGTCTGTTGCGATTGCGTACCTCGGTCTGACGGGCTGCGCGACGGTGCAGAACGAGGATCGCGCGCGGATGGTTGATTTGCCTCTGGCCTCCGCTCATGCGGATATCTCATTCACAATGACCACCGGCTCCCGGCGGGATGCGGGCTGCGAGGAAGCGAGTTGTCCGACGCAGGCGGACAGGGATGCGGCAACGCGCTTCGCGTTGCAAGTGCAGCGGGTCACCGGCGTTCTGCAAAAAGGTGCGGAGTTTCAGTATCCTGACCTGACACAACGCCTGCCGGGAATGGTCGGCAGCCATTTCGATGTCTATGTCGTCGATGGCGATGAACCGGGCAGCGCGTCCAGCGCCAACGGAAGAATCGCGCTCAATGCAGGACTTGGCGCCCGGAAGCCTTACGACGATTGGTTGGCCTTCGTCATTGCACGCGAAATGGGCCACGTGATCGCGCGTCATCATGAAGAAAATTCGGCTGCCGGCATCGCCACTTCAGTGATCATGAACATTCTCATCCCCGGCAGCAGCTTGCTGAAGACCCTGATGTCTGCCGGTGGGTCGGGGATTGCGGCCAAGAGTCAGCTGAAAGTGCAGGCGCTCGAAGCCGATGCCATAGCGCTTGACCTGCTTCAGGCGGCAGGCTTTCACCTGCGCGACATCTCTTTGACCCTGCTGCTGGAGCCTGTAGCGCTGGATCAGGGCTCGTGGTCGCAAAGCTTCCGGGATTCCTCCGAGCACCTCCAGGCCGAAGTCCGCAGGTCGGAGCTGGCCTTCGCCACGACAAGATAGCAGGCGCACGTCGGGCGGTAATCGTCATTGAGTCGATGTGTTCGCTGGCGCACATACAGCGCGACTGGTGCGGAACAGCATGGGGGTCACAGGAAAGTCCCGCGCCATGACCGCCATGTACCAGAGCCATTTCGGCCTCGCCGAAGCGCCGTTCACCATCGCGCCGAATCCGCGCTATCTCTACATGAGCCAGCGTCATCAGGAGGCGCTCGCTCATTTGCTCTACGGTCTCGGCGGCGACGGTGGTTTCGTGCTCCTCACCGGCGAAGTGGGGGCGGGCAAGACCACCATCTGCCGCTGCCTGCTCGAGCAGATTCCCGAATCCTGCGACGTGGCCTACATCTTCAATCCCAAGCTGACCGCGGCGGAGTTGTTGTCGACCATCTGCGTCGAATTCCACATCGACTATCCGCCCGGCAATACCAGCATCAAGGTGTTCATCGACTGCATCAACGCTTATCTGCTCGACGCCCATGCCCGGGGCAGGAGCACGGTGCTGATCATCGACGAGGCGCAGAACCTTTCGGCCGACGTGCTGGAGCAGATGCGCCTGCTCACCAACCTGGAAACCAACCAGCGCAAGCTGCTGCAGATCATCCTTCTCGGCCAGCCCGAACTGGCGGCGATGCTGGACCGGCCCGAGCTGCGCCAACTGGCGCAGCGCATTGTGGCCCGCTACCATCTGGGGCCGCTCACCCGGGCGGAGGTTGCCGCCTATGTCGGCCATCGGCTGGAAGTATCGGGCGCCAAGCGCCAGCTGTTTCCCGCGTCGCTCATGGGCACCTTGTATCGCCTGAGCGGAGGCGTACCCCGGATCATCAACGTGCTGTGCGACCGGGCGCTGCTGGGCTCCTATGTGCAAGGCAAGGAGCAGGTCAGCCGCGCGACGCTGACACAGGCGGCGAACGAAGTGCTGTACCGGCCGGCGCGACACAGCCCTTCGTTGCTGCGGCCCCTCCTGTTCGTGCTGATTCTGGTGACCGGCGGCGGCGTTGCGACGGCCGTACAGCAGTATCAGGAGCGGAACAGTCCCGCTCCGGCGGCACCCCCGCTCCGTGTTGCCGCGGCACCCGTCGCGCTTTCCGCGCCGGCGCCGCAAGCTGCGCCCAAGCCGGCAGTAGCGCTGGCGGAGACCCTCGACTGGCCGGCCGAGCAGCCACGCGCGCAAAGCCGGGCCATGGCCTACGCCGCTTTGTTCCGGGCCTGGGGGGCCAGGGATCAGGAGCAGAACTCATGCCGTCAGGCCGAAGGTCTGGGGCTGCGCTGTCAGACCGCTCGCGGCGGACTGGACGAGATCCGGCAACTGAACCGGCCCGCCGTGTTGCGATTGCGCGACGACCGCGGCCTTGAGTTCTATGCCACGCTGACGGCGCTCGACGACCGCAGCGCGAGCTTCGCCCTCGGCACCGAAACCGTGACGGTCGCCCTGAGCGCGCTCGCCGCGCAGTGGTCCGGCTACTACACGCTGTTGTGGCGTGCGCCGCCCGCGCTTAACGACAAGCTCCGGTCGGGCGAGCGGGGGCCGACCGTGGACTGGCTCGCCATGCAACTCGCCCGGGCGCAGGACAGGACAGCGGAAGTCCCTGCCGACGCGGTATTCGACGAGACGCTGGTGCGCCGGCTGAAACAATTCCAGCTCGCCCAGGGATTGGTTCCCGACAGCAAGCTCGGACCCCAGACGGTGATGCGCCTGAGCGGTGCCGGGGATGAAGCGGCACCAAAACTGGCTCGTGAGGCGGAGGGCATCAGGCATGTCGTACATCCTTGACGCCCTCAGGAAATCCGATCAGCAGCGACGCCTCGGCGGGGTGCCGACCCTGACTTACGCAGCCGTCGCGGCGGTGGCGCCGGAACGGTCGCCGATGCTTTTCCATGGCCTGCTCGGGGTGACCGTGGTTATTGCCGTCGGCACGACCATCGCCTGGCTGCGCCCGGTGCCGCCCATGGCGCCGGAACCTGTCATCATGGTTGCGCCGATCGCGGCAAAACCAATCGCGCTGCCCGCCAGCCTGCCGCTTGCGGCGCAGTTGCCGGCAGCCCCGGCAAAGGTCGAAGCGGAGCCGGCCCGACACGACGCGCCGGTCGCCAAAGTGTCTGTCCCTGTACTCGCAGTCCCTTCGCCACCACGGAAGCTATCCGCATCAGTCGCCACCAGGACACACAACGGGTCGCCGGCAATCTCCGCTGCAAGCCTGGACGGGGCTGACGAGATGTCGGGCAAGAAACCCATGGCGAGTCCGGATATGCCCGCCTCAATCCGCAAGACGCTTCCCGTCATGTCGGTAGCGGTGCATGCCTACTCGAGCACACCGGGCGACCGGCTCGTCAGCATCAACGGCCGGATGCTGCGGGAAGGCGACACCCTGGCGCCTGATCTCAAGCTGGAGCAGATAAGCCCTGACGGCATGATTTTCACTTACCGCGGTTACCGCTTCCGGCGCGGCGCTCAGTAGGGCTTGCCGAGAAGTATGCGGAGAACCGGATTCGGCGCTACTTCTCCGGCGACGGGTGATGGTAGTGCAGGTCGTTGAGGTAGCGCGCGACAGCGTCGGTGTCGTCATTGCTCCAATCCAGATTGCCGTTGATTTGCCAGCGGCGTACTTCGGCGACAAGCCGGGTCCAGTTCGTCGCGACCAGCTTCTCGCGCCAGTGCAACTGCTCGGTGTGGCAGGCGACGCAATAGGTCGTGTACAGCAGTTCGCCGCGTCCGGTCTGGGCCGCGGCGCACGTGCCGTACAGGGCCAACACCAGCAGGAATTTTTTCCAGTATCGAATCATTTCGTTCTCCCGTTCGCCGACGTGTGCTTCATGGATCGACCGAACTATAAATGAATTGGACTTCCGCTATGTGCGCCAACGCACATGACTTCTGCCTTGTTCCGGATAGCCTGCTGATTCCGGCCATCCTCGGCCCAAAGTCTTTCTACAGCAAGGTAAATCATCATGTCCAGACAAAATGCCTATATCGCGAAAATGAAACTTCAACTTGACGAGTTGAACGTGAAGATGAACGAACTTGACGCCCGGGCACAGGAGGCGAAGGCCGATGTGCGCGACAAGTACAGGGAAGAAATGAAGAAGCTGCGTCACCAGTCCAAACTGGCCGTCGCCAAGCTGGAGGAAATCAAGCTTGCCGGTGAAAGTACATGGGAAGCGATGGTCGCGGAAATGGAAAAAATGCGTGACGCATTTACGCACTCCTTCCGCTACTTCAAGTCGCAAATCTAGGCAGGCGACTCATCGCTTGCGCCACAACCGGAGCGCCTGCTCATGTCCAGACATTTCGCCTGTCGCTGGCTGCCGACTTTCGCACTCGCCCTGGCTTTGGGCGGGTGCGGCGCTTTGGAGCGCAAACCTGAACCGACTCTCGCCAGTGCGGTCCCCAAGAGCGTTGCCGCCGGCGCCAGCGTCGACGCTCCGTCGGCGGTCCGGCCCGCCGCCACCTCCATTGCGGCAAGCGTGGATCACCCGCAAGGAATCCGGCCGGAAAATTCCCGGCTCCAACTCAATCTGAATGTCTTCGGACTTTCCTACCACACCGATCGGGCGGGTACCCGTGACCGTCACCTGGACAACGAACTCAATATCGGGCTCGGACTCAATTACGAGTTTCACAATGATGCTCTGGGCGTGGCAACGCTGCAAACCGGATTTTTCAAGGACTCGGGGCGCAACTGGACCAAGATTGCCGGAGCGGGATACCAGTTCAAGTTCGGCGAGCGCTGGCGGGTGGGGGCCGATCTGCTGGCCATCCACAGCCCGACCTACAACAACGGTCGTGGCTTTATCGCGCCGATTCCACGTGTTACCTATGATTTCGGCCCGGTGAAAGTGAATCTGGTCTATGTCCCGCGCTATCAGGACTACAACCGTTTCGCCGTCTTCGGGCTCTACTTCAGCACTCCGCTGGGGGCGTGGTGAGCGGTGCCGGCGCATGTGCCGGTGCTGTTTTTCCCGGTGTATGTGCGCTAGCGCACAGAAGATCGAAGGCTCGATCGGCACCATCGGGCTTCGGGCCCGAGAACTCACCTGCGGACGGAATGCAAGCGCATCGGCGCCGGCGATCAAGGACTCCCGTATTTTGTGCGGCATGAGCGTATAAGTAGGCGCGGTGCCATGCCCGCCTTTGGCCCGGCAATCTGCCGGACCAAAAGCGCTTTGATAGAGGTTAGCCATGTTTGAGGAAATTTCGGCTCCGCCATTTGTAATGACCACGCCGTCATGGTGGAAAGGGATTTCTTCTTGAAAGCTGCCCACAAATCTCTTGCCGCGCTTGCAGGAGCGATCCTGCTGGCTGCGCTCGGTGTTGCCGTAGCGTTCTGGACCTTCCAGCAGATCGAAGAAGCCGCCGCGGTGCGCAAGCATACCAACGCGGTGGTCGCCAGTGCGGATGATTGGCTGAGTTCCATGGTAGATGCCGAGACCAGCATGCGCGGCTATGTGCTGACCGGCGATGAGCTCTTTTTGCAACCCTACCTCGCGGTGCGCGACGGCATCGCTCCCCATCTGCAGCAATTGAGCAAAATAACCCTGCTCGGTGCTTCCCTGAAACACCTGGAGGCGGTCAAGCCGTTGATGGATGCCAGATTGGCACATATGGCGAAAACCATCGAGTTGCGCCGCAACCATGACCTGCCGGGCGCGCTGGCGCTGGTGCGTGATGGTCAGGGCAAGCAGCTGATGGATTCGATTCGGGTCGAGATGCGCAGCTTTCTCCGACTGGAGGAAGGCGTTCTGGCGCAGCGCGAAGCAGAGTTTCAAGACAGCATGCGCCACCTGTTTTCCCTCATCGTCATCATCAGCCTGTTTGCCATGCTGCTCCTGCTGGCGTTCGCCTGGTTGATCCATCGAGAGACGCAGCAGCGCCTCAGGAATCTGGTGCATCTCGAGACACAGCATTTGCTTGAGGTCCAGGAGAAGACGAATACACAACTGCAGCAGGCCAACACCACTTTGCTGGCTAGCGAAGAAAGCCTTGCAGTGACGCTCGACTCCATCGGCGACGCAGTGATCGCTACCGATGCCGAAGCGCGGGTGACGCGCCTGAATCCGGTTGCCGAAGAACTGACCGGTTGGACGCAGGCGGAAGCGGTTGGTCGCCCGGTGCAGGAGGTTTTTCACATCATCAACCAGGAAACCCGCCAAGCCGCACTTATACCGGTAATGGACACCCTGGTGCATGGCACGATACAGGGCCTGGCCAACCACACCCTGCTGATCGCACGCGATGGCAGCGAATGCGCGATCGCCGACAGTTGCGCACCGATTCGTGACCGTAACGGACAAGTGATCGGTGCCGTTCTGGTGTTCCGCAACGTCAGCAAGGAATATGCCGTGCAGCAGGCCTTGCGCGACAGTGCAGCGCTGGTCCAGACGATTCTGAATACCGTGGCGGATGGCATTGTCACCCTTCATGCCCGCGGCGGCATCGTCGAGACAGTCAACCTGGCCGCCGAGCACATGTTCGGCTATAGCGCCGCAGAACTCGTCGGAAAAAATTTCAGCCTGCTGATACCCGAGCTTGACCAGGACCAGCGCAATGGTTCGCTCGAGTATTACAGCGCCAGCGATGAGGCGCGCGCCAGCGGTCTCGGCCGCGAGGTCCTGGGCCGGCGCAAGGACGGCAGCGCTTTTCCGCTGGAGATAGCGGCAAGCGAAATGTGGCTGGGAGGCCAGCGTTACTTCACCGGCATTTTGCGGGATATCACCACGCGCAAGCAGGTCGAAGAAGCGCTGCTCAAGGCCGGCGCATCCAGATCTTCAACGTCGGCGCCGAACGCATGCTGGGCTATGCCGCGGCGGACGTGATGAACAAGATCACGCCGGCCGACATCTCCGATCCGCAGGAAGTGATCGCGCGCGCCGAAGCACTGAGCATCGAACTCGGAACCTCGATCACGCCGGGCTTCGAGGCCCTGGTGTTCAAGGCCTCGCGCGGCATCGAGGACATCTACGAGCTGACCTACATCCGCAAGGACGGCAGCCGTTTCCCCGCCGTGGTATCGGTCACGGCGCTGCGCGATGCTGAAAACGCCATCATCGGCTACCTGCTGATCGGTACCGACAACACTGCGCGCAAGCAGGTTGAAGCTGAGCGGGCCAGGCTCGATCAGGCGCTGCAGGACAGAAACGTCGAGTTGGATAGCGCCAGGGTCGTGGCGGAAAAAGCCAACCTCGCGAAATCCGATTTTCTTTCCAGTATGAGCCATGAATTGCGCACGCCGCTCAATGCCATCCTTGGTTTCACCCAACTTTTGGAATCCGGCGCGCCAGCACCGACACCTGCCCAGCAGCGCAATCTGGAGCAGATTCTCAAGGCGGGTTGGTACCTGCTCGAACTGATCAACGAAATCCTCGATCTGGCGCTGATCGAGTCGGGCCGGGCGACGCTGTCGCATGAGCCGGTCTCGCTGATCGAGGTCATGATCGAGTGCCGGGCCATGGTTGAGCCGCAGGCACAGAAGCGCGGCATCGGCATGACCTTTCCGCGCTTTGAACTCCCCTACTTTGTCAGTGCCGACCGGACCCGGGTCAAGCAGGTTCTGATCAACCTGCTGTTCAACGCCATCAAGTACAACAAGCCCCAAGGTACGGTTGCCGTGGAGTACATGCTGAGCCCACCGGATTCGATCCGCATCAGCATTTGCGACACCGGCGTCGGACTGTCGCCGGAACAGCTGGCGCAGCTTTTCCAGTCGTTCAACCGCCTCGGCAAGGAAGCCGGCGCGGAGGAGGGCACCGGCATCGGGTTGGTGGTTACCAAGCGCCTGGTCGAACTGATGGGAGGCACCATTGGCGTCAATAGCAGCGTCGGTGTGGGTAGCGAGTTCTGGTTCGAATTGAGTCTGACCACTGCACCGCTGCTTACAGTTGAGGAGGCCGAGCACGCAGCGCTGATGCGGCCGCTGGTGCCGCATGGCACGCCGCAGCGCACCGTCCTGTATGTGGAAGACAATCCGGCCAATCTGGAACTGGTCGAGCAACTCGTGGCGCGCCGCTCCGATCTGCGTCTGCTCTCCGCGGCGGACGGTAATCTCGGCATCGAGTTTGCCCGCACCTATCTGCCGGAGGTGATTCTGATGGACATCAACCTGCCCGGCATCAACGGGCTCGCCGCCATGAAGATCCTGCGTGCAGACCCGTTGACGGCGCATATCCCGATCATCGCGCTCAGCGCCAACGCCGTGCCACACGACATCGAGAAGGCCCTCCAGGCAGGGTTCTTCGACTATCTCACCAAGCCGATCAAGGTCAACCTGTTCATGAACACGCTCGACGCGGCACTGAAAATTTCGCAAACGCCATCGGGCAGCGAAGCCATGGAGGAACCCGTATGAAACTTTCCGAATCCGACATTCTCAACGCCAGCATCCTGATCGTTGACGACCAGGAATCCAATGTCAGCCTGCTCGAGCGACTGCTGGGCGAAGCCGGCTATACCTGCGTTGCCTCGACCATGAAGCCGCAGGAGGTTTGCGCGCTGCATCGCAAGAATTACTACGACCTGATCCTGCTCGACCTGCAGATGCCCGAGATGGATGGATTCCAGGTGATGGAAGCGCTCAAGACCAACGCTACCGAAAGCTACTTGCCGGTTCTCGTCCTCACCGCCCAGCCGGGCCACAAATTGCGCGCCCTGCAGGCCGGCGCAAAGGATTTCATCAGCAAGCCCTTCGATCTGGTCGAAGTCAAGACTCGCATCCACAACATGCTGGAAGTCCGGCTGTTGTACAAGAAACTCGAAAGCTACAACAAGGTACTGGAGCAGACGGTGCTGGAGCGCACCGCCGAACTGCGTGAAAGCGAAGCCCGCTTTCGCAGCCTCACCGAACTGGCCTCCGACTGGTATTGGGAACAGGACGAGGACGGGCGCTTCACCAAGGTCTCCGGCCCGGTTCTGGAGATGCTCGGCATCCAGGTTGATCCCTTGCAGGGAGAGGCAGCCGATATTCGGGTTGCGGGCTGGAATCAGGCGGAGCGGGAGGTGTTGCAGGCAGCCATTGCTGATCGGCAACCCTTTCTTGATCTGGTGTTCAGCCGCAGCAATGCCAACGGCTCGCAGCAACAGTTTCGGGTGAGCGGGGAGCCGATGTTCAGCCAGTCCTGCCGCTTTATCGGTTACCGCGGAATCGGTGTCGAACTCATCTCGAAAGACAGCGATGCCGTTACTCCCTAGCTCGAGTCAAAACCACCTGCTCGCCGCGCTGCCGCAGGCGGAATTTGCGCTCCTGGAGGCGCATCTGGAGCTGGTTGCGCTACCGCTCGGCAAGATGCTCTACGAACCCGGTACACAGTTGCAACACGCCTATTTCCCTACTACCGCGATTGTGTCGCTGCACTATGTCACGGAGTCCGGTGCATCTGCAGAAACCGCCGGCGTGGGCAATGAAGGCGTCGTCGGCATTTCGCTGTTCATGGGTGGCGACACCACATCGAGCTCGGCCGTGGTACAGACCGCGGGCCACGCCTACCGGCTGGAGCGCCGCCGGCTCAAACAGGAATTCGATCGCGGCAGTTTGATGCAGCGTTTGTTGCTGCGTTACACCCAGGCGCTGATGACGCAGATGTCGCAGACCGCCGCCTGCAACCGGCACCATTCGGTGGAGCAGCAGTTGTGCCGCTGGCTGCTGCTGACCTACGATCGGGTGTCCTCGCGGGAACTGGTCATCACCCAGGAACTGATCGCCGGCATGCTCGGGGTGCGCCGTGAAGGTGTTACCGAGGCCGCCGGAAACTTGCAGCGCGAGGGGTTCATCAGTTACCGCCGCGGCCACATATCCGTGCTCGACAAAGCGGGACTGGAGTCCCGCGCCTGCGAGTGCTATGCGGTGGTCAAGAAGGAATTGAACCGCCTGTTGTCCGATGTGCAGTATCGCCAGGAGGGCGTAGCTCCTGCCGCATTTGATAACCGAGCGGGGCTGTCTGGTACAAGCATCAGGCAGGATTCGGCCCGCCGATCAGGCTGAGCGGGCTGGTGCCAGTCGGGTTGGTCGACGTGGTCCGCACTCTCCCGCAATAGTCGGTGCTGGCGGTACGGCGACAGCACCCAGGCGGGCTACGAAGCGATCGCCTCCGGCAGCAGGCGATCGAACTCCTTCTTGACCACCGCATAGCACTCGCAGGCCCGCGCTTCCAGGCCCGCACGATCGAGCACAGTGATGTGGCCGCGGTGGTAGGTGATCAAGCCGGCCTTCTGGATTTCGCAGGCGGTCGCCGTGATGCCGTCACGGCCCACGCCGAGCATGCCGGCGATCAACTCCTGCGTCATGATCAGTTCGTCGGAGAGCAAGCGGTCAGAGCTTAGCAGCAGCCAGCGGCAGAACTGCTGGTCCAGTGAATGATGGCGATTGCACACGGTGGTCTGCGCCATTTGCGTCAGCAGCGCCTGGGTGTAACGCAGCAACAAATACTGCATCGGGCCGGCGCGATGGAACTCGCCCTTCAGCAAGTCCCCCGTCATCCGGTAGGCGTGACCGGCGCTTTGCACGACGGCCCGGCTGGGCGTGGTTTCGCCGCCCATGAAGAGGGAGACGCCGACCACTCCCTCGTTGCCGACCACGGCAATTTCGGCCGATGCTCCATCCGCCATGACGTAGAGCAGGGACACGATGGCGTTGGTGGGAAAGTAGACGTGGCGCATCTGCGTGCCGGACTCGTAAAGCGAGTGACCGAGCGGCAGCGCGATCCGTTCCAGATACGGCAGCAGGCGCGCGCATTCCTCTGCCGGCAGGGCGGCGAGCAGGTGGTTCTGGCGGGGGTCATGAACGCTGGGCATGGGGGCGATCTCCCAATCAGTCGAATAGCCGTCAACAGCCGTACCGTGCCATCCGATGTCGTTATTGACTATAGCGCACAACGGGTTTGTCGACGTATTTGCAAGTCGCCCCCAAATGAACTATGGTCAGGCGCGATACGATCAATTTACCGATGATCGGGAAGGAAGTTTATGGCCCGACAGGCACCAGCGAACAAACCCAAGGCACCCGCAGACAAGCGCCCCGTAGTGAAGGCCGTCACCACGCCGGCCAAGCCTGCAAAACCGGACGTCGCACCGGGCATCGAGCCGGCGGTGCGCCCATTCGCCATTGTCGCCATCGGCGCCTCGGCGGGCGGCCTCGATGCCCTGGAGCAGTTCCTTGGCCACGTGCCGGCCGGCAGCGGCATGGCCTTCGTGGTCATCCAGCATCTCGATCCCAACCACAAGGGCATGATGCCCGAGTTGCTGCAGCGGGCGACGAAGATGCCGGTGGCGCAGGCAAAGAACCGCATGAAGGTCAAGCCCGACTGCGTCTATGTGATTCCGCCCAACCGCGATCTGTCGATCCTGCATGACACCCTCCACCTGCTCGAACTCGCCGCGCCGCGGGGCCTGCGTCTGCCGATCGACTTTTTCTTCCGCGCCCTCGCCGAAGACCGGCGCGAACACGCCGTCGGCGTCATTCTCTCCGGCATGGGGTCGGACGGCACGCTGGGCCTGCGTGCGATCAAGGAAAAAGGCGGCCTGGTGCTGGTGCAGGATCCGGCGACCGCCAAGTTCGACAGCATGCCGAAGAGTGTCATCGATGCCGGCCTAGCCGATATTGTCGCGGCGGCGGAGGATCTGCCGCGGCGCATCGCCGACACTCTTCGCCATGCTCCGCGGCCGCCCGCCGGTGCCGTCGAACCCGAGACGGAGACCCTGGCCCAGAAGAGCGGCTTCGACAAGATCTGCATTCTGCTGCGGGCGCGCACCGGCCACGATTTTTCTTTCTACAAGAAAACCACGGTCTATCGCCGCATCGAGCGCCGCATGTCGATACACCAGATCAAGCGCATTGCCGACTATGTGCGTTACCTGCGTGAAAACCCCATGGAAGTCGACCTGCTGTTCAAGGAACTGCTGATCGGCGTCACCAGTTTCTTCCGCGATCCGGCGACTTGGGCCTACCTGCAGGAACAGGCGCTGCCCGCACTGTTCGATTCTTGCGCGGAAGGCGGGACACTGCGCGCCTGGGTGGCCGGCTGCTCCACCGGCGAGGAAGCCTATTCGCTGGCCATCGCCTTCCGCGAAGTGCAGGAACGGCTGAAACTGCCGGTGCGACACGAGTTGCAGATCTTCGCCACCGACCTCGATCCGGATGCCATCGTCAAGGCGCGCCAGGCTTTCTATCCGGCCAACATCGTGGCCGACGTGTCGCCGCAGCGACTGAACCGATTTTTCGTTGAAGACGGCAATGGTTACCGGGTCGGCAAGGAAATCCGCGAGATGGTGGTGTTCGCCCCGCAGAACGTGGTCATGGACCCGCCGTTCACCAAGCTGGACATCCTGACGTGTCGCAATCTGTTGATCTATCTCGGCCCCGAGTTGCAGAAGAAGCTGTTGCCTCTGTTCCACTACAGCCTCAAGCCGGGTGGCCTGCTCATGCTCGGCAGCGCCGAGTCCATCGGCGGCTTCGCGGATCTGTTCACGCCGCTGGAAGGCAAGGCCCGTCTGTTCTGGCGCAGCAGTACCGCACTGCGAGCCTTCGAGCTGGAATTCCCCACCCGTTACTTTCCGACGAATGCCGAATCTCCCATGAGCCCTAAACCCAAAGCGGCCGCAGCCAATCTGCAGGACCTCGCCGACCAGTTGCTGCTGCAGCAGTTTTCTCCCGCCGCGGTACTGGTCACCGGCGCCGGCGATGTGCTCTACATCAGCGGCCGTACCGGCAAGTACATCGAGCCGGCGGCGGGCAAGGCGAACTGGAATATTCATGCGATGGCAAAGGAGGGCCTGCGCCAGGAACTTGCCCTCGCCTTGCCCAAGGCACTGCGCAGCGGCGAGCGGGTGATTTGCCGCAATCTTTCCATCGGCACCAACGGCGGCACGCAGCGGGTGGACCTGACGGTGAATCCCGTCGCGGAACCGGAGGCCCTGCGCGGCATGGCGATGGTGGTGTTTACCGATGTCGATGCGCCGCATGACCCGGAAATGCACGATGCGCACAATGCCGGCGGCGGCAAGCCTGCTCCGCGCAGTGGCCGGCGCGTGGCCGAGCTGGAGCAGGCGCTGAACGAGGCGCGGGAGGAGATTCAGGCTTGCGGCGAGGAAATGCAGACCTCGCAGGAGGAGCTCAAGTCATCCAACGAGGAAATGCAATCGACCAATGAAGAGCTGCAGTCGACCAACGAGGAGCTGACCACCTCCAAGGAGGAAATGCAGTCCCTCAACGAGGAACTGCAGACCGTGAATGCCGAGTTGCAATCGAAGGTGGATGAGTTGTCGGCAACCAACAACGACATGAAGAACCTGCTCAACAGCACCGACATGGCCACCGTCTTTCTCGATAATGCGTTGCATGTGCGGCGCTTCACTACCCAGGCGGCGCGGATCTTCAGGCTCATTCCCGGCGATGTCGGCCGGCCGCTGTCCGACATCGTCACCGACCTCCACTATGCCGGCCTGCTCGATGACGCCGCGCAAGTGCTGAGCACACTGGCCTTCTCCGAGCGCGAGATCGCCACCTCCGACGGGCGCTGGTTCCAGGTCAAGATCATGCCCTACCGCACCCTGGAAAACGTCATCGATGGCGTCGTCATCACCATCAACGACATCGGCCGGGCCAAGAACCTGGAAGCGCAATTGCGGGTGGATGTCGGCAACGCAAAGGAATCGCCGTGACAAAAGACGCCGCCGCCGCTGGTCTGCGCGCCGCCGCTGAAGCGCGGCTGAAGGCAGTGCCGGCGACGGAACCGGCGACCGCCGCCGCCAGCAAAGCGGATCAGTTGCGACTGCTGCACGAGTTGCAGGTGCACCAGGTCGAGCTGGAAATGCAGAACGAGGAGTTGCGCCAGTCCCATGTCGAGCTCGAAGCCTTGCTTACCCGCTACACGGAGCTATACGACTTCGCTCCGGTCGGCTACCTCACGCTAACCGCCGACGGCCTGATCGCGGAGATCAACCTCACCGGGGCCAAGCTGCTGGGGATGGAGCGCCAGAATCTGTTGAAGAAGCGCTTCAACTCGTTCGTCAGTCCGGTCGATCAGACACGCTGGGCCGCGTTTTTCCTGAGCGTAAAAAGCCACGAAGACCAAGGCCACGAGGAACTTGAATTGCAGCGGCGTGACGGCACCATCTTTTACGCGCAGATGGACTGCGTGCGGCACAGAGTCATGGGCAGCGGCATGCCAGGAGTCGGCGCCGACGGTACGGCGATTTTTCCCGCGGGAACCCTGCTGGAGGTGAGCATCGCCCTGACCGACATCAGCGTGCGCAAGGCCGTCGAAGCGAAACTCAACGAAACGATGGTCGCGGCGGAAAAAGCCAACCGGGCGAAGACCGATTTTCTCTCCAGCATGAGCCACGAGTTGCGCACGCCGCTCAATGCGATTCTCGGTTTTGCCCAGCTAATGGAATCTGGCAGCACCTCGCCGACCCCGTCCCAGAAGCAAAGCCTCGACCAGATTCTCAAGGCGGGATGGTATTTGCTGGAGCTGATCAACGAAATCCTCGATCTGGCGCAGATCGAGTCGGGCAAGGTGATGCTGTCGCGGGAGCCGGTCTCGGTCGACGAGGTCATGCACGAGTGCCGCACCATGATCGAGCCGCAGGCGCAAAAGCGCAGCATCGGCCTCAGCTTTCCGCAATTCGACACGCCGCTTTTTGTCAATGCCGACCGGACCCGGGTGAAGCAGATCCTGATCAACCTGCTGTTCAACGCCATCAAGTACAACACGCCGGAAGGCTCGGTTGCCGTCGAGTGCAAACTGAGTTCTCCGAATGTGATTCGCATCAGCGTGCGCGACACCGGTGCCGGGCTGGATGTGCTACGCGTCGCGCAGCTGTTTCAGCCCTTCAATCGTCTCGGCAAGGAGGCCGGCGTGGAGGAGGGCACGGGCATCGGCCTGGTGGTCACCAAGCGGCTGGTGGAACTGATGGGAGGCACTATTGGAGTCGACAGCGCCGTCGACGTGGGCAGCGTGTTCTGGTTCGAATTGAGCCGGACCACGGCACCGCCGCCGGGAAGTCCTGAGGCGGCAAAGACATCGCCACCCATACCACCGAAGGTGTCCGCGGGCCCATCGTTGCGCACCGTGCTGCTGGTGGAAGACAATCCGGCCAACCAGGACCTGGTCGAGCAACTGATCGAGCGCCGCTCCGACCTGCGCCTGCTGTCCGTGGCGGATGGCAATCTCGGTGTCGAGTTTGCGCGCACCCATCTGCCGGAGGTGATTCTGATGGACATCAACCTGCCCGGCATCAGCGGGCTCGACGCCCTGAAAATCCTCCGTGCAGACCCATCGACGGCGCGCATCCCGATCATCGCGCTCAGTGCCAATGCGATACCGCGCGATATCGAGAAGGCCCTTGCGGCAGGGTTCTTCAGCTATCTGACGAAACCGATCAAGGTCAGCGAGTTCATGGACACGCTGGACGTGGCGCTGAGATTTTCCGCCGATCGTTAGGGTCTGTTCTCAATCATCCGGCGGATGGCGTTGAGGCCAGACGCGGATGGATGCAAGGCGGAGGACGCCGGCAAGGGTAATCCCTTGCCAAGTCCGACAACGCCGCAGACGCCGCGTCCGGCCTCAACCCGCAGGGCCGGGTCAAATCTGGCGCGCTGCGGCGTTGCGGCTCCTGGCGAGGTATGAACATCGCGGCGTCGCCGCGCCTTGCATCGCATCCCGATTTGATCCCGGCGCCACCGTCGCATGATTGAGAACAGACCCTAATCTAGCCGCTGCTTGCGAGCAGTGGAAACAGGCTGCGCAGGCCGATGGCGATCATCTCCACGGCCATCGCCGCAAGGATGAAGCCGCCGACGCGTTCGACGATATCCAGCGTTGACTGGCGGATTTTCTCTCCCCGCTGACAGGCGGTATGGAAGGTGATCCAGCAGGCGATGCCGACAATGAAAATCGGCACGACGACGTGGATCAGATCGGCATAACCATGCCATTCGCTATTGCCCATGACGTAGCTGAAGGCGGCCGGCCCGGCCAGTAAGGGCACCGCCAGCGGCACAATCGACACCTCATTCACGGGCTGGCCGGTCGTGGCCGGCGGCAATCCCTTGAAGCTGGTTTCCTGGCCGAGCACCATGGCTATCGCCAGCAACAGGACGATGATCCCTCCGCCCACCCGCATGGCGCCGAGCGATACGCCGAGAAAACCCAATAGAGGCATGCCGAGAAAGGCCGCCACCAGCAATGCCACTGTCACGCTGAATCCTATGGTCCGCGCGAAGCGGACCTTTCGCTGCAGATCCAGTTCCCGTGTGGTGGCAAGGAACAGCGGAACCATGGTGATCGGTCCGACCAGGGCGAACAGCGTGATTGTTTTCTTGATGGTAAGTGCGGTGATTGTCAGCATCGATGGCTTCCCGTTCTTGCCTCCCGATCAGTGGGGTGCGCAAGCAGCTTTGCATGATTTCTTGCGGAAGGCCAGTCGATTGTGCGTTGGCGTACAGACCGCAGCCGGCGCCGGGTTCAGGATTTGAGCCATGAGCGCCGGCTGGTCGTGGTGCCTTGACCAATACAGGAGGCGGCAATGAACGGAGAACGATTTGCGGGTATCTGCCTGCAGCTTGCCGGAAGGACAAACCAGGCCTGGGGCGAACTGACCGGCGACTGGTTGCGGGAGACCGCCGGAAGGCGCGACCAGATCATCGGCAAGGCCAGGCAGGCCAGCGCCCTCGCGCAGGAAACAGCGGCACGCCAACTGCGGGATTTTCAGCATCACCACCGCAACTGGCATTTCTAGAGGAGCATGAAAATGTACAAAAAGATTGTCCTTGGCTTGTTCGCCCTGGCGGCATTCCTGCCGCTGGCATTTGCGCCGAACGAGGCCCGCGCCCAGCACCCTTCCGTGTCCGCCGCCGCGAGAATCGATGGCTTCGATGTGGACCCGGTGGCACGGCCGGTGCCGGGCGGCGAACTGGTGTTTACGCTGTACGGCAGTCCCGGCGGCACTGCGGCGGTCCAGATCGGCGGCGCCACGGGGAGTGCGGTTCTGGTGGAAACCGAAGCCGGTGTCTATGAAGGCACTTACACCATCCGCAACCGGGACAGGATAACGGCGGCAAGCACGGCCACCGCCAATTTGCGCGTCGGCAACAAGGTGGCCAGCGCCATTCTCGATGAGCCGCTGGTCGGCAGAGGCGTGGGCAAACCGAAACTCCGTCCCGCGACCTCGGCAATGGCGCCGAAGATCGACCGCTTCGATGTCGATCCGCCGGCGAATCTTGTCGCGGGCGAAGAACTGATTCTCACGCTGTCCGGCACTCCGGGCGGAATTGCAAGCGCCCGGATAGCCGGCGTCAAGGGCAAGATCGTGCTGAGCGAAATCAGGGCCGGCGTGTATGAGGGCAGCTACACCGTCAAGAATCGCGACCGGATTGCGGCCAATGCGGAGGTGACGGGCAATCTCCGCATCGACAACCGTGAAACCAGCGCGGTGCTCGGCCAATCTCTGGTGGCCGGCGCCAACTATCAGTCGAGCGCCCGCCAGGCGGCCCGCCTGTGCGTCAATTGCGGCGTGGTCGAAGCGATCCATGTCGTCGAAGTCAAAGGCCAGGGCAGCTATCTCGGGCCCATCGCCGGGGGTGTTGCCGGAGCCTTGCTCGGCAGCCAGGTCGGCCATGGCGCAGGCACCACCATCGCCCAGGTGGTCGGCCTGGCAGGAGGCGCCTACGCCGGCAACGAAATCGAGAAGAGGATGAAAACGACCAAGCATTATGAAGTGGTCGTGCGTCTCGAAAACGGCGGTTCCAAGACCATTTCCTATGCGGCGCAACCGGGGTTTGCAGTCGGCACCCGGGTCAAGCTGGCCAACGGCACCCTGACCGTCGTGCAGTAGAAATCCGCAAGAAACTTTCCCCTGTTCCAACGCTGCCATTACGCAAAGAGGTCACCCAATGCTCTACACAATCGCCGTCGTTCTGCTCGTCCTGTGGCTGCTCGGTCTGGTCACGTCGACCACCATCGGGGGCTTCATCCACGTCCTTCTGGTGATTGCGATTGTCGTGGTCCTGCTGCGGATCATCAGCGGGCGCAGGGTGATCTAGGCTGCATAGGGCTATGGACGCCAGCGCACAGAACGCGTCGAAACTTGTGTCTAGTCTGATCCGCGGTGCGTACTGAATACAAATTCTGCGCCGCCAAATTTCACTTACCAGCAACCATCAGGAGAAAGCCATGAACAAATTCAACCTCACCACAGTCGCCGCTGCGATTGTCCTCGCCTTCAGTGCCAATGCAATGGCGGCATCCGACGTGGCGAAAGACGAAGCCCAGGCGGCCGCACCGGCAGCCAAGAAAGAATCCCCGCGCGCCTATGTGGACGACGCCGTCATCACCGGCAAGCTGAAGGCCCTGATGCTCGAAGAATCCTCGCTCAAGTCGACAGAAATCAATGTCGAAACCTACAAGGGCATCGTTCAGTTGACCGGCTTCGTCAGTTCCCGCGCCGACATCGACAAGGCCGTCAAGATTGCGCGCAGCGTCAAGGGCGTGAAATCCGTCAAGAACGACATGATCGTCAAGGGCAAGCAGTAATCCGCATCGTCGCCAACGGTTCCCCGGCTTTTTGATCGGGGGACCGTGGCCTGAATAGCAAGCTTCTTCACGTGACTCAGGAGTCATGCCATGAAAGCGATGAATGAATTCGAATCGGTGCTGGCGCTAGCCGCCCTGATTCTCGCCGTGTGCGCAACCACGGACATTCCGCCTGCGGCGCCCAATGCTGCAGCCGGCAGATCAGGCAGCGATTACGCCGGATATCGCGTGACGCCTTTGCTCGAACCCGCCAGGCAGGAAGCCACTGACATTGCCGTCAGCGGTGCGGCGGGGGACCCATTGGCGATGGTGAGCCGGGAAGCCGACCACGGCCCTCGGCAGGAGCGAGCTTCATGGTGAATTCGCCGAGTGCGTGCTGTGTGCGACAACGTACAGAGAACATTCCAAATTCGATCGATCATGGTCGCAATGATCGGTTGGCCGCACAGCAGATACGGCACATGGTTTTGCATCACATGGCCGGCGACTGGTTCAGACCGATTCGCAGTGACTGTCAGTATTTCCCCCGCTTCTGCAGACAGCCGAAAGAACGAAAAACCGAAGGCGGAGACTGGCATACCTTTTTATGGATCGGAAATCATCATGACTTATGCATTAATCACGAAGCAAATGACCCTGGCCGTATCGTGCGCTCTGGCGTTCGGCCTGGTATCGGGCGCAGCAACCGCGCAAACAAATCCGACGAAAGAAGGGTACCTCGTTGATCAGCGTGGCCAGGTTACCAAGAGCGGCGCCGGCCTGTGCTGGCGCACCGGCTACTGGACTCCGGCGCTGGCGATCGAAGAATGCGATCCCGACCTGGTGAGAAAGCCGCCGCTCGCCATGAAGGCGGCCGAACCGGCGCAAAGGCCACTTGCCGCAGCCCCGGCACCCGCGCCGGCGCCGATTCCGGCGGCCCAGCGAGTGAAGCTGGACGCCGATACCCTGTTCGACTTCAACAAGGCGGATCTACGTCCCGCCGGGCACTCGGCGCTGGATGACTTCATTGCCAAAAGCAGGAATATCAAGCCCGAAGTGATCATGGCGGTCGGGCATGCCGACCGCCTCGGTTCGGACGCCTACAACCAGAACCTGTCCGAGCAACGTGCCGCGACGGTAAAGGCCTATCTGGTCAGCAAGGGCATCGAACCGAATCGCGTGTACACCGAAGGCAAGGGTGAGACGCAGCCTTTGACCAAAGCCGGTGACTGCCTCGGCGCCAAGAGCGCAAAGGTGATCGCCTGCCTGCAACCGGACCGTCACGTCGATATCGAAGTAGTGGGTACCTCGATCGTCAACTAGTTGTTCCACCCGACGGCGTATGTCCGGCACGACCTGCCAAAGCATCGCCGCCCGTCTCACTACACTAAGGAATGAAAATGAACAGACTCACCATCAACGCGATCGCGCTTGCCGTCAGCCTTGCATTCAGTGCCGGCGCCATGGCACAAAGCATGTCGAAGGCCGACTACAAGGTGGCCAAGCACAAGATTTCGACCGAGTACAAATCCGCCAAGACCGCCTGCGGCTCTCTGTCAGGCAACGCCAGGGATATCTGCGTGGCCGAGGCCAGGGGCAAGGAGGCGATCTCCAAGGCTGACCTCCGGGCCGGTTACCAACCCACTCCAAAAACTCATTACGAGGCGCGCGTCGCCCGCGCCGAGGCCGATTATTCGGTGGCCAAAGAGCGTTGCGACGACAAGGCCGGCACCGCCAAGGATATTTGCGTGAAGGAAGCCAGGGCGGCGGAAACCACTGCCAGAGCCGACGCCAAGGCGCAGATGAAGATCACGAATGCGCAAGACACCGCCAACGTCAAGTCTGCCGAGGCGCACAACGACGCGAACAAGAAGAGCGCCGATGCGCGCAAGGATGCGACGGCAGACAAGCGTGACGCCGAGTACGCGGTGGCAAAGGAAAAGTGCGACACCTACGCCGGCAGCGCCAAGGATGGCTGCGTGAACCAGGCCAAGGCGCACTTCGGCAAGTCCTGACTAACAAGAGAACAAACCAGAAGCACCGAAACTCAATGTTCGACAAAGAGGTAACCCAATGAAAACTACACAACGACTCACACTCAGCGCAATTGCTGTTGTAACGATGCTCGGCCTGGGCGGTTGCGCCGGCATGTCGGCACAGGAAAAGAATACCGCGATCGGTGCCGGAGTCGGCGCCATCGGCGGTTCCATTCTTACCGGCGGCAGCGCTATCGGCACGGTCGGCGGCGCCGCCGTCGGCGGCGTTATCGGCCACGAAGTGCATAAATGATGATCGGCCCGCGATGCGCCTCGCCTGAACGGGCAGCGTGTCGCGGCCACCGATTTTCCCCGCCTTCGAGCATGAGCGACCTGATGGGTCGCTCATGCTTTGGGGCCACCAGGAGATGGAAATGATGAAATTCCCGGAGACCGTCAAGACGGTCGTGGTGATGAGTGCCATGCTGGCGGCACTGGCCGCCTGCCAGAAGCAGGAAGGGCCGGCAGAGCGCGCCGGCAAGGAAGTCGACAAGGCGGCGGCACAGGTCGGACAGCAAATCGAAAAGGCCGGCCAGGACATTCAGGACGCCGCAAAGGGCAACAAGAAGTAGTCGCGGTCCCGCGACTCAGTCAAGCTTGCCGTTCGTTCCGCTGAATGCCAGCAAGGCAATAATCAATGGTTTGGTTTTCAACATGATTCGTCCTGTCGTTCTCTGTTGGAAGGAAATGACGGGTGATTGGCGGCAGCTTGCCGGCGATTCCGGACCGGCTCCGTGCGGCAGCGGACTTCCACTGCGATTTCTGCAATCGCAGCCACTGAACGCATGCGGACGGCATGGCGCAACGGCCTGTCGATGAAAGCGCTGCTGTGCGTCCTGGCGCACATACCGCGCAGCGGATTCCCGATACAACGTCCTTTCTTACAGACCCTTTGACAGGAGATTGTGATGATCAGGAAAACCGTTCTTGCGGCGCTGCTGTCGGCATGCCTCGGCAGTATCTCGATTCCGGCAGCTGCCGCTGCAGTTGTATTTGTGCAAGTTGCACCGCCACCCCTTCGTGCGGAAATCATTCCCTCGCCGCGCCCCGGCCACCTGTGGGTTGCCGGGCACTGGGGATGGAGGAACCATCACCACCAATGGGTGCAAGGCACCTGGATCCGCGAACGCCGGGGCTATCAGTACAGCCAGCCCATGTGGCTGGAACGTGATGGACGCTGGCACATGGTGCGCGGCAACTGGAGCCGGGCCGATCGCGATGGAGACGGCGTTCCGAATCGCCAGGATCGCGCACCGGATAACCCGAATCGCTACTGATGCACTTGCAGCGGAATCGATACAGGCTCGTGCCTCCGGCATTGAGTCGCTTTGTTCAGGAGAAGATATGAAAAAGCTTGCCTTGCTGTTGATCGTCACCGGCAGTCTCGTGTCCGGCTGTGCCGTCTACGAAGTCCCCTACCGGGATGGTGGCCCGCATCAGAATCAGAGCCGGGATCGCGATCGTGATCACGATGGAATCCGTGATCGCGCCGATCGTGACCGGGATGGCGATGGTGTTCCCAATCGCCAGGATCGCCGTCCGGACGACCCTCGCCGTTACTAGCCCAAAGCCTCGTGCTCACGTGCCAGAAGGGAACAACTCCCGGTTTTCCGGCAGTACCCAGGCCTATCGGTCGCGGCGGAAGAAGCTTTGTATTGCCGAATACATCAGGACAAAGAACGGTGCGCCGGCTTCGTCGACCCTGGGCGCCGGAAAAGCGGAGGCTTCCGCCGGCCGATGCAAGTCCGTGTGCCGATTATCGACATCCATGCGTGCCCGGCTGCGCGGTGGCGCACATAGGCCGAATGTGGCGGCAAGGCATTCGCCGCGCGTGAAAGTCAGGAGTCGGCGCTGATGATACGGCGATTCTTGTCGAATCAGGCTGAAGCGGCCTTTACGACAACAAGTCTTGCGATCAGTGCGCTAACGCACAGAACGGGACGAGGGACGAGGCCATATTCACGGTCACGTTCACACGATTTTTGACGTGGGGGCGATTCCGACTTGATTCATCAAAGGAGATAGACATGACTTCCGCATTCAAGAAAATGATTTGCCGCTTTCTCGCCATTGCGCTGATTACGCTGCCCTTCCAGACCGGACAGGCCAGCATGATCGGCACGGATCAGGTGAATGCCGCCGCCAGCGTCCAACTTGACCGCAACCTCGTATCGAGCTACCTGAGCCGCGCACAGACCGTGAACGAGTTCCAGGTCCTGGGTCTGAATGCGCAGGACGCGATCGACCGCGTTGCCGCGATGACCGACGATGAAGTCAGCACGCTCGCCGGCAAGATCAGTGCGGTTCCTGCTGGTGGTGATGGCCTGATCGCGCTCATACTGGTTGTCTTCTTCATCTGGTACTTTGCTTTCCGTCGCTAGAAATCAAAGCGCGCAGGCGTGGGGACCATGAACTGATGCACGAGAGACAGTGATGCCCGATTTGCTCGCCTGGTACGGATGCGCCCGCCTCACCGCGGGCGCATTCTCGCTTCTGGCTGTGCTTGGCGGCTGCGCGTCGCTGGTGCCGCAGACCATGGGGCTGCGCGATGTCTGGCCGGCAGGCGTCGCCGTCAGGACCGAACTCACGGCGGTGCCGTTCTTTGCGCAGCAGGAGTATCAGTGCGGGCCGGCGGCGCTGGCGACGACGCTGGTTCATGCCGGCGCACAAGTTACCCCGGAAGACCTCGTCAAGCGGGTCTACCTGCCGGGGCGGGAGGGCAGCCTGCAGATTGAAATGCTGGCCGCGCCGCGCCGCTACAGCAAGGTTTCATACCGGCTCGCGCCGGCCTTCGATGACCTGCTGCGGGAAGTTGCGGCGGGCAATCCGGTCATCGTGCTCCAGGACATCGGCATCGGCCCGGTCACCAGTTGGCATTATGCGGTGGTGGTCGGCTTCGACTATCCCGCCGGCGAGTTGTACCTGCGTTCGGGCGAGACCGAGCGGCTGGCCATCCCGTTCACTATCTTCGAATACACGTGGAAAAGAGGCAACTACTGGGCGATGGTGACCATGCCTCCCGATCGCCTTGCGGCAACGGCGACCGAGCCGGATTACCTGGCCGCGATCGCTGCCATGGACCGTGTCGGCGAAGCTCGCGCAGCGATTGTCGCCTACTCGACCTTCCTCGGGCGCTGGCCGGACAATGTGGCAGCCGGTATCGGCCTGGCCAACCGGCATTACGCGCTGGGCGAACTCAGGGAAGCGGAGACCCTGCTGAGGCACGTCTTCGCACGCCATCCGGATTCCGTGGCCGTGGCGAACAACCTCGCCCAGATACTCTCCGATCTGGGGCGCAACGAAGAGGCGCTGGAGCTTATCGACTGGGCCGCGCAGCCCGACATGAGTCCGTTTGCGGCTTCGGTAGGCGAGACTCGCGCAATGATCCTGCAGCGCATGGGCCGGGACAAGTAGTCCTGGTGTCTGGCGCAAACGCGTCGCCGCCCGCTTTATGTTCGGTAGCGCACAGAACGGCCGCAAGAATGGTGTCACGCTCGGCCACCGACGGATCGACGATCCGGACATCCTTTCACTGGAGATTCAACATGAACCGCGTTTCGCTGAAGACAAAGTGTGCATTGGCGATTTGTCTCGCCGGAATTCTAGCAACAGGTCCGGCGCTGGCCGACAAGGGCGGCAAGGGCCATCAAAAGGACGAGCAGCGCGGCGAGCAAAGAGACGACCGTCGCGATGACAACAGGCAATCGCGGCAGGACGATGGCCGCCGTTTCGACGGACAAAACCGCCACTTCAATGACCAGCACCAGGTCATGGTGCGTGACTACTACGGCCAGCAATTCCGCCGCGGCCGCTGCCCGCCGGGCCTGGCGAAGAAGCACAACGGCTGCATGCCGCCGGGACAGGAAAGAAAGTGGCAGGTCGGATACCCGTTGCCGCGCGACGTGGTCTATTACTCGGTACCGCAGCCGCTGGTAGTGCAGATTGGCGTGCCGCCTTCCGGCTATCGCTACGTGCGTGTGGCCAGCGACATATTGCTGATGGCGATCGGCACCGGAATGGTCGTCGATGCGATTCAGGATCTGGGCGGCCGCTAAGCAATCCCGGGCCATATTTTCGTGGATGGCAAGTCATGAATTGCCGACGTTGAACGGAGCATGAATCAATGAGCAATGGCGTCGGATATCCGGTGCGGGCAACGGCGACTATTGCCCTGTGCCTGTCCATGTTGCCGGGCTACGCGGTGGCGCAAGAAAAATATCCGCCGCCCATTCTGGCCGAGACCGTGCCGGTGGCCACCGGCGGTGCGGGGATGGGCCTCGCCACGCACTTCGAGAACTCACCCTATCGCGGCGGCGGCACGCGCCACGACTTTGTACCGATCTACGTGTATGAAGGCAAGCGCGTCTTCCTCGAAGCCTATCGGGTGGGTCTCAAGCTGAATGAAACGCCTGATTCGCGCTTCGACGTGTTTGCCGCGTATCGTTTCGAGGGCTATCCCTACGACCGCATTCCGGCAAGTCTGGCCGGCATGGCCAATCGTGGGCCGGGCGTCGACCTGGGTCTCGGCTATCAGTACCGCCAGCCGTGGGGAACACTCTTTGCCACCGTATTGCGAGACGCCACCGGCGGATCCAACGGCACCGAAGTCCGCGGCGGCTACCGCTACGACTGGAACATCGGCAAGCTGCAGTTGCAGCCCCAGCTGGCGCTGTCCTTTCGCGACGCCAGCCTGAACAATTACTACTATGGCGTGCGGCCGTCCGAAGCGACGACGACGCGCGCCGCCTATGATCCGGGCAGCGGCGTCAATGCCGAACTCGGCTTGTCGGCTACCTACCGGCTCTCCGAGCGCTGGCGACTGCTCGGCGGCGTCTCCGCCAAGCACTGGTCGTCGGGCGTGCGCGCCAGTCCCATCGTCGAGAACCGCACCCAGCTGGCCGGGCAACTCGGCCTGGCCTACGATTTTTCTCCGCAGCATGATGCCTGGCCCGAAGGCCGGCCGCTGATCGTCAAGGTGCTGCACGGCAAGGCGACCGATTGCGATGTCGCCCAGGTGATGCTGCTCAAATGCTTTTCGACCAACACCATCGACCAGACGCGTGTCACCGCGATTGAGGTGGGCCGCCCCTTTATCGAGCGCCTGAACGGCTGGCCGCTCGATTTCGTAGGCTACGCCGGGCTTCTGAGGCACAGCGAGCGTGGCCTGCAGGAGGACTCCTGGCAGGCCAATGCCTACATGAAAGCCTATTACTACGGATTTCCGTGGAGTGAGCGCGTGCGTACCCGCCTCGGCATGGGTATCGGGCTCTCGTATGCGGAGCGCGTACCCTACGTCGAAATGCGCGACCAGCTGGCACGCGGACGCAGCAGTTCGCGGCTGCTCAATTACCTCGATCCCAGCGTCGACATCAGCGTCGGCGATTTGATCGGCGTCCGCTCCATGCGTGAAACCTATCTCGGTCTGGGCGTGTCGCATCGCTCGGGCGTTTTCGGCACGTCGCGCCTGCTCGGCAACGTGAACGGCGGTTCCAACTACATCTATTCCTACCTGGAGTGGCGCATCTAGTTTGATCCGGGCCCAGCAGGACAGTCCCGACTGCAGCGCCCGCTACGGCCGCACCGGTCGGGTAGCCGCTGCGACAAAACCCTGCTGCCGCATGGGCTGGTCGCTGGAAATATTCAGGCTAAGTGCGGTGCCGTACAGATTCGATCGCGCGTCCTGCGTACATTCGGGATCAGTTCCGAAGGGACTGACGTGCTGCCAGGTTCCATGCCAGCCCTTTCGGCGGACACCGCGGCGGTATCGAAACCGCCCAAGGTGTGACCGGCGGTCGTGATTGTTAAAGGAGTTTTCATGAAATCGATAGCTTTGCTTCAAGCAACCAGATTGCTGCTTGCCACCACCGTTTTTGGTTCTGCCACCTTTTTGTCACCGCTCGTTGCCCATTCGTCCGAAGAACCTTCGTCGGCCATCGGGCAGCGCGAAACGCAGAAACTGGCTTTGGCCGATACGACCAATGCGGCTGTACGCAACGTGAATTCCCTATTCCCGGCAATGGAAACAAGATGGCAGGAAGTTCAGCAGACCGTTCAGCCGGAGATATTGATCAAGCGCAGCGCGGAGTTCAGGATGGATTTTCCGAAGAGCCGGTACGCGCAGGCCAACAGGAAGATCCACGCGGGTGCCCAAAAGGCGTTTCTGGCCCAGCAGGAGGCCAAACTTACTTCCGAAGCCATCGAAGAGCCGACCGGCAATCAGGCGTATCGCGATGAATTGATCCAGGCAATGCGCGGTAGCAAGGAATCGGCGTATCGCGTAGCCAAAATGTATCAAAAAGGCACTCAGGGCCTGCCCAAAGATCCGCACCGCACCGAACAATGGATGCGCATTGCCGCCGAACTCGGCCTGGGCAAGGCGAGCTGGGAGGTAGCCAATATCTATAATCGGGACGGTCAAATGGCGGATGCCGCCAAGTTTGAAACCAGGGCCGTCAGGGATGGATTTGTTATCCCGCCGAGGGTGCCGAACAGGAACATAGTAGGCTTTTGATTGACGGGACGCTTCCCGTCGTCGACTTCATTCATGCGGGTCGACGACCCGGTAGCAGAAACTCGATCTCCGGTGCTGCGCAGCTTGCGGGTTGCCGCAGCAGCGAGACCCCTCGAAAAATAGCCCGAAACGGGATTGCCGTTTCGGGCTTTGTTTTCGTTCTCTCTATCGCTTCTTGTCGAAGACTCTTTCGGCCCAGTTCCCGACTTTCGCGCCCATCGAAGTACCGAATCCCGGGCCCAGCAGGACAGTCCCGACCGCGGCGCCCGCCATGGCCGCACCGGTCGGGTAGAGCAACGGCGCGCCGACCGTCCCTCCGACATTGAGCGGCACGTTGGCGCTGGTGCCCACCGCCTTGATCTGGGCGTTGATCCTCCCCGACAGTTCCTTCTTCGGTGACACGCTCACCCTGCCGTCGGCGGCCAGCGCCCCCGAGGCGATCTTGAGCTCGGTGAAATGGTGGCTGCCATGCTCCACCAGAAGATGCCCGGACAGATGCTCGAAACGGGTTTCGCCGCCGGTGCTTCCCTGCTTGATCAGGGACGTGGCGGCGTTCTGGATATCGACACCGTGCAGCGCGCCGTTCTGAATGTTGAAGGGGGTTTGCAGCCGGAATGTTTTCATCATCTGGTCCGCAGCGACTGGCGCGGCCGAGAAAACCGGCCTGGCATCGAGCTTGCCGCTGACGCGGGTGCCGGGCGACAGCATTGCGGCGACTTCCTGCAACTCCAGCCTGCTTAGCTCGAGATTGCCTTCGACTCGCAGCCCCGCTTTCCAGTTGATCGCCATTTTGCCGCTGGCTGTGCCGCCATAGAGCCTGGCGCTGATCTGGTCCAGAGTGGCATCGTTCTGTGTCGCCACTCCCTTGATGGTCAATTCGTCGAACACGAGTGCCGGACCGGCTGGCAATGTCCATGCCTTTGCCTTTGCGTCGATCAGGTATTTCGAATTGTCGAGCTTGATGAGCGCCTCGAATTTGCCGTCCTGTGATTTAACGGATGCATCCTCCGGTGCGCCCGTGCTGTCAAGCCGCACCCCCGCATCAAACGGGCCGAATGAAGCCTTGTCGAGCATGACCACCACGTTGCTGAGAGCGATGCTTTCGACCCGCACCGGTGGCGGTTGTTGCGGCGCCCTGGCGGATTCGGATTTGACGAGGGCGGCAATGGCGTCGATCCCCTTCCGCGTCAGTACCGGGGAGTCGATTTCGATGCTCCTGATGACCCTGGTGGATTGAAGCAGCGAGGACAGATAAGGGGTGACCGTCACTGTGCCAAGCCTGATGTCATCCGCTTTGCCGATCGTGATGCCGGCGACAGCGACATGCGGCAAGGGCAGGGCCGTGAACCGGATGCTCTTGATCGACACGGGCTCCTTGAGCCTGGCCGAGACTTCCTGTTCGATGCGCGGGATGTAGTCGTTGAGCGAGACGAGGAACGGCAATGCCGCCGCGATCGCGAGCAGCACCGCCAGAGCGATCAGCAGGCGCTTAAACCACTTCATGGTGCTTGCGGACAGTCCGATGATTCATCGCGCGAGTTCTCGTTGTCGTCGCAGTCTAGCGCTGATGAGAAAGGCCGTCTTCCGACGGCCTTTCTTTCCTGCATTTACCGCCAGTCTGCCATGGGTTACGGCGCGGGCGGGGTAATGGTATTGGTCTTGAAAGTGATCGCGGGGTTTGAATACAGCCTGCCAAGCACTGTCGAGCCGCTGTCCAGGGTGATTCCGGTGTCAGCCAGGATTATTCCCTTGAAAGCAACGGCCGATCCAATCACCGCACCCGCAACGCCGCCGACCTGCCAGAAGATGTTCTTGGCCTGCGCGGAACCGCCGAGGGTGATGGTGGCGTTGTTTTGCACCGTGAGGTTGCTGTCGATCTGGAAGATCCAGACGTCGTCAGCGCCGCCCGTGATGGTGACCCCGGTATTGTCGATCGTTACGCCGCCCGCACCGGTCCATTTATAGAGACCGGGAGCGAGTACCAGGCCGCCGATGGTGCCGGCACCGAGATTGGTGAAGTCAGGAATGGTTCGTCCCTTGGCGTCGGTGATGGCGGCCCCCATGGCGCCGGCAGCGATGCCGACGTTAGGACCGTCAATGGTCAGGCATGCTGCATCGGGGTAGGTGGCATCGACGGACCATACCGTTCCTCCTGCCGTAATTTCAGGGCAGGTGATGGTGGTATCGGAACCGGTGCCAGCCGTTCCAATGCTGCCCTTGACATCGGACGGGAATACGGACGTGATTGCCGTGTTCGAGAAGACCACGAAGTTACCCGCCGCTCCCAGGTCTACCGGTGCGTGACCGGTGGTCAGCACGGCGGCCGTGGTGAAGCTCCACACCACCGGATTGGGCATCGCGGTACCACCGGCGTTCTTGGCAGCGGTGCTGATGGTGGCGGTATAGCTGGTAGCCGCGTTGAGATTGGCGACTCCTGGCGTAAAGGTCGCAATCGTGAACGCGCCATTTATGGTGACGGTGCCGGGTACATTGGCTCCAAGCGTATTGTCCCTGAGCGTGAACGTGGTTGCCGGCGATACGATCGTTGCCGGCGTCATCGCGGCATTGAAGGTTGCGGTCAGCAGCTTCACGCTCACGACGTTGGTGTTGCTCTTGGTGGTGGTGGGTACGTTCGTGGCGCCGCTACCCGGGCTGGAGGAATTCACCGTGGGATTGGTGGCTGCGGCTCCGGGACTGCCGGCAGCACCGGGGATCACGTTTGCCGGACCGGCAGGAGCGGCAGTCGTGCCGCCGCCACCACCGCCACCGCCACCGCCGCATGCCGCCAGAAAAGCCGACAGCAGTAGCGCCATGAGCCACAAGAGTGGTTTGAAAGGACTGTCGAATCTGTTCATGTGTGTCTCCTGATTATGGGATCCCGAAAGGCATCGGTGTGCGGCTGTGTCATTACAGTCGCGAATCCCTGCGCACGCCACCGGTGTTCCGGTGCCTTGCGTCTTGATAACGACTATCCGCGTTTGTCGCGAGGCATTCTGTACGCTGTCGTACATAGGCCAGACAATCTTTCGAATGCTCCGGTTGGACAGATCAATGCACCAGCTGGTTGATTTCAATGATCGGCAGCAGGATCGCGAGCACGATCAGCAGCACGATGCCGCCCATCACCAGAATCATCACTGGCTCGAGCAGCGTCAGCAGCACGGTCAGGCGCCGCTCCAGGGCCTGAGTCTCAAGCTGCGCGGCGCGCTGCAGCATCTGCTCCAGCTTTCCGCTCACTTCGCCGCTGGCCACCAGGTGAATCAGGAGCGGTGGAAACGCGCGCGTTTCACCCAGGGCGCGGGCCAGCCCGGCGCCTTCGCGCACCCGCTCGATGGCACGCTCGACCGCATCCCGCAACACCATGTTGGTCATGACACGCGATCCGGAAGCCAGCGCGGAAAGCAGCGGCACACCGCCGCCGACCAGGATGGCCAGCGTGCTGGCAAAGCGCGAGGTATTGATGCCGCGAATCAGCGGCCCCAGACCGGGCAGGCGCAACAGCAGGCCATGCCAGTGGCGCCTTGTCGCATCGCGCCGCAGCGCCACGTGCGCGGCTGCAAATCCGCCGCCCAGTGCGAGCAGCAGCCAGGGTCCGGTTTCGCGCAGCAGGTCGCTCAGCGCGATCAGCGCCCGCGTCAGCAGGGGCAGGCTTTGTCGCGACTGCTGGAACACCTGTACCACCTGCGGCACTACATAGACCAGCAAGCCGGTGACGATCATGATCGCCACGATGGTCACCAGGATAGGGTAGAGCAGGGCCAGGCCGGTTTTCTGCTTCAGCGACTGGCGCGCGTCGAGATAGTCGGCCAGATGTTGCAGCACGGTCGGCAGTGCGCCCGATTCCTCGCCGCCATGTACCAGCGCCCGGTAGAAATCCGGAAAGCTTTTTTCATAGGCGCCCAGGGCGTTGGCCAGCGAAAGGCCGGCCGTCACTTCGGTCTTGACGCCCGTGAGTACTTCCCGCGTCATCGGCTCGGCGGCTTCCTCGATCAGCGCGTTGAGCGACTGCTCCATGGTCAGGCCGGAGTCGAGCAGTGTCGCCATTTGTCGCGTCACCAGACTCAGTTCGGCCGCCGAGATCCCCCGCGCCCACACCTGGCGTGCGCGTTCGCGCGCATGCACCTGGTCGACCGCCGATGGCAGCAGTCCCAGCGCACGCAACTGGTTGCGCGCCTGGCGCGGCGTATCGGCCTGCAACACGCCGGAAACCATGCGGCCCGTGGCATCCAGCGCCTGGTATTGGAACGCTTCCATGACGGCGGCTGTTCGCTCGTTACTGCAGCGCTACGTGCGGGACGCCCGCCGTTGCCGGTTCTGCGCACAGAATCCGGCCATTTCCCGCAAGGCGCGGAAGCGCGCTTCGCTTTCGTGGAGTTCCGCGGTACGTTTCTCAACCATTTGTTCCAGCTTCCTGCTGTAGTTCCCGACCTCCTGGTACAACAGCCGTACTTCAAGCATGTTGTGAATGCGGGTCGTCACTTCCAGAACATCGAAGGGCTTGCTGACGAAATCCCTGGCGCCGGCTTTCAGGGCGCGCAGCTTGTGGCCCGGTTGGGCGGTGATCACCAGCACTGGAAGGTAGCCGCCGGTTTCAACGACCTTGAGGCTCTCCATGACCTGGAATCCGTCCATGTCGGGCATCTGCAGATCAAGCAGGATCAGGTCATAGTGGTTGCGACCGTGAAGCTCGACGACGGCACGCGAATCCATGGTCGAGGTAACACAGGTATAGCCGGCGCCATGCAGAATTTGCTCAAGCAAAATTACGTTGGACTCCTGATCGTCGACGATCAGCAGCTTCGCGTCGAGTATGTCGGATTCGGTAATCATCGACTTATTCGCGCGTGACGCGCACGACTTCCTCAATGCTGATGATGCCCTGGGCGGCCAGGCGCATGCCGTCATCCCGCAGCGAGCGCATGCCGCGCGACATCACATGGGTGCGCAATGTCTGCTCCGATGAGCGGTCATGGACCAGGCGGCGCAAGTCGTCGTCGACCGTGAGCAGTTCGTAGATTCCGGTGCGGCCGCGATAGCCCGTTTGATTGCAGACGGGGCAGCCCTGCGCCGAGTAAAGCGTGCCGTCGGTCGGGGTAAAGCCGAGGGCACGAATTTGCGCCGGATCGGCGGCGAAGGGTTTGCGGCATTCCAGGCAGAGGCAGCGCACCAGGCGTTGCGCGCCCACCCCGATCAGGCTGGAGGCCAGCAGAAAGGGCTCGACGCCCATATCGACCAGGCGGGTGACCGCGCTGACGGCATCGTTGGTGTGCAGCGTGGCAAACACCAGATGCCCGGTGAGGCTGGCCTGAACGGCGATTTGCGCCGTTTCCAGATCGCGTATTTCGCCGATCATGACCACGTCCGGATCCTGGCGCAGGATGGTGCGCAAGGCCCGCGCGAAACTCATTTCGATGCGCGGGTTGATCTGGGTCTGGCTGATGCCGTCGAGATCGTATTCGATCGGGTCCTCGACGGTCATGATGTTGAGCGCCCCGGCGTCCAGCCGCGACAGCGCTGCGTAAAGGGTGGTGGTCTTGCCCGAACCGGTGGGCCCGGTCACCAGCACGATGCCGTGCGGTTCGAGGATCAGCCGGTCCATGTGGGCGAGCGTGGCGTCGTCCATGCCCAGCCGCGTCAGATCGAGGCGTCCGGCCTGCTTGTCGAGCAGGCGCAGCACGACGCGCTCGCCGTGTCCGGTCGGTATCGTCGAGACGCGCACGTCGACCGGCTTGCCGGCGACGCGCAGGGTGATGCGGCCATCCTGCGGCAGGCGCTTTTCAGCGATATCCAGCTGCGCCATTATCTTGATGCGCGAAACGATGGCGCCGTGCAGCGCGCGCGCCGGCTCGATCAGGTCGCGCAGTGTGCCGTCGATGCGCAGCCGGACCACGGAACGGGTTTCGAACGGTTCGATGTGAATGTCCGAAGCGCCATCGCGCAGTGCCTGCGTGAACAGCGCATTGATCAGCCGGATCACCGGTGCATCGTCCCGGCTTTCGAGCAAATCCTCGACGCGGGGAATGTCCTGCAGCAATCGCGAAAGATCCACATCCTGCGCCAGATCGAAGGCCAGATTGTTGGCAAATGCGGTGACGCCGGCGTCGGCGCCGTTGTACGTCGCCGTGACCAAGTCCTCGAATTCGACGGCATCGATGCGGCGGGCGCGAATTGGGACGCCGAGCGCCCGGCGCAATTCGGCGAGCGCACCGGAGCGGGCGTCGCCGCGCACCGCTACCACGGCGTGATCGTCGCTCAGGGCGGTGACGACGACACCGTTGGCCTTGGCAAAAGCGTAGGGAATCTTCAGGGCGACGCGGTTCATCGCCTACTTCCCGCCATCGCGGGATGGTTTGGTCTCGCTGGCCTGCGTCGGCCCCGGCAACGGACGCGCCGGCAGGCGAGGCGAATCCATGTCGGGCAGGACGGCGTCATGCGCGGGTTTGGCCTTGCCTTGCTCGCCGAGGATGTAATCGTAGCGGTCGCCGGTGAATGCATTGGCGCTCTGGCTGTCCCGCACCAGCGTCGGCCGCAGGAAAATCATCAGGTTGGTCTTGTTCTGCGAGCGTTTCTTGTAGCGGAACAGACCGCCGAGCAGGGGAATGTCGCCGAGTACCGGAACCTTTTCCTCGCCCTCGCTGACCGTGTTCTGCATCAGGCCGCCGATCACCACGATTTCGCCGTCGTTGACCATGACCGTGGATGCCACGGCGCGCTTGTTGGTGATCACCCCGGCAGCGTTGGAGGTGTCCTGGACACTGGAAACTTCCTGGTAGATCTGCAGGCGCACGGTGCCGCCTTCCGAGATCTGCGGCTTGATCCGCAGCGTCAGGCCGACATCGCGCCGCTCGACCGTCTGAAACGGCGTGGGCGTGGTGGCCGTGCCCGACAGGGCGTACTGGCCGGTGATGAAGGGCACATTTTGGCCGATGACGATCGCGGCTTCTTCGTTGTCCAGCGTCAGCAAGGTCGGCGTGGACAGGATGTTGGCATTGGCGTCGCTCTCCAGGGCGCGGATCAGCAGACCGAGGTTGACGATCTGGCCGATGCCCGGAATGTTGACCTGGCCCTTGACGATGCCGATGTTGAGACCGCGCGCGGCGCTTGCCGGGTTCTGCGCGATGCCGGCGATGTTCTGGCCGGGAGTGCCGAAGTTGGTGCCGCCGAAAGCCTGCGCGCTGGTCTTGCCGAGGCCGCTCAGATTCTGCCACTGGATGCCGAACTCGGCCGCCTTGTCGGCGGTGATCTCGGCAATCAGCGCTTCGACGTAGACCTGCGCACGACGCACGTCGAGCTGATCCAGCACCGCGCGCAAGTTGTTGTAGATCGCGTCCGGCGCTGTGATGATGATCGAGTTGGTCGCCGCATCGGCCTGGATGATCCCGGGCGAGGTCGCCGTGCTTTGTGTCTGGTTCGCGCCGAGCGATGCCGGCGCGCCCGGAGTCTGGGTCGCTCCCGGTGCCGCGGCGCCGAGCGCCGTGGTCGCGGCGGTGGCCGTGCGGGCCCCGGCTGTCGTGCCGGCGTCGCTTTGATAGATGGCGCGCAGGGTCTCGGCGAGTTTCACCGCCTGGGCGTTTTTCAGGTAGACCACGTGGATATTGCCGCCGGCATTGGTGGGTGAGTCGAGTATCGCGATGAATTTGCGCAACTGGGCGAGGCGCGCCGGATTTCCTGAACGTACCAGCAGGCTGTTGGAACGGCCATCGGCGGTCACCGTAACGCGCTGGAGCGGTTCCGCGGCCCCGGCTCCCGACACCTGTGACGCTTCCGCGAAGAGGCGGCTGACGGTTACCGCCACATCGACCGCCGACGCATGCTGAAGCGGGATCACGACCGGATCGCTACCGTTCGGCTGGTCGATCGATTCAATGATTTTTTCGATGCGCTGCAGGTTGTTGGCGTAGTCGGTGATGACCAGGGTATTGCTGCTCTGGTTGGCGGTAATGGTGTTGTTGGGAGAGATCAGCGGCCGCAGGATCGGCACCATCTGCACCGCCGATTCATACTGCAGCGCATAGATCCGGGTCTGAATCCGGTCCCCCGTGCCGCGCGCCTGGTCGGCCGGGCCATAGGTCGGGCCGGGATTGAGTTTGGCCTCGGCCTCGGGAACGATCTTGACGATGCCGCGGTCCTCGATCGCCGCAAAGCCCTGCAAGCGCAACGCCGACACAAACACGTCGTAGACCAGTGATCGCGGAATTGGTTTGGCCGAAACGATGTTGATCGTGCCCTTCACCCGCGGGTCGAGCACGAAGTTCTTGCCGGTGATCTGGCTGACCACCTTGACCACTCCCTCGATATCGGCATTGACCAGATTGAGGGTGACGCTGTCGGGGCTGGCGGCAGCGCCGGGCTCGCGCGGTTTTTCCGCGGAGGCAGTCATGGCGACGCGCGCCGACGGGTCGGCCGGCCACGCCTGTCCGCTGCCGATCACCATGGCCAGCGACAGAAATCCGGTTTTCAACCAGCTATGTTTCATCTCAACTCCTGACATGCCATTAGTAACGACATCGATTGTTATTTGCCAAGTTGCAGGACAGGGGGGGCGGCAGATGGGACTTTTGCCGGCCAGCCGAGGGTTTCGCGGGTACCGCCACGCTCGAGGATGACGTGATCGGTGGCGACTTCAGCGAGGCGGAGACCGGGAGCGATGTCTTCTCCCTCGCGTACCGTGAGCAGGGCCTTCGGTTCCAGCCGCAGCACGGCGTATCCGCGCCCGCCTGCCGTGGCGGCAACGATGCCGAGCAGGCTGATCCCGATTCCTGTTGGCGACGGACTGCTGTCATCCCGCGCCGCATTGCCGAACAGGGCGTTGGCGGATCCCGCATGGTCGATCCCGTTGGCGACTGGCTGTCCCCGCGCTTCGGCATGCGGTGCCAGCCACTGCCACGTCCAGTGGGCGGCTACCAGGGCAAGCAAAGCCAGCGCGCCGACGGTCACCAGGGCGATCGCGGCGGATTGTGCTGTAGTTGATCTGTCGAATGAGAGGTATCGCATTTTTCTTTGTGGGCGGACCGCTGCGAAAGGCAGCGGTGCGCAGTGATCGACCGGATGGATCCGCATCAGGCCAGACGGAAAATTCCCAAGTGATACCGATGCTAGAAGGAAGGCAATACGGCGTATGTACGCCAGCGCACAGAGTCAACTCCGGGTGACCGGGATACTTTGTGCCAACTGGATGGAATGCGGCGCCGGACAGCACCGGGGTCAATGCAGCTTTGGAGGGGAAATGGCAGCGCACGCAAAAACGACGAACTGGCAGCGCGGTTTCACGCTGCTCGAAGTGATGGTGGTGGTCGTGATTCTTGGAATTCTCGCCGCCCTGGTGGTGCCGAAAATCATCAGCCGGCCCGACGAGGCGCGGGTGATCGCGGCACGGCAGGATATTGCAAGCCTGACGCAGGCGCTCAAGCTGTATCGTCTGGACAACCAGCGCTACCCGGCGACCGAGCAGGGATTGCAGGCGCTGGCAGCGCAGCCGGCTATCGCTCCGTTTCCTCCGAACTGGAAAGCGGGGGGCTATGTCGAACGGCTACCGAAAGATCCCTGGGGCAATCCTTACCAGTATTTGAATCCCGGACTGCACGGCGAGATCGACATCTTCAGTCTGGGCGCAGACGGCATGCCGGGCGGCGACGGCAACGATGCCGACATCGGCTCCTGGTCGCTCTAGGACTGGCCAGGTCATGAGTCCTGCATCCCCGAGCCGCACTGGCCGTGCCGTGAAAGGGCCGGTGTCGATCAGGCATCCGGTGACGAGGGCAATTGAACGCGGCTTCACGCTTGTCGAGATGCTGGTCGTGTTGCTCATCATGGGCCTGCTGGTCGGCCTGGTGAGCGCCTCTGCGCAGCCGGACGACAGGGCGGTGCTGCGCCTCGAAGTCGACCGGCTGGCGCAACTGATGGATCTTGCCGCGACAGAGGCGCATCTCACGGGAAAGGCCATCGCCTGGACCGCGAACGGGCCGGCCTACCGGTTCTGGAAATTCAGCGAAGACCTCGGCTGGTTGCCGATCGTCGACGATGTTCTGCGGGCGAGGACCCTGCCGCAGGGCATGACGATATCCGGCATGCGGGTGGAGAACACCCGGTCGCCTGAACAGATGCGCGTGGAGTTCACTCCCTACGGTCCGGCAATTTCCTTCAGCATCGAAATGTCCCTGGGCAACGCCCGTTACACCCTGGCGAATTCCCCGATCGGCGATGTGCGCGTGTTGCCGGAAGGAGGTGCAGGCAATGAGAAATCCGTGCGGCGATAAATGCCGCGGCTTTACCCTGATCGAAGTGCTGGTGGCGCTGGCAATCATCTCGATTGCGCTGCTCGCATCGCTGCGCGTGGCGGGCGGAGGCACCAACAGCGTTGGCGAGCTGCGCGCGCGCTTGCTGGCCGGCTGGGTAGCGGAGAATATCCTGGCAGAGCAGCGTGCCCGTGGCGTCTGGTTGCCGACCGGCATGCAGCGCGGCCTGGCCCGCCAGGGCGGCATTGATTTCGCCTGGCGCGAGGAAGTCATCGCTACGCCGAATGTCCTGTTTCGCCGGGTCGATGTTCGCGTGTTCACGGCGAACGAAGAAACGCATGAACTTGCGCATCTTGTCGGATTCGCGGTTCACCCGCCGGGTGGCGACAAATGAAAACGGCTGCGGGCAATCCGCACCGGAAAACGGCTGCGGGCAGTCCGCACCGCGGATTTACGCTGATCGAACTGCTGACGGCGTTGCTCATCCTGTCGCTGCTGGCGCTGATGTCGTTCCGCGGCCTGGGCGCGGTGCTGGATGCGCGCGAGCACGTCAGGCAGGAAAGCGACAAATGGCGGCGCGTGGCAAGCTTCCTCGCCCGCTTCGAGCGTGACGCCCAACTGGCGGCGCCGCGTCCGGTGCGGACCGCACTGGGCACCCTGCCGGCGTGGCGCGGCCAGGAAGGCCTGGCGCGGGAACCCCGCCTGGAGTTCAGCCGCTTCGCCGCGGAGGACGGCGCCGACACGCCGCGGCGGCTTGCGTACCGGCTGAACGGCGAGCAGGAAATCGAATTGCTGCTATGGCCGGGGCTGGACCTTGCACCCGATGTGCTGCCTGCGCGTTACCCCGTGCTGACCGGAGTGACCCGGTTTGACTTGCAGTACCTCGATGCCGACCTTGCATGGGTAAGCAGGTGGCCGGCGTCACCGCGCGACGCGCAAATTCCGCGGGCCGTGCAACTGAGCATCGTGCTGGTTTCCGGCGAGGAAATTGTGCGCGTGTTTTCCCTGCGATCATGAAAAAGTCACAGTCCGGGGTGGCCATTGTGCTTGCCATGGGCGTAGTTGCGCTGGCGGCGCTGGCCGCGACGGCGATCATGGTCACGCAGAGCACCTGGGCGCGGCAAAACGAACTGGTTGCCGATCACGTTCAGGCGCAGACACTGATTCAGGTCGGCGTGGATTGGACCCGTGCGCTGCTCAGCGATGATCGCCGCGCCAGCAGCGTCGACACCCCGGGCGAGCCCTGGGCCTTGCGCCTGCCGCCGATTCCGGTCGAGAACGGCAGCCTGGCGGGTCACATCGAGGACCAGCAGGGTCGGTTCAATCTCAACAACATGGTGAAGGACGGCAAACCCAGCCTCGCGCAGATTGCCCACTTCCAGCGCCTGCTGTCCATCCTGGGCTTGCCGCCGGCGCTGGCCGATGCTCTGGTCGACTGGATCGACGCCGACAGCGAGGTGCAGGCGCCGGGCGGAGCCGAAGATGCTTTCTATCTGGCGCTGCAACCCCCGTATCTCGCCGCCAACCGGCCGTTGATCGACGTTGCCGAACTGGTCCTGGTGCGTGGCTTTGACGATGGCGTCCGCCTGCGCCTGCGCCCCTTCGTTTCGGCATTGCCTGCGTTTACCGCGGTGAATGTGAATACGGCGCCGCCTGAAGTCATTGCCGCCGTGGTCGATGGTCTGGACATCGACGGCGCGCGGGCTTTGGTCGAGCAGCGCGCCCGCAGCTATTTTCGCGACCGCGCCGATTTTCTCAACCAGCTTCCCAAAGACGTCGTGGCAGCGATCGAGGACATCTCCTTCAGCAGCGACTACTTCCTGGTGGACCTGCGCGTAAACATTGGCAGCGCACAGGCGCGCAGTGCTGCATTGCTGGCGCGCACCGATGCCAATTGGCCGGCCATCGTCTGGCGAAAAATGCTATGAGCCTGCTCCGCATCTACAGTTCGCTATCCGATCAGGCACAAAGCTGCCACTGGGCGCTGATCGACGACGGCCGCGAAGCCGTTTCAGGACAGGGCCGGTTGGCGGATCTGCCGAAACGTGTCGACCGCGTTCAGCTGGTGATTCCCGCGACCCAGGTATTGATCACCCGCGCACGGATACCTCACGGAGCCAGACGCGGTCCGGGTTCGGTGCTGGCCTTTGCCGTGGAAGAAAAAATGGCCGGCGAGCCGGATGCCAGCCAGGTGAGCTGGCTCGGTAGCGTCGGTGACGAGGATGCCCTTGCCGTCATCGACAGGAAGGGACTGGAGCGCTGGCGGGAGGCGCTCGGCGCGGCAGGTATCCGTGTCGATGAAGTGCACTGCGAAACCCTGCTGTTGCCCCTTGTGGCGGGAGAGTGGAGCATTGCCTGGAACGGCAGCGAAGGATTTGTTCGTAGCGGGGAGTTCGAGGGAGCGACGACGGATTGCGGCGACCGGAATTCGCCGCCGCTGGGCCTGTGCCTCATGCTGGACGAAGCGAAGGCGCGTGGCGCCGGGCCCGCATCGATCGCCCTGTATGTGACGACGCCGGATGCGGAACCGGATGTTGCGGCCTGGCAGCGCGAACTCGGATCTGATCTGCGCGTCGCCGGATCCTGGGATTGGCGCACGGCGCCAGCCGATGCCGGCGTTTGCATGGCGCAGCAGCGCCAGCGCTGGCGGGTCCTTTCCGGTGCGGTCCATCGGCTGCGACCGGCGGCATGGATACTGGGTGCTGCATTGGCCCTCCATGCCATCGCGCTGGTGACCGACTGGAGCTTGCTCGCCAGCGAGCAGCGGGCACTGCGCCAGAAGATGGAATCGCAATTTCGCGGCGCTTTCCCGGACACGGTGGCGGTGGTGGATCCGGCCCTGCAAATGCGCCGCAAACTCGCCGAGGCAAGGCATGCGGCGGGGATGCCCGATGGCGGCGACTTTCTGCCGATGATCGAGCAAGTCGCGGCAGCAGCGAAGGAACTGCCGGCGGGCACATTGCGGACCGTGTCCTACGAGGGCGGACAGATGACGCTGGAACTTTCCACCAACGCAGAAGCGGCGATACAGGCACTCCGGGCGCGCCTGCTCCAGTCGGGCCTGAGCATTGAAGTGCCGCCGGCCGCGACGCGTGCCGCAAAGGCAAGCGTTGTCCTGATCGTGAGGGCGTCATGAAAGCAAAACTGCGCCAGGCATGGGAATCGCGGGCGCCGCGGGAAAGAGTCATTATTGCGATCCTGGCCGTGCTGACGGGAGCGGCGCTGTATTTCTGGCTGGTTCAAGCGGGTGGTCAGGCGCACACGCGGTTGCAGGCGAGCGTTGTGACACTCCGGGCACAGGCTGCGACTCTCGAGCAGCAGGCGGTTGAACTGGAGCGGCTGCGCGCCACACCCGCACCGCCGGCATCGCAAATGGATCTGCGCACGCTGGTGCAAGGGCAGGTCGATGCCAGCGGGCTGACCGACACCCTGACAAGAATGGATGCGGCGGACGCCCATCAGGTGGTGGTCGCATTCGGGCCTGTCGAATTCGCCGCGTGGCTCAATTGGGTCGCGAGCCTCAAGTCGCAGCATGTCCGGCTCTCCGCCTGCCGGATCGAAGGTCTGCCGGCACCGGGCATGGTCAGCGTGACGGCGACCATGTTGCGGGCAAGTCATCGGTGAAGCGCCGGCACCTGGCGGCAATCGGGCTCGCCGTCTATGCAGCGGGAATCATTGCCATGGCGCCGGCGACTCTGGTCGATGCCGGCTTGCAGCGGATGAGTCAGGGCAAACTGCACCTCGTCGAAGCTCACGGCACGCTGTGGTCGGGTTCGGGGCAAATCGAGATTCGCGACCCGGGTGGTCGTGCCGGAGTGGCGAAGAGCCTTGCCTGGCGCCTTCAGCCGGAATCCCTGCTGCGCGGACACCTGGTTGGCGAAGTCCGGCTGGACCAGTCAGGCAAGGTCTTTCCAGTGATCCTGTCCCTGTCCGGGATCGAGCTTGCCAACGCCGATATCAGCTTGCCGGCCTCCGCCCTGGGTCTCGGCATGCCCACCCTTGCGCCGCTGGGTCTTACCGGCGATGTCCTGCTGCATATCGCTGCGCTCTCGGTTGAGCGCACGCAAGTGCGGGGCAGGGCCACATTGCAATGGCGCAATGCCGGCTCGGTGTTCACGCCGATTTCGCCGCTCGGGGACTATGAACTGAACTTCGATGGCGATGGCGACGGCGCCGCGGTCCAGGTCTTGCTGCACACCCTTCAGGGTCCACTGCAACTCGATGGCAAAGGATCCTGGGCTATCGGCGCCAATCCGGATTTTTTCGCCATCGCTCTTGTGCCCCCGCCGCAGCTTGACCAACTCGGCCCGCTGCTCCGCCTGATTGCGGTGGAGCGCGCTACAGGCCGTTTCGAACTGCAACTGAAGTAGGTTCTAGACAGGCGCTGTCCCAACCGGCATCGCTGCCGGCTGGTGACGACCTGCGATCCAGAGTTGTATCAGAGTAAGCCCGATGGCCAGCACCGGCGGGCCGATGAACAGGCCGATGAAACCGAACGCGACCACGCCGCCGAACACGCCGAGCACAACCAACAGCATTGGCAGCTTGCTGCTGCGGCTGATGAGATACGGCTTGACCAGATTGTCGATGGTGCTGATGCCGAAGAAACCCCACGCGACCATGAAAGCCGCCCAAGCCATTTGCCCGTCATAGGCCAGCCATGCTGCAGCACTGCCCCATACCAGTGGCGGCCCGACCGGAACAATCGAGAGGAAGAAGGTCGCCACGGAAAGCAAAAAGGCGGCGGGAACGCCGGCGATGACGAATCCGGCCAAAGCCACCAGCGCCTGCGCCAGCGCCGTCCCGAAAACGCCAACTACGGCCCCGGTCACGCTGTTGTCGATCGTCTGCAGAAACTCGTCTCCCCGTCCGGCGGCGATCCGGTCCAGCGCCTTGCGCACGGCAATCATCAATGCTTCGCCGTCACGGTAGAAAAAGAAACCGATGAAGCTCGCCAGCGTCAGTTGCAGCAAGCCCTCGCCTGCGGCCTTGCCTGCCCCGATCAGGAAATTGCGTACGGGTTCCAGCAGGCTCTTCCACAGCGCGGACAGGCTATCGTTGCCGGACGCGAGTCGTTGCCATTGGTCGGCAAGCAGTTCTCCCGCCAGCGGGATTTTCCGCACCCAGGCGGGCGGCTTGATTGGGCCGGCATTCAGCATCGCCTTGGCGGCCTCGGCCATGGCCGTTACCTCGTCGGCGAGGCTTGCGGCCAGCAGCACGGTGGGCCCGATCACCAGCACGATCAGCAGCAGCGTCATCACCAGCGCCGCGAGCGCAGGCCGACCCCAAAGAGCCTTGCGCAGCCGCAAATACAACGGCCAGGTTGCGGAACAGACTACCGCGGCAAACAGGACGGCGGGAACAAACGGATACAAGACAAGATAGCAGCCGAGCGCGATGATCAAGACCGCGGCCAGTCGTGCGTACCGGTTCAGGCGCAGTTCCGCCGGGCGGAGCCCCTCGTCGTGAGATGTCTTGCCGGTGTCGCTCATGCTAAAGCAAACGCCCCCAGACTCGTGCGATCCATTCCTTGAGCCGCAATAAAAGCGGCCGACGCTTCCACTTCTCCGGGTCGATTGCCTCTGAAGCTTCAAGGTCCGCGGCGAATACGGTCTGCATTTGCTGGCCAAATTCGCGCCCCAGAATCACGGCGTTGACCTCGTCGTTGTCGAGAAAGCTGCGCCAATCGAGATTGGCCGACCCTACCGTAGACCAGACGCCGTCGATGACTGCCGTTTTGGAATGCAGCAGTCGCCCGCGGCGCTCGTAGATCTTGACGCCGCCATCGAGCAGACCGGAATAATGCGAGCGTCCAGCGTGAAACACCATTTCAGAGTCCGACTTGCTCGGCAACAGCAGCCTCACATCGACACCGCGCCCGGCGGCATCGACCAGCGCTTTCAGCAACTGGGGGTCGGGAACGAAGTAGGCGTTGGTCAGATACACCTGCCTCTCGGCGTTTCCGATTGCCGATATCAGCGTCAGGTAGATCAGGCTATAGGGATCGTCGGGCGTACTGCCGATGGCGCGCACGATTTCCTTTCCCTGAGCCTTCAGTTCGGGAAAATATGCTTTTGGGGCAAGCAGTTTTCCGCGCTGCTTTTCCCATGTTTGCATGAACAGCTTCTGCACTTCGCCGACTACCGGGCCTTCGATCCGAATGTGGGTATCGCGCCAAGTCACTCCATCTCCCGCCACTTTCGCGGGCCGCCTGGCGACCGATCCCGCGGAATTGACGCTGCTGATGTTGATCCCGCCGATGAATGCGGTCTGCCCGTCGACGATAAGCACTTTCCGATGATCGCGATTGTTGATCAGCCAGGGCGTCTTGCCGGCGAACGGGTTCACCGGATTGAATTCGAGCACGGCTATTCCGGCGGCGGTGAGGCGATCAAAGAATGCTTTCGGCGTATTGAAGCCGCCGACGCTGTCGTAGATCAGGTTGACCTGAATGCCTGCGAGCTGCTTCTCCAGCAACAGATCCGCGAACTGCCGGCCGATCTCGTCGTCCTCGATGATGTAGGACTCCATGTTGACGTGGTCCCGCGCCTTGCGTATGGCGGCAAACATGGCCGGATAGGTCGCTGCGCCATCCTGCAGCAGAGTGACCTTGTTGCCCAGGCTGAGAGGGCTGCCGACGATCGCCTGCTCCAGCGCGATCTGTTTGTCCAGTATGTCGAGGTCGCCGGACTTGCGTTTCAATTTCGCAATAATGGCAGCGCTTTTCCGCGCCGAAACCGGCCCGCTCGCGCTTTCAAATCTGGCGGCCTGGCCGGTGTGCCGTTCAATCAGCGCATCGGTGTCCGGCAAGGTCGCGCAACCCGTTGCGGCGAGCAGGCAAAGACCAATCAGCGCAGCAGGTTTGATCGCGCGACTTGACATTGTTCGCCTGTCACATACGTGGAATGTCGGCTATCGCGAATTCACCGGGCGAGGCGAAGCCGGAGATCCGGCTCAACGCAAATAGACCAACTCACCTTTGTCGTTCCTGGACTTTCGATACAAAAGATAACCATGCACGAACCAACCCAGGATGAACCCGGCCATCAATGCGAAGAATATCAATAGCGCAGTCGACATCGATGTTTGCCAGGACAGGAAGCCAATCTCGACGGGAGCGATGTTCTGGGCGACAAACATCACGGCGAGGCTGGACAGAACAAGTATCAGTATCAGTTTCAGGTTCATTTTTCAGGCCTCTCGAAGAGATTGAAGAAATGTCCGGGTCTGCCGTCGGTTCAGGGCAGCGTTCGTCGCCTGCAGGTCACATGAACCGGGCACGAGCCTCAGCCATGCCGGTTTTCAGGTCCTCCCGGATCTTGTCGGCGGTTTCCTTGATCTGTTCCCATGCTTCACCGCTGGCCTTCTCCAGAGCCCCCAATTTCTCATGTGCCGTACGATGTTTGGCACGCAATCCATCCAGTTCCTCGGCGCGCCTGACCTTCATGTCAGCCCCGGCGTTCTCCGCCTTGGCTTCGAACAAATCAATCTGCGCGCTCCATTCCTTGAGCTGCGCCGCCATCTTCTGCTTGTATGCTTCTTGCAAATCCATGATCTTGCCCCTGACAGGTTGGCTACGACACCTTCCTATTTGAACGTCTTCTGCACCAGCCGGTTTTCAACCCTGGTCACGCCGGCAACGGCACTGGCCAGTACTTTGACCCGGTCGCTGCTCGGCTCCGAATCAACCGATCCGCTCAATGTCACGACGCCTTTTACGGTATCGACACTGATTTGCAGGGTCTTCAGGCCGGGTTCGGCAAAGATGGCGGCCTTGACCTTGGCTGTAATTTCGGCGTCGTCAATGGCGACACCTGCCTTCACGCCTTGCTCACCCAGCTTTTCACCGACCTTCTCGGTTGCTGCATTGATTTTCCTGCCGGCGGCCTCCGCAGTCTGTTCTATCTTCTTCCCGGCGGCTTCCGCCGTCTGGTCTATCTTCTTGCCGGCAGCCTCTGCCGGGCCGGGTTTGTCGCACGCCGCAAGTCCGGCAACCAGCAGCATCGAAATGCCGATCAATTTGAGGTTTCCTGAGGCTTTCATTTTGGTTCCTTTATAAAACGTGTTCGCATTGCCGAGAAATTATTCCGTAACTGGTTGGCAGGCCAATTAGCAGACACCATTTGATCCTTTACGCATAAATGCTTTATCCGCTTTGCGGCCGCCGGACTCTGTGCGCTGGAACACATTGAGATGCCTTTCTGCAGCCGCAAGTTTCAAATCAGCCACAGAACGCACAAGATCATCAACACCAGCCAAAGACCGGCGCTGGGGCCGTAGCCCCATTTCCGGCTATGTGGCCAGGCGGGAAGCGCACCGGTCAGCAGCAGCACAACGACAATCAACAGAACTGTTCCCAACGACATTGAAAACTCCTGACAGCAAGTGGGGGCCACGAAGCGTCGCGGAGGAATCCGGCCAGGCCCGACACCGCAAGGCTACTCAAACGGCAGCAGCAGTCTGTCTGCCAGCGCACTCCCGGCGCGACTTCTGCCGGTTGTTCATCAATGCGCCGGCGAGCGGCGGCCGATGAGTACGGCACCGCACAGAGAGGATGTCGGTCGAGGAACAGGATGCGAGGCAGCGGAGGGCCTGTGCCGGGAATGACCCGTCCAGCTGGCCGCAGCAGGAGGCACCGTGAATGCCAAAATTGCCGCAAGCAATGAAACCATCGCAGACAAAAAGGAAAAATCATGACAGATTTGAAAGGCCTGGTCGCCGATGGCGACGAGCTGTTGCAGCAATTGGTCAAATGCAGCAACGAAGAATTTTCCGCGGCGCGTGCCAGGATCGAAAGAAGGCTGGGCGAGACAAGCTCCAGGCTTCATCACGCACGAATCGCGATCGCCAGGAAGGCCGCCAGGACCGCAGACTCGACGTTCGAGTACGTTCAGGAGAACCCTTGGAAGGTCTTCGGGGTAGCGGCGGCGGCGGGACTTATCACCGCTTTTGTCCTTAGTCGCCGTTGATGGATGTTTCCACCCATGCGAATGAGATGAGTACTGAATCGACAATTTCGGCAAGGATGCCTGACGCCGAAAAGATCCCGCGGAGTCCGGCATGAACTGGCATATCGTCGAAGGCGGCTGGAAGCAGTTCAAGGGCAAGGCAAGAAAGCATTGGGGCAGGCTTACCGACAATCGACTCGACGTGATAGCCGGCAAGCGGGTCGAGTTGGCAGGAAAGGCACAGCGTGCCTACGGCGAAATAAAAGACAAGGCCGAGCATCAGCTCACGCGCTTCCTGCGGGAGCACAACAAGGACTATGACCCGAAGCGGTCCACTTGATCAGGAGAATGAAATGTCCAGCGTCGGTTATCACGAGCCCGTTGAAGAACTGTCCACTGCAGCACGCGACATGCACAGAGCAATTGTTTCCCTGATGGAAGAGCTGGAAGCGGTTGATTGGTACAACCAGCGCGCCGAGACTTGCCATGACAAGGAACTCAAGGCGATTCTCGAACACAACCGGGACGAGGAAAAGGAGCACGCAGCCATGCTGATGGAGTGGATCCGGCGAACCGATCAGCGCTTTTCCAGGGAACTGAAGAATTGCCTGTTCAGCAAAGGACCGGTGTCGAGGAAGTAGAACAGCCGGTCCGTTTATCGCGGATTGGCTCACGCGGTTCCCCGCTTCGCTATGTGCGCCACCGTACCGTCAGCGCCGACTGTTATGACTATTCTGAACCGGGGATTCGAGAACACGGGCCGCTTGAGTGCTGCCAGGCTCGGTTCTCTGTCCATAGAACTGCGCAAATTGCGCAGCTCGAAATCGGACCAGGAAGTTCTGTTCAACTTACATTTGGAGAGCCAACCATGAAACAACTCAGAAACTATCTTTCTGCAGCATTCCTAGCCGTTACTCTGGTTTCCGTCGTGGGTTGTGCGTCCACGTCGACCCAGGAGGGAACCGGCGAGTACGTCGACGACAGCGTCATCACCACCAAGGTCAAGGCTGCCATATTCGAGGAGCCTACTCTGAAGTCTTTCGAGATCAACGTGGAGACGTTCAAAGGCGTAGTTCAGTTGAGCGGTTTTGTCGCCGCTCCGGCTTCGGCTTCCAAGGCGGGCGATCTGGCACGCGGCGTCCGTGGCGTGAAGTCGGTCAAGAACGACATTCGCGTCAAGTAAGGCATTCCTGCGGTTGAACCCGCAGGGAATATCCCCGGGCGGCGTCCGGGGATACCTGTCATGTCACCGTCGATAGAGGTGCTTCATCATGCAAGGCGACCAGACGCAAAATGGAGAAAGGCGCGAAACTGCCGGAGAACTGTTTGCGTTGCTCGCCGTTGCTCAAAAAATGGGGCGCAGACTGGGCTATGAAACGCATGGCGACGCCTACGACTCCGTTCGGGATCTGAATCAACTGCTGCACCAGGCCTGCGCAAAAGCCGGACTGATCCAGCAAACCCTGACCAAGTTTCGCTAGGCGCCCGAGCCCTGAGTTGCGAGGCAAACCATGTCCCGCGGACTCTTCGATTACCTGCTGCTGGCCCCAACCCATTGGATAAGGCGTCTGAAGATGGTTCTGGTCCAGTCGCTGATCTCCTGGGTCGATCACCGTGCCGCCAGCAAAGGCGCGGCACTGGCCTTCTATACCCTGTTTTCCCTGACACCCATCCTGGTGCTGGCGATCGCCGTCGCCGGCTATGTTTTCGGCGCCGAAGCAGCCCAGGGCGAGATCGTTTCCCAGGTGCAAGACCTGGTCGGGCCGAATGGCGCGCAGGCGATTCAGGCATTGCTGGCCGCGGCGCGAAATCCTGCCTCGGGAATGGTCGCGACGCTCGTCGCCAGCGTCCTGCTGCTGCTGGGAGCCACCAGCGTTTTTGCCGAACTCAAGGGCAGCCTGGATGAGCTGTGGGGTATCGGCAAGCCGTGCAGATCACCCTTCGGCCTGCTCTTGAGAACGCGCCTCCTGTCCTTCGGCCTGGTGCTTGTGCTGGCATTCCTGCTGCTCGTTTCTCTCGTCGTCAGTGCCTCGCTGGCGATTCTCGAACGCTATGCGCATGGGATGGCGGGAAGTTCCGCCGCGGCTATCGCGGCAATCTCGTCTTTCATTTCCTTCGGCGTCATAGCCTGCATGTTTGCAATCATCTACAAGACCCTGCCCGATGCTCCGCTGTCGTGGCGCGATGTCTGGATCGGCGCTGCCTTTACGGCCGGCTTGTTCAGCCTGGGAAAATATGCAATCGGCCTGTATCTCGGCAACAGTGGCGTGGCATCGAGCTTTGGCGCCGCCGGATCGCTGATCGCCCTGCTGCTCTGGGTCTATTACTCGGCACAGATTTTCTTTCTCGGTGCCGAATTCACGCGGCACTACGCGCTGTGGTTCGGCAGCCTGCGGCACGCAGGGCTGCCCGTCTGCGCCGGACCGGAAACCGATGACAACAATCGTCACTCCTGAATCGGAGGCTCCGGCCGGCGAGCCGGCTGCGGCCCCGTCCCCGGTCGTGGTGTTCGGGCCCGGACGGGGTTTGGCGCTGACCATCCTGGCGACGGTCGCCGTGGTATTCGCATTGAAGTCCGCGCAGAGCTTTTTCATTTCGCTGCTGCTCGGGATTCTTTTCGCCTACACCCTGAATCCCCTGGTGGCATGGCTCGAGCGAATCAAAATTCCGCGCGCGCTGGGTACCGGTCTGGTGATGACGGCTGTCGTCTGCGTGCTCGGGCTGGGAAGTTACTCGCTGCGCGGAGAGATGCAGACCATAGTCGAACAGCTGCCCGCGGCGGCAAGCAAGTTGTCGGCCGGACTCGCCAGTCTGCGCGAGGGTCAGGCCAGCGCCATGCAGAAGGTGCAACGGGCGGCGAGCGAAATCGAGAAAGCGACCAGCCAGGCGGCGGGCATGTCGGCGCCGCCCAGACAGCCGGCGACACATGTCGTGGTCGACGCGCCGGGCTTCAAGCTCGACAACTTTCTGTGGGCGCGTTCAATGGGGGCTGCGGGACTGATCGGCCAGGCGTCGATGGTGTTTTTCCTGACCTTCTTTCTGCTGCTGTCGGGCGATACCTACAAGAGAAAGCTGGTGCGAGTCACCGGGCCCTCGCTGTCGAGCAAAAAGATCACGGTGCGCATCCTCGATGACATCAACGAATCCATCCAGCGTTACATGTTCATGCTGTTGACCACGAATGTACTGGTCGGGGCGCTGACCTGGATCGCGCTGCGCTGGTTCGGCCTGGAGAATTCCGGTGCCTGGGCAGTGGCCGCAGCCCTGCTGCACGTCGTCCCTTACTTTGGCCCGGCGGTCACTGCCGCCGGTCTCGGCATGGCGGCCTTCATGCAGTTCGACAGCGTGTCGACGGCATTGCTGGTCGCCGGCGTTTCGCTGGCGATTGCGACCTTCGTCGGCTCCTTCGTCACTCCTTGGATGACCGGCAGGATCGCCAGGATGAACAAGGCCGCGGTGTTCGTCTCGCTGCTGTTCTGGGCTTGGCTGTGGGGTATCTGGGGCATGTTGCTGAGCATTCCCATCATCGTCATTCTGAAGGTGGTGGCGCAGCACGTCGAGGAGCTTGAGCCGGTGGCCGAGTTGCTGGGCGACTGAGAACGCGCCCGCAGCTGCAAGAGTCGGCGCTGGCGATACGGTGACCAGGCGTGTTCCGGCGCTTGCCCGACACCCGGACTACTTGCCGGAATTCTGAGCTGGACTCTGGCTGGGACCGGGAACGGTCCGGCCGGGAGGAGCAAGCTCGCCCTTGCCTTCGCCGAGGCTGCGGATCGGCACATAGACCACCGAGGGGCGACGCACATTCGCTTGCGGATACAGGTCCATCAGTTCATACACCACGCGCGGCATCTCGGTCGTAACCGGCAGGCCGAGTTGTTTTGCAAATTGAACGGTGATCGGAAAGTCGTGCGTCCAGCGTCCTTCGCTCAGCACCACCGCCAGCTCGGCCGCCTTGTTTCCCGGCATGTGCTTGCTCAATATGTCGGTGACAAAGCCGGCGACCTGGATGCGGGCCTTGGCGGCGATATCGGCCAATATCAGCGTTTCGTCGCTGATGTGCTGTGCCTTCTTGAGTTTGAGGACCTGCAGAATGGAGGCAGCCGGCATGTTGCCGATCTGCGGATCAACCGGCCCCAGCACGGCATTGCGGTCCATCACGATTTCGTCGGCGGCGAGTGCGATCAGGGTGCCGCCGCTCATGGCGTAGTGAGGGATGAACACCGTGACCTTGCCTTTGCGCTCGACCAGCGCCCTGGCGATCTGTTCGGCAGCAAGGATCAGCCCGCCCGGCGTGTGCAGAACGAGATCGATGGGACGGTCGTCGGGTGTGAGCCGGATCGCACGCAGGACTGCTTCGGAGTCTTCGATGTTGATGTCGCTCGACAGCGGCACGCCGAGGATGCTGCGGCTTTCCTGGCGATGGATCAGCGCGATCACCCGCGACCTGCGCTCGTTCTGGAGCTGATCGATCAGCACATCGCGTTTCTGCTGGGCCGAATCGCTGCCGCCGAATACCTGCAGCAGCAGAAGTCCGACCAGCGACAGCCAGAACACCATGCGCGCCATCTGGGCGAGGTGGAACCAGATGCCCATTCCAGATTGCTTTTCAATGTCCATGGCATACAGGAATAAGGCGGCAGCGCGGTTCCGGAGGATCTCGGATCAGCGGCGGGTCGTCAGGCCGTATGGTCGGCTTCAGGCACAGCCGGCCGTGGTCAGCGCTGTGAAATCAATCCGCCGTCACCGGAAAATACAATTTCGACGCGCCGGTTCAACTGGCGATTCTCTTTCGTATCATTGGCGGCGACCGGATGGGTTTCGCCATAGCCGCGGATTGCAATCCGGTCATGCGCCACACCCATTTCCTGCAAGGCACCGCGCACTGCGTCAGCGCGACGCTCCGACAGTTCCTGGTTATGTGCAGCAGATCCCGTGCTGTCGGTAAAGCCTTCGATCAGCACTGTCCGTTGCGGATGTCGTTGCAGGACATCGGCCAGCTTTTGTGTCGTGCGCATTCCATCCGCATTGAGGCGGGCCAGGTCGGTGCCAAACAGCACGTCGCCGAGAGTGATGACCAGACCACGTGCGGTTTGTGTTGCAGCCAGATCGGCCAACTGCACTTCCAGTATTGCGGTACGTGCTTGTGCTGCCTGCATCTGGCGCTCGGATTCAGCGGCATTGCCGCGGGCCAGCAGGGTCTGGCGCTGGGCTTCGTCCGCGTCGCTTTCGGCGGCCTGGGTCTGGCGCCGGGATTCAGCGGCATTGCCACGGGCCAGCAGGGTCTGGCGCTGGGCGTCCGCGACATCGGCGGTCGCCGGTGTCTTCAGGCTGCTGCAACCGGCAGCCACAACCACTACTGCGCCGAAAAGGGCGTTGCACCAGCGTTTCGAATTGTTTGTCATCGTTCATCTCCAGTAGACCGTCGGGAAGGTGCGGCAGTGTTCGTACTGTGGATTGTTATAGGCCGTGGCTTCGACAAAGTCGGTACGCTGACGCACATAGTCCTGCGGCCGGGCAGACACGGCCTGCCAACGCCGTACCGCCGGCGCCGACTGTTCTCTACACCATCTTGCAGACCACCTTGAGGAATTCCCGGTAGCGAATCGGTTTGGCAATGTAGCCGTCGCAGCCGGCGGCCTCCATCCTTTCGCGGTCACCGGTCATGGCGAGGGCGGTCAGCGCCACGATCTTGATTTTGCTGGTCGCGGCATCCCTTTTGAGCAGACGCGTGGCCGCCAGGCCGTCCATGCCGGGCAGCTGCACGTCCATCAGGATCAGCTTCGGCAAGCGCTCGCGGGCGAGTCGGATGCCGTCTTCGGCGTCGATCGCCTCGATGACTTCGTGACCCTCCCTTTGCAACAGCAACACGGTCAGCTTCATGTTTGCCGCGTTGTCCTCGATCACCAGGATGCGCGCCATGTCATTTTCCCTTCCCGCTCATCGCCCGCCTCACTTCGTTGATGAAGCGGCCGTGGCCGCGTCCTGCTTCAAGGCCTCTACCACCTCGACACCGCTGACCTCCGGCATCAACAAATCAAGCACGATCAGGTCCGGATGCTGGCGCCGCGCAATGTCGATGCCCTCCAGCCAGCCCAGGGCCGGCAGCGGGGCGGCAGGTTGGTCTGGTGCCTCGCGCCACGGCAGCCACACCGTGAACGTCGAGCCTTCTTTCGGCGTGCTCAGCAGAGTCACGGCGCCACCGTGCAGTTCGGTCAGTTGCTTGACCATTGCCAGGCCGAGGCCGGTGCCCTCGTAGCGACGCGCCAGTGTGCTGTCGATCTGGGTGAAAGGCCGGAACAGGCGAGCCTGGTCTTCGCTGGAGATGCCGATTCCGCTGTCGCTCACGGCCAGCTCAAGATAGTGCTCGAAACCTTCGTCGGGCAGTGCCTGGCGCTCGACGCGCCGCGCCGCAACACGTACTTCGCCACCCTCGGGGGTGAACTTGACGGCGTTCGAGAGCAGGTTGTAGAGAATCTGCTTGACCTTGCGCCCGTCCAGCATCACCTCGCCGAGGCCTTCCGCGACATCGGCGATCAGGTGCACGCGTTGTGTGATGGCTTGCTCCCGCACCACTTGCAGGCCGGCCGCGACCAACGCCGCCGGTTGCAGCGGATCGAGTTCCAGCGTCATCTTTCCTGCTTCCACCTTCGACAGGTCGAGAATGTCGTTGATTAGCGATAACAGGTGGTTGCCGCTGGTGAAAATGTCGTTGACCGACTCCTTTTGCTGCGGCGACAGATCGCCCAGCAGGCCGTCCCTGAGCATCTCGGAAAAGCCGATGATGGCGTTCAACGGAGTTCTCAGTTCGTGCGACATGTTGGCGAGGAACTCCGACTTCATCCGGCTCGCGTCCTCGAGTTGCAGGTTCTTGGCTGCCAGGTCCCGGCTTGCCATTACCTCCTTGGTGCGCCTGGCCACCTCCTGTTCGAGAAAGCTGTTCTGGTCGCGCAGGAAGTCATTCGTGGCTTTTAGCGCCAGATGGTTCTTCACCCGTGCCATGACAAGGGGCGGACTGATCGGTTTGGTGATGTAATCGACCGCGCCGAGTTCCAGCCCCTTTTTCTCGTCCGTTGCCTCGGCTTTGGCGGTGAGGAAGATCACCGGGATGCCGGCCGTTTTCGGGTCGTGCTTGAGTCGCTCGCAGACCTCGTAGCCGTCCATGCCGGGCATCATGATGTCGAGCAGGATCAGGTCCGGTGGCGAGTCCGAGGCGGCGATCTGCAACGCTTTTTCGCCACTGTTGGCAATTTTTACCCGGTAGCGGTCCATGAGCAGATTGCTCATCACGCTCAGATTGTCCGGCGTGTCGTCGACCACCAGTATCGTGGCCCTTTCGGTGAAATCTAGTCCGTCCATTGGACGTCTTTCAGGGTGTTGCTTCAGCGGTGGCCCGCAGTGCTGCAAGTGCCGCTTCGAAGTTGAATGATCGGATGCCATCGTCGATCTTGCGATACTGGTCGGGGAAGGCCGTGCTCAGCAGGTCGGCATTCGCTTCCAGCACGGCGACCGCCCTCGCGTCGTTTGCTGCCAGCAGAAGCCTCAGCCTGTCACAGACCGTTATGAGCTCTTTCCGGTCGACCGCGACGAACTTCTTGGCCGGTTTCTCCGGCAGTTTCTGTTCGAGTTGGGCGATCAGATACTCGAGCGGGATTTTCAGCTCGTCGAGCCGGGCCTCGATCTCCTCGCGCGAACGGCGCTCCTTGACCGCGACCTCGAGCTTTTCCGCCAACGGCTGCAAGTCGGTGGCGCCGATATTGCCGGACACTCCCTTGAGCGTGTGGGCGAGCCGTTCAGCGGTATCCCAGGCCATGCCCGCCAGCGCCGCGCGGATCTCGCCCACTACCGATTTCTGCCCGGCGACGAACTTGCGCAGCATCGAGAAGTAGAGCGGCTTCTTGCCGAGCACGCGGCGCAGGCCGTTGGCGGTGTCCAGTCCCTCGATGCCGGATGGCAGGGGGGCATCCTCAGCCGCCTGTGGCTTCAGCTCTGCCGCGGCGGGAATCGATTCGCGCGGCTTGATCCATTTCAGCAACACCCGCCACAAGTCTTCCGGCTCTATCGGTTTGGCAACATGATCGTTCATGCCCGCCGCCATGCAACGATCACGGTCACCCTGCATGGCATTGGCGGTCATCGCCACCACCGGCAGTTCATTGAAGAGCGCCTCCTTGCGGATCTCGCGAGTCGCCGTTACGCCGTCCATCACCGGCATCTGCATATCCATTAACACAATGTCGTAAGCGGCAGCCTTGACCTTGTCCACCGCGATCTGGCCGTTCTCGGCCAGATCGACGACGAAACCGGCGTCCGTCAGCAATTCCGTCGCCACTTCCTGGTTAAGGTCGTTGTCATCCACCAGCAGGATCCGCGCGCCCTTGATGGTAGCGAGTTGCTCGAAGGTATCGGTCGGCACGTCTGCGGCGGTGCGCGTGCCCTCAACAGCGCCGCCCAGAATGCGTACCACGGCATCGAACAGCGTCGAGGCATTGACCGGCTTGATCAGCACATCCTCGATACCGGATGCCTCCGCTCCCTTGATTACTTCTTCATGGCCGTAAGCGGTCACCATCATGATGTGCGGGCTGCTGGTGAGCGGCAGCTCCCTCAGCCGCCTGGCCGCCTCATTGCCATTCATGCCCGGCATGTGCCAGTCAAGAAACACGATTTCGTAAGGCATGCCCTCCGCCTCGGCACGATCCACGGCGCCGATGGCCTCCTTGCCCGACGCGGCGCGGTCAACCTTGAAACTCATGCTGCCGAGCAGATCGCCCAGCACCAGGCGGGCGTTCTCGTTGTCGTCCACCACCAGCACACGCTTGCCCTGCAGGTCGGCCGACAGCGCGAGCCTGCGCTGCTGGCCGACGCCCTTGCCGAGGCGCGCGGTGAACCAGAAAGTGCTGCCCTTGCCCGGCTCGCTGTCTACGCCCACCTCGCCGCCCATCAGTTCGGCCAACTTCTTGGAAATGACCAGACCGAGGCCGGTGCCGCCAAATTCGCGGGTGGTCGAGCTGTCGCCCTGCGAAAAGCTCTGGAACAGCCGTCCCATCTGCTCCGCCGACAGGCCGATGCCGGTATCGCGCACGGTGCAGTACAGCAGTACTTCCTTGTCGGTCTGCTCCTTGACGCGAATGGCGATGTCAATCTCGCCCTGCTCGGTGAACTTGACGGCATTGTTGCTGTAGTTGATAAGAATCTGCCCCAGTCGCAGTGGATCGCCGATCAGCTTGAGCGGCACGTTCTTGTCGACGTCGAACACCAGCTCCAGCCCTTTGGCGGAAGTTTTTTCGGCGATCAGGTTGGCTACATTGTTGAGCACCTTTTCCAGTTCGAACTCGGTGTGCTCGACCGTCAGCTTGCCCGCCTCGATCTTCGAGAAGTCGAGAATATCGTTGATGATGCTGAGCAGATGCTGGCTGGAGCCCTGGATTTTCTTGACGTAGTCGCGCTGGCGCGGCGTCATCTCGGTCTTCAGCGCCAGGTGCGACATGCCGATGATGGCATTCATCGGGGTGCGGATCTCGTGGCTCATGTTGGAGAGGAAATCCGACTTGGCCAGGCTGGCTTTATCCGCCGCGGCCTTGGCGCTCTCCAGTTCGATGTTCTTTTCCTGCAATGCCTGATCCAGGCGATTGCGCTCGGTGACGTCGCGCGCCGAGGCGAACACGCCCTGCAACCGTCTGTCCCGATCGTAGAAGGTGGTCGCGTTGAAGGAAACCACTGTTTCCTTGCCGTCCCTGGCGCGCGCGGTGAGTTCGTAGTTGGTGACCTTCTTTTCGCTCAGCACCACCTTGATGCCCGCCTCGGCCCGTTCCGGATCGGTGAAGTAGCTCTTGAACGGGGCGCCGATCAATTCGTCGCGCGTGCAATCGGTAAGCAGCTCCATCTGTTTGTTGACATCGGTGATGATGCCAAACAGATCGGTGGTCATCAGTGCGTCGATGTTGGATTCGAACAGGGAGCGCGTATAGAACTGATGGTCGCGCAAGCGCTGGGAGAGCTGCTTCTGTTCTCCCTCGATCTGCTTGCGCGCGGTATTGTCGGTGCCGATCAGCAGGTAGCCGATGATGGCCTCCTGCTCGTCACGCAAGGCCGTGACCGAGACCACCGCCGGGAAGCGGCTGCCGTCCTTGCGGATGTAGGTCAGCTCGTAGATGTCCTCGATGCCGCGCGAGGCCTTGAATACCAGGGCCTCGAAGCCCGGCGTGATCGGGGTTCCAAGTTCGACGCTCAGGGCCTTGGCGCGAGTGATGACTTCCTGCGGATCGGAAATGTCGGCCGGCGTGATCTTGTTCATCACGTCGCCAGCGGCATAGCCCAGCATGCGTTCGGCGCCGACGTTGAAGATCTGGATCACGCCCCTGGCGTCGGTGGCGATGCTGGAAAAGTTGGCGCTGTTGAAAATCGCGCTCTGCAGCGCGCCGGCCTTGAGCAGCGCTTCTTCCGCCAACTTGCGGGCGGTGTTGTCGGTGCCGATCAGCAGGTAGCCGATGATGGCGTCTTCGGCGTCGCGCAGCGCCGTGACCGGTCTTCGGCGTCGCGCAGCGCCGTGACCGAGACCACCGCCGGGAAGCGGCTGCCGTCCTTGCGGATGTAGGTCAGTTCGTAGATGTCCTCGATGCCGCGCGAGGCCTTGAACACCAGGGCCTCGAAACCCGGCGCAATCGGCGTGTCCAGCTCGACTGTCAAGGCCTTGGCGCGCGCGATCACTTCCTGCGGATCGGAGATGTCGGCCGGCGTGATCTTGTTCATCACTTCGGTGTCGGCCGGCGTGATCTTGTTCATCACTTCGGCGGCGGTGTAGCCCAGCATGCGTTCGGCGCCGACGTTGAAGATCTGGATGACGCCCTTGGCGTCGGTGGCGATGCTGGAGAAGTTGGCGCTGTTGAAAATCGCGCTCTGCAGGGCCCCCGCTCTAAGCAGTGCCTCTTCCGCCTTTTTGCGGGCCGTGTTGTCGGTGCCGATCAGCAGGTAGCCGATGATGGCGTCCTGCTCATCGCGCAGCGCCGTGACGGAGACGATGGCCGGGAAGCGGCTGCCGTCCTTGCGGATGTAGGTCAGCTCGTAGATGTCCTCGATGCCGCGCGAGGCCTTGAATACCAGCGCTTCAAAGCCCGGCGTGATCGGGGTGCCGAGCTCGATGCTCAAGGCCTCCGCGCGCGCAATCACTTCCTGCGGATCGGAGATGTCGGCCGGCGTGATCTTGTTCATCACGTCGGCCGCCGTGTAGCCCAGCATGCGCTCGGCGCCGACGTTGAAAATCTGGATCACGCCCTTGGCGTCGGTGGCGATGCTGGAAAAGTTGGCGCTGTTGAAGATCGCGCTCTGCAAGGCATCGGTTTTAATCAATGCCTCCTGGCGTCGGGCTTCGGTGATGCCTTCCGTTGTCCCGGAGGCGGGATTGGGGATGACGAAATCAGGATTCAAGGGCATGGTCGATTTCTGCCAGAAAAGAAAATGCAAATGAATCTCGCCGATTTCGCGGCAGATGCTGCGAGCGGCGCCTCACTTGTGCGCGCACGCCGCAAGAAGATGCATGCTTGTGCTCGAACGCACCGGCGTCGAAGTCGAGTCCGTTGATGAGTCAGGAGCCGCTATACAGTCTTATAGCGATTTAGCTTGCCGCACTCCGTGCGCTATCGCACACTGGATGAAGACTTCATGCCGTCGCGCGGAACCAGCCACGGCAGCAATATCGCAAACATCGTAGCGGGGTCGAAGGGTTTGATCAGGAAGTCATTCATGCCCGCCGTCAGACAGCGCGCCTTGTCGTCGGGCAAGGCGTTGGCGGTCATGGCAATGATCGGTATCTGCGCGTATCCGGAAAGTTTGCGTATTTGCTGCGTCGCTTCAAGGCCATTGACCACCGGCATCTGCATGTCCATGAAGATGGCCGCGTAGGCTGTCTTTCGCGCCAGGGCGATTGCCTCTGCACCGTCCTCCGCCATATCCACGACAAGCCCGACAGCTTCGAGTTGCAGCTTGGCCACTTCGCGGTTGATCGGCTCGTCGTCGACCACCAGAATGCGGCTGCCCGCATGCTGCTGCCGGATGAGCGTCTCGGCATCGCCATGTACGAAGGCCTCCGTGACGACAGCCTCTTCGCCCTTCCTCAGCCTCGCGGTGAACCAGAAGGTACTGCCGATTCCCGGCGTGCTGTCAGCGCCGACTTCTCCGCCCATCAGTCCGGCCAGGCGTCGGGTAATCGCCAGGCCGAGTCCGGTGCCGCCATATTTGCGGGTCATTGAATTGTCGGCCTGTTCGAAGGCACTGAAGAGCCGCTGCATGGTCTCCGGCGCGATGCCGATGCCGGTATCCGTTACTTCGAAGCGCACCAGCACCGACTCAGCGGTTTCTTCCTGTTTGCGGAGGCGCAGCGTCACGCTGCCCGTGCCGGTGAAGCCCTTGGCATTGACGCGCTCCGACAGGATCGACACGACATTCTTCAGCAGGCTGGCGATGGCGACCGGCGCTTCTTCCAGGACGAACTTACCGGCCTCGATCTTGGAAATGTCGAGGATGTTGTTGATGAGGCCCAGCAGATGCTGGCCGGACCTGTCGATGTTATCGAGGCGTTCGGCCTGCTTCGACGTCACCCCTTCCCGGCGCAGGATGCCGGCCATGCCGAGGATGCCGTTCATCGGGGTGCGAATTTCGTGGCTCATGTTGGCGAGGAAGGCACTCTTGGCCCGGTTGGCGGATTCGGCGATTCCACTGGCCTCGGCGAGTTGTGCGGTGCGGGTGGCCACCAGTTCTTCCAGATGGTGGCGGTAGCGCTCGAGTTCTTCGCCGAGCCGCTTCTTTTCGGTGATGTCACGGATGTTGCATTGGATCACCCGGGTGTTGCCGGCCAGATAGACGTTGCTGACGAATTCCACGTGCCTCGTTTGCCCCTGCGCGGTCTCCAGCGGGAGGTCGTCGTAGCGCACATACTCCTGCTGCTGCAAATCCAGAAATTTTTCCTTGTTTGCCGCAATATTCCCGAAGAAGCCCAGATCCCAGATGTACTTCTCGCGGACGTCATCCAGAGAGTAGCCCAGCAGCTCGGTGATGAATGGATTCGCGTCAACGACCATGCCCGTCTCGGCGTCCAGGATCAGAATGCCGTCCTTCGCCGTTTCGAACAGACGTCGGTAACGTTGCTCCAACGCCTGCGATCGCTTGCCCCCGGTGTTGTCGGTGCCGATAAGCAGGTAGCCGATGATTTCGCCTTGAGTGTCGCGCAGCGCCGTGACCGACACCACGGCCGGGAAACGGCTGCCATCCTTGCGGATCTTGGTCAGCTCGTAAATGTCCTCGATGCCGCGCGAGGCCTTGAACACCAGGGCCTCGAAGCCCGGCTTGATCGTTGTGTCGAACTCGGCGCTCAAGGCCGTGGCGCGAGCGATCAGTTCCTGTGGATCGGAGATGTCGGCCGGGGTGATCTTGTTCATCACCTCGGCGGCGGCGTAGCCCAGCATGCGTTCGGCGCCGACGTTGAAGAGCTGGATGACACCCTCGGCGTCGGTAGCGATACATGAGAAGTTGGCGCTGTTGAAAATGGCTTTCTGCAGAGCGCCGGTCTTGAGCAGAGCCTCCTGGCGGCGAAACTCGGCGATACCATCCTCCGTACCGGTCGGTACCGGCTTGCCGGAATCGCCGGCTGTTTTCGGCGTCAGTGGCCTCCGATAATCCGTGAATGCCCTATTGGTCATGATTCGGAAAAGCGGATCAGATTGCCTCCAGCCTCTTTGGCCTGGTACATCGCTATATCCGCCCACTTGATGACTTCATCCGGACCGACCTCGTGATCGAGAAACAGCGCGACACCTATGCTTGAGGAACAATGATGCTCGATGGTGCCAGCTGCGGCACCCTCTGAATCAATTTTCAACACATAGGGCCGGCTCAGGATGACGCGGATTTTTTCGGCGACGATGGTGGACTGTGCGGTGGAGTCGACTTCATTGTTGTCCAGCTCACTGAGCAGCACCACAAACTCATCGCCGCCGAAACGTGCGACGACGTCTACCTCGCGCACACAACCGCCAATGCGACGCGCAACTTCGATCAGAAGCAGATCGCCCACGTTATGTCCGTGCGTGTCATTGAGCGACTTGAATTTGTCCAAATCGAGGAATATGAGCGCGCCATAACGCTTGGTCCGTTTGCTGGTCGCCATCGCCTGGCACAAGCGGTCGTTTAACAGGCGGCGATTGGGCAGGCCGGTCAACGCGTCGTGCAAGGCCAGGCTGAGAATTTGTGCCTCTGCCTGCTTGCGTTCCGTGATGTCGCGCGCGGCGACGAATACACCCTGGAGCTTGCGGTTTCTATCGTAGAAGGTGGTCGCGTTGTAGGACACCACGGTTTCCTTGCCATCTCTGGCGCGCGCCGTGAGTTCGTAGTTGGTGACCTGTTTTTTGCTCAGCACCAGCTTGATGCCTGCCTCCGCCTGTTTCGGATCGGTGAAGTAGTTCATGAACGGTGTGCCGATCAACTCATCGCGCGTGCGACCGGTAAGTGCCCCCATTTGTTTATTGACATCGGTGATGATGCCTGCCGGATCGGTGGCCATCAACGCGTCGATGTTGGATTCGAACAGGGAGCGTGTGTAGAACTGCTGATCGCGCAGACGCTGGTCAAGGCTCTTCTCCTCCGTTTCGACCTGCTTGCGGGCGACGGAATCGACACTGGCGCCAAGCTGTGGGCGGGAGCTGTCAGTCATCGACGTGCTGGTCATAGATTGCGGCAAAGCGGTCGGCCTGCGCCGCAAAACAGGCCAGCACCTCCGGGTCGAAATGCCCTGGCTCGACTCGGCCGTCGCCCTGGGTAATGATCTCGACGGAACGCGTGTGATCGATTGGCAGCTTGTAGGGACGCTTGCTGCGCAGCGCGTCGTAGACGTCGCAGACTTGCATGATTCGCGCCGCGAGGGGAATCGCCTCGCCCTTGAGGCCGTTCGGGTAGCCGCTGCCGTCCCGGCGTTCGTGGTGGTTGAGTGCGATTTCGGCGCCCATGCGGATATACGGCGAAGTGCCGCTGCCCAGGATGCTGGCGCCCTGCGTACAGTGGGTTCTCATGATGACCCACTCCTTGGGCGTGAAGCTGCCCGGCTTGAGCAACACATGATCGGCAATGCCGATCTTGCCGATGTCGTGCATCGGGCTGGCGTGGTAGATCGCGGATCGGAAATCCGCCGGCAAGTCCATTGCCTCCGCCATTTCCTTGCAGTAGTAACTGATGCGCCGGATGTGATGGCCGGTCTCTTCGTCCTTGTGCTCCGAAGCGCGCACCAGGGTAAACACCGTGTCGCGATACGCTTCTTCGATCTGCGCGGTTCGCTCCCGCACCTGTTCCTCCAGAATCCGGTTGTGGTTGGCGAGGAAATCGCCGTACTCCTTGAGCCGCAACAGGTTGCGCACGCGTACGCGCAAGTCGGCGTGATCGATGGGTTTCGGCAGGAACTCCTCGGCGCCGGCTTCGAGCGCACGCAGCTTGGATGCGCGGTCGTCGAGCGCGGTGACCATGATCACCGGCACCGGCCTCGTGCGCGGATCGGCCTTCAGCCGCGTCACGGTGTCGAAGCCGTCCATGTCCGGCATCATGATGTCGAGCAGGATCAGGTCGGGCCTGTTCGCTGCCGCCAAAGCCAGCGCCTCGCTGCCGTTGCGGGCGGTGATCGTGGCATACCCTTCGGCGTGCAGAAGCGTTTCGAGCAATTTGACGTTGTGCGCCTGGTCGTCGACGACCAGGACGGTGGCGTGCGTGCGTGGAGTGTTGGCATTCATGCCGCGAACTTTCTGTGTTGATTCAGCGTTCGGCGCTGAAGATCTCCCGGAAGACGGAAGTACCGGATCCATGAAAGACTGACGCTATGCGAAAACATCTCTGCCGTATGTGCGCTGTCGCACAAAGCGGCCGGCAGGGAATGATCGACGCGGGGATACTCGGGAGCGGACTGAGAGATTACAATGTCGGCACATTCATGGAAACCGTCAGTCTCGCCAACCACTTTCTGATCGCCATGCCCGCCATGGCCGACCCGAATTTTTCCCGCACGCTGACCTATATCTGCGAGCACAACGCAGACGGCGCCATCGGCATCATCGTCAATCGTCCGACCGAGATGAGCCTTGCCGGGCTGTTCGATCGCGTCAGCATTCCGCTCGAGGACGATCAGGCCGAAGCGCGCTTCGCCGGTCTGCCGGTGTATTTCGGCGGCCCGGTGCAGACCGACCGCGGCTTTGTGCTGCACCGGCCGGCGGGGCAATGGCAGTCGTCGCTCAACGTCAGTGACAGCATCGCGCTGACCAGTTCGCGCGACATCCTCCTGGCCATGGGCAGCACCGGCGAGCCGGCCGAAGTGCTGGTCAGTCTTGGCTATGCCGGCTGGACTGCGGGACAGTTGGAGTGGGAACTGTCGCAGAACGCCTGGCTGACGGTCGAGGCAGACATCGGCATCATCTTCGCGGTGCCCCCCGAAGAGCGCCTGCCGGCCGCGATGCAGTTGCTCGGCGTGGATTTTGCCAACCTGTCGGAAGTTGCCGGGCATGCCTGACCAGTCTGGCGCCGTGCTCGCCTTCGATTTCGGCCAGAAGCGCATCGGCGTTGCTATTGGCATACAACTGGACGCCGGTCGGGCGGGGTCGGCGCGCGCCCTGACCACCATCGACAGCGAGGCCAACGACACCCGTTTCGACGCCATCTCAAAGCTGATCGCCGAGTGGCAGCCGGTCCGTCTGCTGGTGGGCCGGCCCCTGAATGAAGACGGCACCTCTCATGAAATGACGGCGCGCTGCGAGCGTTTCGCCAATCAGCTGCGCGGGCGTTTTCGCTTGCCGGTGGAGGATGTCGACGAGCGCTTCAGCTCGACCGAAGCTGATGCAAACCTGCGCGAACGCGGGCTGTCCTGGCAGCAACGCAAGACCCGGATCGATGCCGAAGCCGCACTCATCATCCTCCAAAGCTGGTTTGAACTTCATGCCAATGTCCACTCACCTGCCTGACGCCGAAGCACTCTGCGTCGCACTCGCCGAGGCCATGCGGCCCCACGTCGATCCCGCCGCAACGGCGCTGGTCGGCATCCATACCGGCGGCGTCTGGGTCGCCGAGCGGCTGCACGCGGCTCTCGGACTCAAGATACCGCCTGGGTCGATCAATGTGTCCTTCTATCGCGACGACTACAACCAGCGCGGTTTGCACGCCAATGCCAAGACCTCGCAGATTCCTTTCGATGTCGAAGGCGCGCACATCGTCATCGTCGATGACGTGCTCTACACCGGCCGCACCATCCGCGCCGCGATGAACGAGTTGTTCGATTACGGCCGGCCGGCAAAAATCGACCTTGCGGTGCTGACCGATCGCGGCGGCCGCGAACTGCCCATCGCTCCCAGTTTTTGTCCGCATTCGCTGACCCTGCCCGCTGACCAGATGCTGGCGCTGGAGCGGGCTGCCGACGGCGGGCTGTCCTTCCGGGTGATCAAAGAATGAGCGCATTCGGCATGCAAAAAAGTCCACAACTCAACAGTCACGGCGAACTGCAGCATCTGCTGACCATCGAGGGCTTGCCGCGCGATGTGCTGACGCGCATTCTCGATACCGCCGCTCCCTTTTCCGAAGTTGCCGAGCGTGAAGTGAAGAAGGTGCCGCTGCTGCGCGGCAAGAGCGTGTTCAACCTGTTCTTCGAGAACTCGACGCGTACCCGCACCACGTTCGAGATTGCCGCCAAGCGACTGTCCGCCGACGTTATCAATCTCAACATCAACACCTCCTCGGCGAACAAGGGAGAAACCCTGCTCGACACGGCGGACAACCTCGCCGCGATGCAGGCCGACATGTTCGTCGTGCGCCACGCATCGAGCGGCGCGCCCTTCCTGATCGCGCAGCACATGGCGGCCACCGGGCGCGATCACATCCATGTGGTGAATGCCGGCGATGGTCGCCATGCGCATCCGACGCAAGGCCTGCTCGACATGTACACGATCCGTCACTACAAGACGGATTTCACCCAGCTCACCATCGCCATCGTCGGCGACGTCCTGCATTCGCGCGTGGCGCGCAGCCAGATCCATGCATTGACCACGCTGGGGGTTCCCGAAGTACGCGTCATTGCGCCCAAGACCCTGTTGCCGACCGGCATCGAACGCTTGGGGGTGAGGGTGTTCCACGACATGCGCGAAGGCCTGCGCGGCGTCGATGTCATCATGATGCTGCGCCTGCAGAACGAGCGCATGCAGGGCGCCCTGCTGCCGTCGACCCAGGAATATTTCAAGTCTTACGGCCTGACGCCGGAAAAGCTGGCGCTGGCCAAGCCCGACGCCATCGTCATGCATCCGGGTCCGATGAATCGCGGCGTCGAAATCGATTCGGCGGTGGCCGACGGCGGCCAGGCCGTGATCCTGCCGCAAGTCACGTTCGGCATAGCCGTGCGCATGGCGGTAATGGCGATGCTCGCTGGAAATTGAGATGAAAATACATATCAGGAACGGCCGGCTGATCGACCCGGCGAGCAACACCGACAAGGCGCTGGACCTGTTCATCGCGGCCGGACGAATAGTCGGCGTTGGCGGTACGGCGCCGGCCGGTTTCGAAGCCAACAGTGTGCTCGATGCCACCGGCTGCATCGTCTGCCCCGGACTGGTTGATCTTGCCGCACGGCTGCGCGAGCCGGGCTTTGAATACCGGGCCACGCTGGAATCCGAAATGGCTGCCGCCGCTGCCGGCGGCGTGACGCGACTGGCCTGCCCGCCGGATACCGATCCGGTGCTGGACGAGCCGGGACTGGTGGAAATGCTGACCCATCGGGCGCGGCTGCCGGAGTTTGCCCACGTCCATCCGGTGGGTGCGCTGACCTTGCAACTGGAAGGCAAGGCGCTCACCGAAATGGCAGAACTGGCGGAAGCCGGTTGTGTCGCCTTCGGCCAGGCCAATCGCGCCATTGTCGATACGCAGGTGCTGCTGCGCGCCATGATGTACGCGGCGACTTTCGACTTTCCCGTCTGGCTGCAGGCGCAGGATCCCTTTCTTGCCAGGAAGGGCGTTGCCCACGATGGTGAAGTCGCGGCCCGGCTGGGTCTCGCCGGGATCCCGGTGGCGGCGGAAACCATCGCGCTGGCAACCATCCTGCACCTGGCCCGCGAGACCGGCGCGCGGGTGCACGTGACACGCATTTCGTCGGCGGCCGGCGTCGACATGATCGTCGCCGCCCGCGCCGCCGGCATTGCGGTGACCTGCGATGTGGCGATTCATCACCTGCATCTGTGCGAAATGGATGTCGGCTTTTTCGACACACACGCCCGACTCGACCCGCCGCTGCGCTCGCAGCGCGATCGCGATGCCTTGCGTGTTGGTCTTGCCTCGGGCGCGATCAACGCGCTGTGTTCCGATCACACGCCGGTCGATGACGATGGCAAGCAGATGCCTTTCGAGGAAGCCGAAGTCGGCGCCACCGGGCTTGAACTGCTGTTGCCGCTGACGCTCAAATGGGCGCAGGAAATGAAGCTGCCTTTGCTGACGGCGCTGGCCCGTGTCACGTCCGACCCGGCGCAGATTCTCGGCGTCAAGGCCGGTAGCCTTGCAATCGGTGCGGCGGCCGATATCTGCGTTTTCGATCCGGCGGCGGGGTTCCTGATCAGCCGCGAGAACCTCAGAAGTCAGGGCAAGAACACGCCCTTCCTCGGCCTCGAGTTGCCCGGCCGCGTGCGCTACACCCTGATCGACGGCCATCTGGCCTTCGACGGTACCCTGACTTAAGAGCTTCCGAGTCTGTCCCTTACGCGGGACGGCTCGATACCGGCGATGCACACCCGCTTGGCGCGGGACGTGTCGCCGCTCACCAGGCTGATCGCGGTTTTGGCAACGCCCAACTGGTCGGCGAGAAACGCGATCAGGCAGGCATTGGCCTTGCCATCCACCGGCGGCGCCGCAAGCCGGATCTTCAGCGCTTCGCCGTGCAGGCCCACCACTTCGGTCTTCTTCGCCCCCGGCTGAATGTGCAGCCGCAGCGTCACTCCCTTGCCGTCGGCGACCAGCCAGGTCATGAAAACGAAGTTTCAGTGAAGGCTAACGTGAGCATCATCAACGTTAAACGTAGTGGCCGAAACTACAGCAGGATCAAGGGCAGCACGCTGTTGCGCAGGTTGGCGACGACGAAGAGG
>JAPLQZ010000167.1 GCA_026399415.1 Rhodocyclales bacterium | reverse complement strand
CGGCGCTTCTGCGAATTGCGCGTCGGTTTGGTGGCGCGTCGCTGGCGGGGAACGAAGGCGGCTTCGGCGATCAAATCCCGCAGTCGCGCCAGCGCGGCGAAACTGTTGCGCTCGAGGCTGCGGAATTGTTGCGCCTTGATCACCACGACGCCGTCGGCGCTGATGCGCTGGTCGTTGAATTGCAGCAGGCGAGCCTTGATCTCTTCGGGCAGCGAAGACGCCTTGATGTCGAAACGCAGATGGACCGCGTTCGAGACCTTGTTGACGTTCTGGCCGCCCGCGCCCTGGGCACGAATCGCGGTGAGTTCAACTTCGTTCTCGCGCAGCAGAAATGCGGGTTCGGCCGTGGGCATCGATCGGGTCGTGGTCTAGGTCTTTGGTTTCGCCGGCGCGTCGACATCGAGCGCCCGCCAGCCCTCGAGCCCCAGCGCGCGCAGGGTGTCGATGTTGCGCTGGTAGATGTCCGCGGCATCGGGAAAGGCGGCCGTGGCTTTGGCCAGACTGGCTTCGCGAATCAGGTGCAGCGTCGGGTAGGGCGCGCGGTTGGTGTAGTTGGCGATATCGTCCGGCTTAGCGTCGGCGAACACATACTCCGGATGGAAGCTTGCGACTTGCAGGACGCCGGCGAGACCGTGGGTGCGCAGGACGACTTCAACCAGATCGAGGAAGTCGGTGAAGTCGCCGAAATCGGTCAGGACCTCGGGCGTGATGAGCAGGGTGGTATCGACCTCCGCGGGCGCGGTCTCGGTGAGTAATTTCAGCTCACGCTCCAGATCGTCGAGCAGGTCATTTTCAGTCTTGGCCGCACTGACCACATAACGGACCTGGCCCTTGACGTGCACGCTCTTGGCGAAGGGACAGAGGTTGAGGCCGATCACCGCGCGCTCGAGCCATTTGCGCGTGGCATCGATGATTTCGGTGTGGCGACGATCTGCAGCAGACATGGACAAGAGTCGGCGCTGGCGGGACGGCGATCAATCAACCCGCCTGATACAGTTGCCGGCGCTCCTCGTCCAGCAGCGCCTCCTTTACCACTTCCAGCACCGCGTCAACATCGGCGATGCGATGGTCGATTTCGATGCGCCCCGTCAACTCGCTGTCCGGGGTCAGGTTGCCGGCCTGGTAGAGCCGCCAGATTTCCTTGCCATATTCGCTGCCTGCCAACTCGGGAGCGAATTGGCTGAAGTAGCTCGCCAGATTGGCGACATCGCGTTCGAGCATCGGGCCGGCATTGCTGTTGCCGGCGGCATCGACGGCTTGCGGCAAATCGATGATGACCGGACCGTCGCTGGCGACCAGGATGTTGTATTCAGAAAGGTCGCCATGGATGATCCCGGCGCACAGCATGCGCACCACCTGATTCAACAAGCGGGCATGAAATTCCAGCGCCTGCTGCGCCGACAATTCGATGTCGTTGAGCCGCGGCGCCGGGTTGCCATCGTCATCGATAACGAGGTCCATCAGCAAAACGCCTTCGTGACAAATGTAGGGCTGCGGCACGCGCACACCGGCGGCGGCCAGGCGATACAGGGCATCGACTTCGGCGCTTTGCCAGGCTTCTTCCTGCATCTGTCGACCGTAGCGGGAACCTTTTTCCATGGCCCGTGCCTGCCGGCTGTTCTTGGTCTTGCGGCCTTCCTGGTAGGAAGCGTTCTTGCGAAAGCTGCGCTGCTTGATGTCCTTGTACACCTTCGCACAGCGAATCTCTTCGCCGCAGCGGACCATATAGACCGTGGCCTCCTTGCCGCTCATCAGTTGGCGGACGACCTCGTCGACCAGGCCTTCGGTCATCAGCGGCTGAAGTCTCTTGGGAGTTTTCATGGACAAGTCTCAGCCAGCCTTGTCTTGCAGCAAATGCACTCTGACCTTCTTGCCCTTGATGGTGCCGGCCGACAGTTTGCGCAGCGCGTCGCGCGCGATGCTGCGCTCGACCGCGACATAGGTGGTGGTGTCGGTGACATTGATCTTGCCGATCTGCTCCTTGCTGAAGCCGGCTTCGCCGGTGAGCGCTCCGAGCACGTCGCCGGCGCGAATTTTTTCCTTGCGGCCGCCAAGAATCAGCAAAGTGACCATCGGCGGCATTAGCGGCTTGCCCGGCGTGGCATGCAGTTCGCTCAGGGAGTGCCACTCGATCTCGTGACCCAGCTCTTTTTCGATGTTGTCCACGCGCGCCATCTGGTTGCCGCTGACCAGGCTGAACGCCCACCCGGCCTGATCAACACGGCCGGTGCGGCCGATGCGATGGACATGCACTTCGGTGTCCGGCGTGACGTCGACATTGATTACCGCTTCCAGTTGGTCGATGTCGAGGCCGCGTGCGGCGACATCGGTGGCGACCAATACGGAACAACTGCGGTTGGCGAACTGCACCAGCACCTGGTCGCGTTCGCGCTGCTCGAGTTCGCCGTGCAAGGCGAGGGCGACGAAGCCTTCGTCACGCAGCACCAGCAACAGGTCGCGGCATTGCTGCCGCGTATTGCAGAACGCCAGCGTACTGACCGGCCGGTAGTGCTTCAGCAGCAGCGCGACGGCAGCCAGCCGCTGGTCGCGCTCGACCTCATAGAAGCGCTGGCGAATCTTGCCCGCCTCGTGCTGCTCGAGCAGGCTGACTTGCTGCGGCTGGCGCAGAAACTGCCGGCTCAGCGCGGCAATGCCTTCGGGATAAGTAGCGGAAAACAGCAGCGTTTGTCGTTCCTTGGGACAGGCCTTCGCCACGACGACGATGTCGTCGAAAAAACCCATGTCCAGCATGCGATCGGCTTCGTCCAGCACCAGCGTGCTCAGGGCCGCCAGATCAAGGCTGCCGCGCTGCAAATGATCCATGATGCGCCCCGGCGTACCGACCACGACGTGGGCGCCGTGCTCCAGGCTGGACATCTGCGGCCGCATGGTGCTGCCGCCGCACAATGTCAGCACCTTGATATTGTCTTCCCCGCGCGCCAGGCGGCGAATTTCCTGGGCTACCTGGTCGGCCAGTTCGCGTGTCGGGCAAAGCACCAGAGCCTGGACCGCAAAACGACGCGGGTTGAGTTTGGCCAGCAGGCTCAGCGCAAAGGCCGCCGTCTTGCCGCTGCCAGTCTTGGCCTGCGCGATCAGGTCTTGGCCGGCCAGAGCCAACGGCAGGCTGGCGGCCTGGATCGGCGTCATCTGCAGGTAACCCAGTTGTTTCAGGTTAGCCAGCGTGGCGGGTGCCAGCGGCAACTGATCGAAAGACAGGCCCGACACGTTGTCGGCTGCTTGCACGAGGGGCGGGGATGCGCTGGAAGTTGCTGGTTGGGCTTGGGTCATGCGGGATTATAAAGGGCGCCGGGTCTACGGCAGTGCTTCATGGCGCCCAAGGTCATTGGGCGTTTGAACAACCACGATGACAACCAGCCCGTTTCAGGTGGCTGCCTTGCGCCTCGGAAGTGCTCAGTACCTGATTGTCGCGGGTTGTCGACCTCAAGCCGCCGCGGTTTCGCGCTCCACAAGAAGATCGGGTTGCGGACTATTCGGCAGCCGCAGAGCATCCGAAATATGCGACGTCAGTTGCCGATCGACAAGTATCAGCTGAGCCAACAGGCGGCCCCGATCGCAATCGAGTACGTTGCTGCGCAGCAAATTCATCTGCGCCAGGACTTCATTGTGCTTGTCGCGATGCGCCGAATCAGGAGCCGAGGCAAACATCTCCATCAGCACTTCTTCTTCCCTGAAGCTGGCTTGAGTACATTCGATCAGCCTGTCCAGCGCCTCAAGCAACCGCTGCCGCGACTGTTTCTCCAGGTACATCCGAAGGACTTCGACCTGGGCACCAACAAGTTGGTGACGCATATTTGATACGGTACTTCCTGAAGATGTGCGGATGTTGATGGAAACGGTCTTGGAGTTCAATGACATAACATCAACCGATCTGCTCGACGTTGACACTTTTTTCCCCTTTTGCAGAACTGTAGATCAAAGCACACGGCGCTTGAAGTATAGCCACAATTGCAGAATGGGCAAATTGAATAGCGCATCCCGGACATGTTTCTTGGCCTCAGCCAGTTGCGCCGTCCCTGCGGCGAGGCGCCTGTTCGAGGCGAAGCTTCTCAGCGAGCACCTTGTTTGCGTACGCCTGCTCATCATCATCAAGCGCGCCGCCGTAATACTGCAGGCCGGCCATCAATCCGCCCCGCCGCCGGATGGATTCCTGCAGAATTTGTGCGCCAATCTTGACATTGGTGACGGGATCCAGAAACGGCCGCTCTGCCCCAGCGTTCGGAACCTTGTCCTGGTGGTAGCGGGGAATGATCTGCATCAGGCCTTGTGCACCCATGGGGCTCTGCGAGAACGGATTGAACCTCGATTCGACGCTGATCACGGCAATCAGCAACAGGGGATCGAGTTGCCGTTTGGGACCAATTGACTGAGCGGCTTCAAAAACCGGCAAGAGCGCTTCGGCGGACACCCGGTAGCGCTGAACGACGTAATCGAGAGCCGCCTTCATGGCTGGCGTGAGGGCTTGTGTTGCCCCTTCTGCGTCCTTTGACTGCGTTGGCGTTGCCGATACCGAGAGATTCGGGATGGACGATCCGATTGCACGTAAGGCGTCCATGTTATTTGCCACGCCACCGGCGATGAAGAAAACGATTACCAGGCGGGTCAGGGCGGCATCCAGGTGCAGATTGTTGAGAAAAGCACCCAAGCCGCGTGCCATTAAGAAGTATCGTTGAGAGAGTGTTATCGACAAAATTTCTCCTTTGCTGTTAGCAGTACGACATCAGTTCTGCGATGAACGCGACAAACCGATCGGGGCCTGCAATTTGGTGTGGAGGAGAGCGAAGGCGGCCACTAATTGGCGCGATCACTATGCGGTGTCAAAAGCTACCGAAGGGCACCACCGACTTGTGCAAAAATGCCCAAGCCATTGAATGGTGCACCGCACTAACCCCTATTCTAGGGAGAAATCCGGGTTTGTCAAGAAAAAATTGTTGCGCCGCAGCAACAACCTGCAGGCCTAAACGTCGATATTGCGGGCGTACAGTGCGTTCGACTCTATAAAAGCTCGGCGCGGCTCGACATCGTCACCCATTAATGTGGTGAAGATCTCGTCCGCCACGATGGCATCGTCGATCTGCACCCGCAGCAGGCGGCGCACCGTCGGATCCATCGTTGTTTCCCACAACTGCCCGGGATTCATTTCTCCCAGGCCCTTGTAGCGTTGCTTGGCCAAGCCGCGCTCGACCTCGTTCAACATCCACTTCATGGCGTCTGCAAAACTGGTTACTGCCAGTGATTTCTCGCCGCGACGGATTACTGCTCCGTCGCCCATGAGCCCGGCAATCATCTGCGCGGTTCGGCGAATCTGAAGATAATCGCCCGAAAGAAGAAAATCCTCGTCTATGCGACCGGTGCGCAAGTTGCCGTGACGCATGCGAATGACGGCCAGCATCCAGCGCTCGTGCTTGTCGTCGAAACGCGCCTCAATCCTGACTTCGCTCGAAAGATGGGCAGTGATACGTTCAGTGCTCGCGCGCGTGGCGGCCTCGGTTGACGTATCGACTTCTATATCGTGGGCCAGCAGCGCATGCAACACTTCGCCGTCTATGAAATCCGTAACGCGCCGAATCACGGCTTCCGAAAGGAGGTAGGCGCGCGCCAGAGCCCCCAGTACTTCTCCTTCGACAATGGCGGCGCCCGCGCGTGGCGTCAACTGCGTACCATCCAGGGCAAGGCGCAGCAAGTGCTGGTTGAGCTCGTGGTCATCCTTGATGTAAGTCTCGCTCTTGCCGTGCTTGATCTTGTACAGCGGCGGCTGGGCAATATAGATGTAGCCGCGCTCGACGAGTTCCGGCATTTGCCGGTAGAAGAAGGTGAGCAACAAAGTGCGAATGTGGGCGCCGTCAACGTCCGCGTCGGTCATGATGATGATGCGGTGATAACGCAGCTTGGCAATGTCAAAGTCTTCGGCGCCGATGCCGCAGCCCAGTGCGGTCACCAGGGTCACGATCTGCTCGCTTGAAATGAGCTTGTCGTAGCGCGCCTTTTCAACATTGAGCACCTTGCCGCGCAGCGGCAGGATGGCCTGGAACTTTCGATCACGGCCCTGCTTGGCGGAACCGCCCGCCGAATCGCCCTCGACAATGTACATCTCGCACAATGCAGGGTCTTTTTCCTGGCAATCGGCAAGCTTGCCCGGCAAGCCGAGGCCGTCGAGCACGCCTTTGCGCCGCGTCATGTCGCGCGCTTTGCGTGCAGCTTCGCGCGCGCGCGCAGCCTCGACGATTTTTCCGGTGATGATCTTGGCATCGAGCGGACGCTCGAGAAGATAGTCTGCAAGCTTCTGCGCCACAACTTCCTCGATGGCCGGACGGGCTTCCGAAGAAACCAGTTTCATCTTGGTTTGCGACGCGAACTTCGGATCCGGCATCTTCACCGAAAGCACGCAGGCGAGACCCTCGCGCATGTCATCGCCACTGATCTCGACTTTGGCCTTCTTGGCGATTTCGTTTTCTTCGATGTACTTGTTGATGACTCGAGTCATCGCCGCCCGCAGGCCGGTGAGATGCGTGCCGCCGTCTGATTGCGGAATGTTGTTGGTAAAACAAAGTACCTGCTCGGCGTAGGAGTCATTCCATTGCATCGCGACTTCAACGTCAATATTGACGCCGCTCTGCACCGAGACTCCGGAAGAGTGAAACACAGCCGGGTGCAGAACGGTCTTGGTGCGATTGATGTACTCGACGAAACCCTTTACGCCGCCGGAGAAGGCGAAGTCCTCTTCCTTGACGTTGCGCTGGTCGATCAGCTTGATCTTTACGCCGTTATTGAGAAACGACAGCTCACGCAGGCGCTTGGCAATGATGTCGTAGTGATATTCGACGTTACCGAAGATTTCCTCGTCAGCCATGAAATGGACTTCGGTGCCTTTCTTCTCCGTCGCACCGAGAACCTTTAGAGGCGACACCTCGACCCCGTTCTGCATTTCTACCAGGCGATCGATGGCGTGGCCGCGATTGAATTCCATGAAAGACTTCTTGCCATCGCGACGAATGATCAGCCGCAGCCATTTTGACAAGGCATTGACGCAGGAGACACCTACGCCATGCAAGCCACCAGAAACCTTATACGAGTTCTGATTGAACTTGCCTCCAGCATGCAGGACGCACATGACGATCTCTGCGGCCGAGCGTCTGGGTTCGTGCTTGTCATCAAACTTGATTCCGGTGGGAATGCCGCGACCATTGTCAGTTACCGAAATAGAATTATCAGTATGAATCGTGATTACGATGTCATCACAGTGTCCGGCCAGGGCTTCATCAATCGCGTTATCGACGACTTCGAACACCATGTGATGCAAGCCAGTGCCGTCGGATGTGTCACCGATATACATGCCGGGACGTTTTCTTACGGCCTCCAGGCCTTCAAGCTGCTGGATACTGGACTCGTCGTAAGTGGCTTCAGTGTTGCTTTCGGTCATGGTGTTCTTTTCGGTTTTGAATATCAGATGCGCATCGGCATTACGACGTACTTGAAAGTCTCGTTGCCGGGTAGTACAAACAGCGCACTGGAATTGGCATCGGCAAGATGCAACTCGATAGTTTCGTTGCTGACGTTATTAAGAACATCAAGCAGGTAGGTGACATTGAAGCCGACATCGAGAGCATCGCTGTTGTAATCAATTTCGATTTCTTCCTGCGCCTCTTCCTGTTCGGCATTACTGGAGATGATCTTCAAGCTGCCGGGCGCGAGGACCAGACGTACTCCACGAAATTTTTCATTGGTCAGAATTGCTGCTCGCAGCAGTGACTGCAACAGCGCATTGCGTGACAGTTTGATCAGCTTGCTGTGGTGTTGTGGAATGACGCGCTCATAGTCCGGAAACTTGCCGTCGATCAGCTTTGAAACAAGTTCGATACTGCCAAAACTGAAGCGGGCCTGGGTCGGCGTCAGGGTGATTTCAAGTGGATCATCGCTATCAACCAGTTGGCGGGAGAGTTCCAGTACGGTTTTGCGCGGAAGAATCACTTCAATCGGTGCTGGCGCATTGGGAAGTGGTTCGGCAGCGTAGGCGAGACGATGGCCATCAGTGGCCACCATGCGTAATTCATTACCCTTGGCAACCAGGAGCAAACCATTCAGGTAGTAGCGAATATCCTGCTGCGCCATGGCGTATTGAACCAAAGCCAGCAGACGCTTCATTTGCTTTTGAGTAATAGACAGCCTGGACGGTTGACCGTCAACCATGCTCATCCGCGGAAAATCTTCAGCGGGAAGGGTCTGCAAGTTGAAGCGACTTTTTCCTGCTTTCAGCTGCAGACGTTTGTCATCCAGGGTCAGGCTGACTTCGGCAGTGTCTGGCAAAGAACGCAAGATATCTTGCAACTTTCGCGCGCCGACAGTCATTGACGCCTTATCTACCCCTACCGTGGGTGCATGGGTAGTAATTTGGATCTCGATATCAGTGGCCAGCAAGGTCAGCTTTTCGCCGTCCTTTTCCATTAGAACATTGGAAAGAATGGGTAAGGTATGGCGTTTTTCTACAATACCGCATACCGACTGTAGTGGAATGAGAAGTTGATCGCGTGGACCTTTAAATAGGAGCATATATAGATCTCTTATGATTAATAAGGGAGGTTGTTTGCTGTGGATAAACGTTTATTATCTTTTGAATACAATAAATTAAAACGTGGATAAGCCGGTTGAAAAACCTGTAATTTTAGTGTGAATGATTGTGAGTGAATTATGGTGTACTTAGAGTTAATGGGGGTTATCCACAATTCTTCATCACTTTGTTGTCGCAACTTATTCACACGCTAGCCTTTAATTGTTTGCATCAAGACATGCAGGTCGTTGTTAAGTCGAGTGTCTTTTCCGCGCAGGTCAATGATGGTGCGGCAAGCGTGCATAACAGTGGTGTGATCGCGTCCGCCAAAGGCCTCGCCAATTTCAGGAAGACTGTGTGACGTAAGTTCACGTGTCAACCACATGGCTATTTGGCGAGGTCTGGCGATAGCGCGGGTCCGCTTTTGCGAATACATGTCGGCAACTTTTATTTTATAGAAGTCGGAGACGGTTTTTTGCACAAGTTCAAGCGATATCTGGCGATTTGTGGCACCAATTATGTCGCGCAAAGCTTCTTTGGCAACTTCCAGGTTGATGTCTCGACCATGAAACCGGGCGTAGGCCACTACTCTATTCAGAGCGCCTTCAAGCTCCCTGACGTTTGAACGCAGATTTTTTGCAATAAGGAAGGAGACTTCGTCTGAAATGCTGATGCGCTCTGCTTCAGCTTTTTTCTTGAGGATGGCAATGCGCATCTCAAGTTCCGGAGGTTCGATGGCGACTGTAAGTCCCCAGTCGAAACGCGAAACCAGCCGCTCTTCAAGTCCCTGAACATCTTTTGGATAAGTATCGCAGGTGATGATGATTTGCTTTTTAGCCTCGATGAGTGCGTTGAAGGCGTAGAAAAACTCTTCTTGCGTCCGATCCTTCCGGTTGAAGAACTGTATGTCGTCAATCAACAGCAGATCAAGCGATCGGTAGTAGCGCTTGAAAGCTTCGCGCGAGTTTTGCTGGAAGGCGCGCACTACATCAGAGAAATAGTCCTCGGCGTGTACGTAACGCACCTCCATTGTCGGATTGGCGGCATAGATCGAATTGCCAATGGCGTGAATCAGATGAGTCTTGCCTAAACCAACGCCGCCGTAAATAAACAGAGGGTTGTAGGAAACCCCCGGGTTCATTGCCACCTGCTGGGCGGCGGCACGTGCCAAGTCATTGGCGCGGCCTGTAACCAGGGTATCGAATGTGAAATCAGAGTTGAGTCGTGTTTTTTCGTATCCCGGGTCACCTATCCTAGTAGGGGTGACAGGAGCAACGGGCGCTGCTTCAGAATCAGCCTCAGGGGTTTCTCTGGCCGGAGCGGCTTCTGCGGCGTCAGCTACACCGAGATTAATATTGACCGGGGAGGAAAAGAATTCAAGTCCAAGCGCTTCAATCTGGGCCAGATAGCGCTCCCTCACCCATTGCATGACAAAACGGTTAGGGGCCACAAGCCGGAAATGGGTGGCGCCGGCCGGCTCTTTTTCCAGGCGCAGACCCTTTATCCATGTGTTGAACTGCTGTGCAGGAAGTTCCTGCTCGAAGCGGTTCAGACAGGAGGACCAGAATTCACTCATTGCGATTGGATAGACTCGGGGCGAAGGGCGGCTGGAATTAATCGTTGGAATGCGATGTTTTTATTGCCACCCGTTTGCTTAGGGAGGAGAAGCATTCTAGCGGTTTCATCATTAGTTATCCACAGCCGTGCCAAGTTGTTGCCCTTGACAAATCGTACGTGAAACGCTGTAATCCTCGGTTTTTCTTAATTCAAGGGATATTGCCATGAAACGCACCTACCAGCCTTCGGTTGTGCGCCGCAAGCGCACCCACGGCTTTCTAGTGCGCATGCGCACCCGGGGCGGCCGTTCAGTGATTCGCGCGCGTCGTGCCAAGGGCCGTCATCGTCTCGCCGTCTGAACGTCTAGCGTCGTTTCGCTTTGAGCAGCGCCTGCATAAGCCGGAAGAGTTTTCTGCCGTCATGGCGGCCCGGCGCGTCGTGCGCGGCGAGTATTTTGATTTGCACTATCGCCCGGTCTGCGCGGACAGTGGTGCTCGACTTGGGTTGATAGTACCGAAACGGCTGGCGCGGACCGCTTCGTTGCGCAATGCGATCAAGCGGCAGGGACGAGAGGCTTTCCGTTTGATCGCGGTTGAAATTCCACCTTGCGATCTCATCCTGAGGCTGACGCGACCGGTCAAAGGCGTGATGGCCAAGGATACTGAGCAGCGAAAAGGTTGGCGCAGGGAAATGGAAACGCTCTTGAGACGCCTGTCGGTGTTGCCGCAATGAAATCTTTGCTTGTGTACCCGTTCCTGTTGGTTATTCGCGCCTACCAGTTGGCGATCAGCCCCATGCTGGGTAGTCGCTGTCGTTTTCACCCGAGTTGCTCCGACTATTGCATGGAGGCCCTAAGTCACCGGGGCTTGTTCAGAGGTTCGTGGCTGGCTTTTAGGCGAATCGGGCGTTGTCATCCCTGGCATCCGGGCGGGTATGACCCGGTTCCCTGATTTTCTGTATTTCCGACTTGAATCACTGCCGAGACAGCAATGGATAACCGACGATTGATCCTGCTATTAGTGTTCAGTTTCTCGCTGATCATGCTTTGGGACGCCTGGCAGCGGCAGAATGTGCCTAAGCCGGCGACTGCTCCAGCCGGCGTGGTGCCAACACCGACGTTGCCGGCAGCCGGTGCCAACGGGGTGCCGGCTGCCGTTCCTGCTACGGTGGCGCTCGCTGCGCCGGGTGTTGCGAGCGTAAAGATCAAGACCGATCTATATGTTGCAGATATTTCGTCACAAGGTGGGGATATAACGAGGCTTGAACTGGTTCGCTATCCGGATACCGAGAACAAATCAAAGAATTTCATACTTTTTGACAGTGGCGAGAAGCACATCTACCTAGCTCAGTCCGGGCTGATCGGCGAGGGATTGCCCAACCACAAGACAGAGTGGAGGCTGGTTGCGGGTGAGCAAGCGCTCAAGGATAGCGAACAGCAGTTGGAGGTTCGGCTGGAAGCTAGCGCGGCGAAAGGCGCCAGTCTTTCGAAGACTTACGTGTTCCATCGAGGCAGCTATCAGATCGACGTTCGTCACGAAGGGGTCGCAGCAGGTTCTCATGCTTATTACCAGGTCACCAGGGATGGCAAGCCGGCCGAGGGGCAGCAAGGCAGTTCGATGATGATGGGGGTAACAACCTTTACCGGGCCGGCGGTATTTACCGAGGCGGAGAAGTATCAAAAGGTTGAATTCGCGGACCTTCTCAAGAACAAGGCCAAATTTGCGCAGAAATCGGACAACGGATGGCTGGCGTTGGTGCAGCATTATTTTGTGACGGCGTGGTTGCCGCCTGCTGGGACAACGCGCGAGTTCTACATGCGCAAGGTCGGTGAGGATCTGTATTCAGCGGGCGTCATTTTGCCGGTAAGTGCTGACGGGAAGAGCTCGGTATCGCTTTACGCCGGCCCGCAGGAACAGGACAAGCTGGAGAAGATCGCTCCCGGGCTTGATCTGGTGGTCGATTATGGCTGGCTGACGGTAATTGCTGCGCCGCTGTTCTGGGTCCTGGGCGCGATTCACAAGCTGGTGGGCAACTGGGGTTGGGCCATCATCGGCCTGACTCTATTGCTCAAGCTGATGTTTTTCCCGCTTTCAGCCGCGAGTTACAAGTCGATGGCAAAGATGCGGGTGTTGACGCCGAAGTTGGTCAAGCTCAAGGAAGCTTACGGTGATGACAAGCAGCGCCTGAACCAGGAAATGATGGCGCTCTACAAGAAGGAGAAGGTCAATCCCCTCGGCGGCTGTTTGCCGGTACTGGTGCAGATCCCGGTCTTCATTGCGCTCTACTGGGTGCTGCTGGGTACCGTCGAGATGCGCAACGCGCCCTGGCTGGGCTGGATCACCGATCTATCGGTCAAGGATCCATTCTATGTACTTCCGTTGATCATGGGCGCCACCATGTTCGTCCAGACCAAACTCAATCCGACGCCACCCGATCCGATTCAGGCCAAAGTCATGCTGTTCATGCCGATCATGTTTACCGGCATGTTTCTCTTCTTCCCGGCCGGTTTGGTGCTTTACTGGACGGTGAATAACCTGTTGTCCATTGCTCAGCAGTGGCAGATAACTCGCCTTGTCGAGGCAGGAGAAAAGAAATAGGGTCGACACCGGTCCTGCGGGATCGGAGGATTTGGCAGGGCGCCTTGCGCCGACTTGATGTTCCCGGCGACGCCGGGGATGGTATCCCTTGGGGATAGGAGAGGTGGATGGGACTGCCGAGTACCGATGTCATCGCTGCCATCGCCACTGCTCCCGGTCGTGGCGGCATAGGCGTGGTGAAGGTCTCGGGTGCGGGTCTGCTGCCCTTTGCCAAAGTTTTGACCGGCAAGGTGCCACCTCCTCGTCGTGCCACGCTCAGCCCCTTTCTTGGGGCTGACGGCGTCGCCATCGATCAGGGAATACTGTTGTATTTTCCGGCACCTCATTCCTTTACCGGCGAGGATGTGCTGGAACTTCAGGGACACGGTGGTCCGGTGGTGCTGCAGATGCTGTTGGCGCGCTGCTTGGAGCTAGGCGCTCGCATCGCCGAGCCGGGCGAATTCTCGCAGCGCGCCTTTCTCAACGACAAGCTCGATCTGGTCCAGGCGGAAGCGGTGGCCGACCTGATTGAGGCAGCCACAGCGGCGGCGGCGCGTTCGGCATTGCGCTCCCTGTCGGGCGAGTTTTCGCGAGAGGTGCATTCTCTTGTGGCGCGTCTTACCGAACTGCGTATGCTGGTGGAAGCGACGCTCGATTTTCCGGAAGAGGAAATCGATGTTCTGAGGGATACGGATGCCGCGCAGCGCCTGTCGGCGTTCCGCGCAGATCTGGCTTTGCTGCTGGAGCGAGCGCGTGCCGGGTGCATGTTGCGTTCCGGTCTGCACGTGGTGCTGGCGGGTCTGCCTAATGTCGGCAAATCTTCCTTGCTGAATCGCTTGGCCGGCGAGGAGCGCGCGATTGTTACCGAGGTCGCCGGAACAACGCGCGACGCCGTGCGCGAGACGATTCAGGTCGAGGGTATACCGCTGCACATCATCGACACGGCGGGGTTGCGTGAAACGGATAATGTGGTGGAGAAGATCGGTATCGAGCGGGCCTGGCGCGAAATAGAGCGGGCCGACGTGGTGTTGCAACTGGTCGATGCGCGCAGTGGCGAAACGCCTGCCGACCATGCCATCGCGGTGCGTCTTCCGGCGGCTATTGAACGCATCGTGGTGGAGAACAAGTGCGATCTGGCGGGGCAGGCCGCGGCGCGTTTTGCCGAGGAAGGCCGGGTGCATCTGCGACTGTCGGCCAAGAGCGGCGCGGGCATCGATTTGCTGCACGATGAACTGCTGCGAGTGGCGGGTTGGCGAGGGCATGGTGAAGACGTGGTGCTGGCTCGTGAACGGCATTTGGAAGCGCTTGGACTTGCGGCGGAGAAGTCGGCGCTGGCGGCACGGCGACTGGATCAAATAGAACTTTGCGCGGAAGAACTGCGTTTGGCGCAGGAAGCGCTTTCACGCATTACCGGCGAGTTTCGGGCCGACGATTTACTGGGGGAGATATTTTCCCGTTTCTGCATAGGCAAGTAGGCAGGGCGAAATGGCTGAATTCGACCTGATCCTGCTCTTGGTGGCCGCCTTGTTCGCCGGATTCGTGGATGCGGTGGCCGGTGGCGGCGGATTGATCCAGGTGCCGACCTTGTTGATGGCACTGCCTGCCGAGTCACCTGCGACCGTGTTTGGCACCAATAAAGTGTCAAGCATATTTGGCACCGCGAATGCAGCGCTTCGTTATGCCAAACGCATTGCTATGCCTTGGGGTATCGCCTTGCCGACTGCGGCAGCAGCGTTCCTTTTCTCCTTTGTGGGGGCGATGGTAATGGCGTGGCTGCCCAAGGCGGTGGTACGTCCGCTGGTTCTCGGCTTATTGGTGCTGGTCATGATATATACCGCTATCCGGCCGGAGTTCGGCGCGGTCTCGGGTTCGCGGCTGGAGCCCGGGTTGGAGCGACGATGGGCGCTGTTGGTGGGCGCTTTGCTGGGTTTCTACGACGGCTTTTTCGGACCGGGTGCAGGCAGCTTCATGATCTTCGCTTTCGTCCGCCTGTTTCGTCTTGATTTCCTGCATGCGTCGAGTGCCGCCAAGGTGGTAAATTTTGCCACCAATGCTGCCGCGCTCGCCTATTTTGTGCCAAGCGGCCATGTACTTTGGATCACGGGGTTGGCAATGGCAGTATTCAACATCGCCGGAGCGTTGCTTGGCGCGCGCCTCGCGTTGCGCCACGGCAGTGGTTTTGTGCGACGGGTCTTTCTCGTCGTGGCGTCGGTGCTGATTGCTCGCTTGGCCTACGACACGTTTGTCTGACTGCCGCCTGGTGAGTCATGACCGCTGTCACGTATACTGTATACTTTGACGCTTTCTTCTTGAGCTTTGCCTCCGGACTGATTCAATACTGGTTTGCGAAGGGCTGAGTTCGACTCTGATGGATGTCCAACAGGCGGCACGATTTCGATAGAGAACGGATCGATGGATCTGCAAATTGCGCTTCTGCTGGGGCAGGACGGCATCACCAACGGCGCCATCTACGCGCTGTTGGCGTTGGCACTGGTGCTTGTGTTCGCCGTCACCCGTGTAATATTTATTCCTCAGGGAGAGTTCGTCGCTTTTGGCGCTTTGACACTCGCCAGTTTTCAGGCAGGCAAGACGCCGGGCACACTCTGGTTGCTGATTGGCGCCGGAGTGGTGGTGGCCTTGGTCGATATCACGCAGGCATTGCGCTCCGGCACACCCAGGCGAATTCCCCGCATCGTCGGCTGGAATCTGGTCTATCCGGCCGCGGCTGCGGCGATAGTCTTCCTTTTGAAACCCAGCGAATTTCCCCTGCTGGGTCAAATTGTTCTTGCGCTGGTATTGGTGGTGCCGCTAGGACCGATGATGTATCGATTGGCCTTCCAGCCGCTGGCAGAGGCCAGCGTATTGGTATTGCTGATTGTTGCGGTGGCCGTACATCTGGCATTGGTCGGGCTGGGGCTGCTGTTCTTCGGTGCCGAAGGTTCGCGGACACCAAGTTTTTCCGATGCCAGCTTCCATCTCGGGCTGGTGACGGTAAGCGGTCAGACGGTGTGGGTCGTGAGCGCCAGCTTGTTGTTGATCGTGGTGCTGTTCGTATTTTTTGAGCGCACCATCTACGGCAAGGCCTTGCGCGCCACAGCAATGAATCGAACCGGGGCGCGCCTGATGGGCATCTCGACGGTGATGGCGGGAAGGCTTTCCTTTCTGCTAGCCGCCCTGATTGGTGCTTTTTCGGGGATTCTGATCGCTCCTATCACCACGGTCTATTACGACACGGGTTTCCTCATCGGCCTCAAGGGCTTTGTTGGCGCCATCGTTGGCGGACTCACCAGTTACCCGGTTGCGGCCGCCGGTGCGATCCTGGTTGGTTTGCTGGAGGCCTTCTCCTCCTTCTGGGCTTCCGCCTTCAAGGAGGTGATCGTGTTCACCCTAATCATTCCGGTATTGGTATGGCGCTCGCTGACCACGCGTCATGTCGAGGAGGATGAGTGATGGCGCGGCGCCTGCTGCTCGCCGGATTCCTTGGTCTGCTGTTGATTTCGCCGTTGGTGG
>JAPLQZ010000189.1 GCA_026399415.1 Rhodocyclales bacterium | reverse complement strand
TCGAGGTTCTCGAACACCGTCAGGTTCTCGAAAATCGTCGGCTTCTGGAACTTGCGGCCGATGCCCAGATGCGCGATGTCGGCTTCCGACATGCGGCGCACGTCGATGTTCTGGTCGAACATCACCTTGCCGCGATCGGCCCGCGTTTTGCCGGTGATGACGTCCATCATCGTCGTCTTGCCGGCGCCATTGGGGCCGATGATGCAGCGCAGTTCGCCGACATCGATGTCGAGCGACAACTCGTTCAGCGCGCGAAAGCCGTCGAAGCTGACCGTCACCTCGTGCAGCAGGAGGATGCTGGGGGTGCTCATGCGGCACTCCTCTGCTTGCGCTTGTCGCGCAGCTTGCGCCACAGGCCGACCACGCCGTCCGGCAGCCACAGCGTGACGCCGACGAACAGCGCACCGAGGAAGAACAGCCAGTACTCCGGAAAGGCGACGGTGAAGAAGCTCTTCGCCAGGTTCACGATGAAGGCGCCGAGCACCGGCCCGATCAGCGTGGCGCGGCCGCCGACGGCGACCCAGATCGCGATCTCGATGGAATTGGCCGGCGACATTTCGCCCGGGTTGATGATGCCGACCTGCGGCACGTAGAGCGCGCCGGCGATGCCGCACAAGAGCGCCGACAGCGTCCAGATGAAGAGCTTGTAGTAAAGCGGGTTGTAGCCGATGAACATGACGCGCGATTCGGCGTCGCGGATCGCCGCCAGGACGCGGCCTAGTTTCGATGTCACCAGGTAGCGGCCGAGTACCAGCGTCGCCAGCAGCATCAGCGCGGTCAGCGCGAAGAGGCTGACGCGCATCCCGGGCGAGGTGATGCTGTGGCCGAGGATGCGCTTGAAGTCGGTGAAGCCGTTGTTGCCGCCGAAGCCGGTTTCGTTGCGGAAGAAGAACAGCATCGCGGCGAAGGTCATCGCCTGCGTGATGATCGAAAAATACACGCCCTTGATGCGCGAGCGGAAGGCGAAGAAGCCGAAGACCAGCGCCACCAGCGCCGGCACCACGAGCACCAGCAGGATCGACCAGAGAATGGAATCCGAGCCGGTCCAGTACCAGGGCAGTTGTTTCCAGTCGAGGAAGACCATGAAATCGGGCAGGTCCGACTGGTAGGAGCCGTCGCGCCCGATCTGGCGCATCAGGTACATGCCGAAGGCGTAGCCGCCGAGGGCGAAGAAGACGCCGTGGCCGAGCGAGAGAATGCCGGTGTAGCCCCAGATCAGGTCCATGGCGACGGCGACGATGGCGTAGCACATGATCTTGCCGACCAGAGTGATGACGTAGGCCGAGATGTGGAAGGGACTGCCTGCCGGCACCAGCAGATGCAGCGCCGGCAGCAGCACCAGCGTGATCGCCGCGGCGATGGCGATGGCTATCCAGCCCTTTTTCGGCGTGGCGCCGAGGAAACGGAGGATGAAGGGAGTACGCTTCATCTCAGTTGCTCCACCACGCTTTGGGCTGCCCACGAAGCATGAAATCCCGTGTTCGTTGACAGAGGGCGGAGGGCGCCTAGGGAGGCAGGGGACCGTCGCTGCTCGTGTCCTCCGAGCCGGGCTGCGCCCGGCTCTCCCCCTTTACCTCGCTGCGTCGATCCCCTGCCTCCCCCGGCGGGATGCGCTTGTGCCTTGCAGCCGTCAAACCACACCGGCGTCACCTGATCGGGAGGGTGGGGCGTTCTGCGCAGCGAAGTAAAGAAGGAGGAGGAGCCCGAAGGGCGACGACGGGTGACATGAGCAGCGCAGAATGCCCCGCCCTCCCGATCCCGCGCCAACAACGATTCCATGAGAGGTTTCATCCTAGTTCTCGACAAACCGGCCCTTGAGGGCGAACAGGCCCTGCGGGCGCTTCTGGATGAACATGATGATGAACACCAGCACGACGATCTTGGCGATCACGGCGCCGGCCCAGCTTTCGATGAACTTGGTGACGATGCCGAGGCCTAGCGCCGCCCACACCGCGCCCGCCAGCTGGCCGACTCCGCCGAGCACGACGACCATGAAGGAATCGACGATGTAGCCCTGGCCCATGTCGGGGCCGACATTGGCGATTTGCGACAGGGCGACGCCCCCGAGACCGGCGATACCGGCGCCGAGGGCGAAAGCCACGGTGTCGATGCGCCCCGTCGGCACGCCGACGCAGCCCGCCATGGCGCGGTTCTGCGTCACGGCGCGGACGAACATGCCGAGCCGCGTCTTGT
>JAPLQZ010000070.1 GCA_026399415.1 Rhodocyclales bacterium | reverse complement strand
CAAGAGCTTCTTCTTCTGCACACCAAATTCGGCGTCTGTAATGATGCCCTTCTGTCGCAATTCGTCGAGCTTGAGCAATTCACTGTGGATATCCAACACTTCAGTTTGCTCGTCGCGACTTTGCGATTTTGTGATGCTTCTATAAACACCAAGCATTGCACCCACTGCCGCACCTCCAATGGGACCAATCAGAGGTATTGGTATGGCGACCAAGGCACCGATCGCTGCGCCTGTGGCGGCATCCTTCGCCATGTCCGAACGAGCGACAACCTTGCCCATGCGTTCTGCTTCATCGCCTAATGACTTCCCAGCCGCCTTGGCCTTTGCAATAGCATCTTGAGTATGCTCATTCGCTAGGGCGCGCTCCAATGCTTCCTTGGCCTTTTGACCTGCTTCTGTCAATTTGTTGGGCATGGTAGGGAACTCGTCATCAGGTTGATGGGGGAATCCGTGCGCGGACTCCAATCCAAAAGCAGTGTATATGAATTAGTGTGTATGTGAATTAGAGCATATCGCGGGCAGTTCGCGATGTGCATTCTGTACGCGTCAGCATCATTGCTGACCGATGAGCCTATTCTCCCGCCTTAAATTCTGTAGGCTTTGAATTCACGTCGTTCTTGCTGCCTGATTTTCCAACGACTGCGATAACGACTATCACAACAAGCCAAAGCAACTTGCCGCCATAGGCCTCCCAGAAGGGGAGGCTTGGCGTTACCGGTAGAGAAATGCCTGCTGCAGTAGCGGCAGCGTCTAACTTGGTCTTATCGATCTCTAGATAACGGCCAGAGTCGTCCACATACCCACACCATTGGCCGTCGTAGTTCCAAAGAGGCGTAAAAATAAGGGTAATTTGCTTGTACCTGTAGCCGGGATCGACATGCTGCCCGCCGCGTGTTTTGAAAGTATCTGTGTTCGGAAAATCTGCGACCTTGATAATCCGCTCGCCACCCCATGAAAAGAAGACTGGAATGGGAAGCTTAAATGCATAGGCTGGTGAAACAGCAGTCATCAGCAGGCAGAACCATATGTAAAGGAAAATGTTCTTGATTTTCACCCTAGGTCTCCTACGGCCACGATCTACATCAAAGAACGTAGTCGATGAAATATACGAATTAGTGTTTATGTGAATTAGAGCATATCGCGGACAGTTCGCGGTGTGAAATCCACTCTCTCCAAACAGATTGGCGAATGCATACGCGAATTGCGCCTGCAGACTGGCCAGAGCCAGGTCGTGTTCGGGGAACGGTGCGGCTTCTTCCAAACGTACTTGAGCCGGATCGAGAACGGGAAGGCGAATCCGACGATCAATGCCATAGAGGTCATCGCAAATGCCTGCGGAATGACAGTGTTTGAACTGTTCGATCTGGTACGAGAGCAGATGCCCTCTACCAAGAAGCGCAAAAGGTAATTTCCAAGGCACAAATGAAAAAGGCCAGCCCCTTGTGGAGGCCAGCCTTTTGTCTGCACTACCCCGATGCCGACTTACTGGAACTGTTCTTCTTCGGTCGAGCCATGCAGCGCGGTGACCGATGACGCGCCACCCTGAATCACTGTGGTGACATCGTCGAAGTAGCCGACACCGACTTCCTGCTGGTGCGAAACGAAGCTGTAGCCCTTGTCGCGGGCGGCGAACTCAGGCTCCTGCACCATCTCCACGTAGTGCTTCATGCCTTCGCCGCGGGCGTAGGCATGGGCGAACTGGAACGTCTGGAACCAGTTGATGTGGATGCCGGCCAGTGTGATGAACTGATATTTGTAGCCCATCGCCGAGAGTTCTTCCTGGAACTTGGCGATGGTCTTGTCGTCGAGGTTCTTCTTCCAGTTGAATGACGGCGAGCAGTTGTAGGCCAGCAGTTTGCCGGGTGCCTTGGCCTGTACCGCCTGGGCGAACTCACGGGCGAAGCCAACGTCCGGTTTGCCGGTCTCGCACCAGACCAGGTCGGCGTAGGGTGCGTAGGCGACGCCCCGGCTGATGGACTGCTCGAGGCCGTTCTTGACGCGGTAGAAGCCTTCTGGCGTACGCTCGCCGGTGCAGAACGGCTTGTCGTTGACGTCGTGGTCGGAGGTCAGCAGGTTGGCGGCCTCGGCGTCGGTGCGGGCCAGAATGAGCGTGGAAACGCCCATCGTATCGGCGGCGAAACGCGCTGACATCAGTTTCTCGACGGCTTCCTGGGTCGACACGAGGACCTTGCCGCCCATGTGGCCGCACTTCTTGACTGCGGCGAGTTGGTCTTCGAAATGTACCGCCCCGGCGCCCGCAGTGATCATGTTCTTCATCAGTTCGAAGGCGTTGAGCACGCCGCCAAAGCCGGCCTCTGCATCGGCCACGATGGGCAGGAAGTAGTCGATGAACTCCGGGTCGCCGGGATTGATGCCGCGCGACCATTGAATCTCGTCGGCACGCTTGAAGGTGTTGTTGATACGACGAACCATGGTCGGCACCGAGTCGTAGGCGTACAGCGACTGGTCGGGGTACATGGTCTCGGAGGTGTTGCCGTCGGCGGCGACCTGCCAGCCGGAGAGGTAGACGGCTTCGAGGCCGGCCTTCGCCTGCTGCATGGCCTGGCCGGCGGTGATCGCACCGAAGGAATTCACGTAGCCTTTCTTGGCGGCGCCGTTGACCAGGGCCCAAAGCTTTTCCGCGCCGCGGCGGGCGAGGGTGTGTTCGATGGGGAAGGTGCCGCGCAGGCGCACGACGTCGTCTGCGCTGTATCCGCGCTTGATGCCTTTCCAGCGGGGATTTTCGGCCCAATCCTTGGCTAGGGCGGCGGCTTGTGCTTTGCGATCAGTCATGTTCAATCCTCTGTAGGGTCTTTGTCGAAGGGGATGCTCCAAGCAGGAGCAGTGACGACAGTATAGAGAGGATTTTGCAGCGCAGCAATAGTCTTATATAAGAGTGGTGAAAATTATTTACTGTTATCTAACAATAATGTACAAGCGTAATTCCGTAATACGGGAAGCGTTTCGCGATAAAAAATTATTTTTAACTTAAATGATATATGTCTTATAGAAGAGTACTGCTTAGTGCAAGGCTTTGGCACTGACAATTACGCCATCTTCGTCGGCATACAGCCATTCGCCAGGAACGAAGGTGACGCCGCCGAAAACCACCGGGATATCGGCCTCGCCGACATTCCTCTTTACCGTTTTCATCGGATGGGTGTCGATCGCATAAACACCTATGTCCATCTCGCCGATGGCACGGGAGTCGCGGATGCAGCCATAGACCACCATGCCAACCCATCCGTTGGCGACCCCCAATGCCGCGAGTTGATCGCCGACCAGCGCCCGGCGCAGGCTGCCGCCGCCGTCGATCACCAGCACACGGCCTTCTCCAGGCGATTCGAGCGCTTGTCTGACAAGCGAGTTATCTTCAAAAAGTTTTAGCGTGGCGATGCGGCCGTGAAATGCGGTGCGGCCGCCGAAGCTGCTGAACATGGGTTCGACGACACGCACCGGGCCCTCATGGGTGTCGCAGAGATCGGCGGTGAGCAAGTCCATGGGTGTTGGATAGGTTCAGCAATGACGTGGCCCGCGAACCTCGCCGGCCGCCGCACCATGCCTAAATTGCGGATGCAACGGGCGGCGTTTTGGTCGTTTCTTCGAACTTGAGCACGACCTTGTCATGTTCGTCGAGATCAATCGTGACACGACCGCCGTGAACCAGTTTCCCAAACAGCAATTCGTCGGCCAGCGCAGAGCGGATCGTGTCCTGGATCAGGCGCGCCATAGGCCTTGCACCCATAAGAGGATCGAAGCCCTTTTCTGCCAGCCAGGCGCGCAGCGCGTCGGTGAAGATGGTCTCAACCTTCTTCTCATGAAGTTGCCCTTCAAGTTGCATGAGGAACTTGTCCACCACGCGCAAGATGATTTGCGCATCGAGCGCGCGAAACGAGATGATGGCATCAAGCCGATTGCGGAACTCGGGTGTGAACATGCGCTTGATGTCGGCCATTTCGTCGCCTTGGCTCTTGTTGGCGGTGAAGCCTATGCTGGTCTTCTGCAAGGCTTCGGCTCCGGCATTGGTGGTCATGACGATCACCACATTGCGAAAATCCGCTTTGCGGCCATTGTTGTCGGTCAAGGTGCCGTGGTCCATGACCTGCAGCAGAATATTGAATACCTCGGGATGAGCCTTCTCGATTTCGTCCAGCAGCAGCACGGCGTGCGGCTTCTTGGTCACGGCTTCGGTGAGCAGTCCGCCCTGATCAAAACCAACATAGCCGGGCGGCGCGCCGATCAGCCGGCTGACAGCGTGGCGCTCCATATATTCCGACATGTCGAAGCGGATCAACTCGATGCCCATGCCGTAGGCCAGTTGCCGGGCCACCTCGGTTTTCCCGACGCCGGTAGGGCCTGAAAACAGGAAGCTGCCGATGGGCTTCTGCGGGTCTCCCAGCCCGGAGCGCGACATCTTGATCGCCCTGGCCAGCGCATCGATGGCGGCGTCCTGGCCGAAAACCATGTTTTTCAGATCGCGGTCAAGATTTTTCAGCGCCGAACGGTCGTCGGCTGAAACGTGCTGCGGCGGGATGCGCGCAATCTTGGCGACGACCTCTTCAATTTCGAGTTTGCCGATGGTCTTTTTCTGTTTTGATTTCGGCAGGATGCGCTGGGCGGCGCCCGCCTCGTCGATAACGTCGATCGCTTTGTCCGGCAGATGGCGGTCATTGATGTACTTGGCCGCCAATTCAGCCGCGCTGGAAATCGCAGCGGCGGAATACTTGACGCCGTGGTGTTCTTCGAAGCGGGACTTGAGGCCGCGAAGAATCGAGACGGTTTCATCCACCGATGGCTCATTGACATCGACCTTCTGGAAACGACGCGACAGCGCATGATCCTTTTCGAACACGCCGCGAAACTCGGTGTATGTGGTGGCCCCAATGCACTTCAGAGCTCCAGATGCCAAAGCGGGCTTGAGTAGATTGGAGGCGTCCATCGTTCCACCGGATGCCGCGCCGGCGCCTATCAGAGTGTGGATTTCGTCAATGAACAGAATGGCATTGGGGTTGTCCGCCAACTGTTTGAGCACACCCTTCAGGCGCTGTTCGAAGTCGCCTCGATACTTGGTCCCGGCGAGGAGTGCGCCCATATCCAGACAATACACGGTGGCATTGGCAAGAATCTCCGGTACGCTTCCTTCGACAATGTGGCGCGCAAGGCCTTCCGCGATGGCTGTCTTGCCAACGCCCGCTTCACCGACCAGGAGCGGGTTGTTCTTGCGGCGACGACACAAGGTCTGGATAACCCGCTCCAGTTCCTTGTCGCGACCGATCAGTGGATCAATCTTGCCGGTCAGCGCCAATTGGTTGAGGTTTTGCGTGAAGTTCTCCAGCGCGCCGCCTTTCTCCTGCGTCTCGGCTTCGGTCTCCGCCGGTTCTTCCTTGCCCCTCGGTTGCGGTGTCTTGGTGATGCCGTGGGAAATGAAGTTCACCACGTCCAGCCGCGTCACGTTCTGGCGTTGCAGGAAAAAGACGGCATGCGAGTCCTTCTCGCCGAAGATCGCGACCAGCACGTTCGCCCCGGTGACTTCCTTCTTTCCCGACGACTGGACATGAAGGATGGCGCGCTGGATTACGCGCTGGAACCCGAGCGTCGGTTGTGTATCGATTTCATCACTGCCGGTTACGGTTGGTGTGTGCTCGTTGATGAAAGTCAGCAGTTCCTTGCGCAAGCCTTCGTTGTCAGCCGCGCAGGCGCGCAGCACTTCGGCGGCGGAGGGGTTGTCCAGCAGCGCCAGCAGAAGATGCTCGACGGTGATGAATTCGTGGCGCTTCTGCCGGGCTTCGACAAAGGCCATGTGCAAGCTGACTTCAAGTTCCTGCGCAATCATCAGTTTTCCTCCATCACGCAAGCCAGCGGGTGCTGGTGCCGACGTGAAAATTCGCTCACCTGTTCAACCTTTGTCGCAGCCACATCGTGGGGATACACTCCGCAGGCACCTTTTCCTTCACGATGCACCCTCAGCATGACTTGCGTCGACTGCTCGCGCGACAAACCAAAATACTTTTCCAGCACTATTACGACGAAATCCATCGGAGTAAAGTCGTCGTTGAGCAGCAATACCTTGTACATCGGTGGTGGTTTGGTGCGGCTCTGCTCCGGCGCCAATGCAGCACCACCCTCCGGCCCGACTTGCTTGCGTGTAACCATGACTGGATTCTAATGTGATTCCTGCGCAGTTCAACACCACGAAAAAGAGGGGAATAGGGTGCCGATGCCACGGTATTTTGGGCTGATTGTCCAATATGCAAGAGTCAGGGATGTGCGATGCAACATCGAAAGTTCTTGACGCTGCTTGACAATGTGCGTAAAACGCGAACGGTGTTTAGTTCAAATTCCCCCGCAGTGACCTACGGTCGTCTCACAGTCTGTCTTATTGCAGCTCCTCTGAATCGCCGCTTGGCCCCCTCTGCTATACCGAGCTTGAACCTCAAACATGCCCCGGCCGGGGTGCGGTGTTTTGCAGCCCGCAGCGGTGGCCGATTCGTTCGTTTTTGATTAAGGAAAAAGTTACATGGCAACTGGTACTGTTAAGTGGTTCAACGACGCCAAAGGTTTTGGCTTTATTACCCCGGATGACGGCAGCGAAGATCTGTTCGCTCATTTCTCGGCCATCAACATGGCTGGATCCAAGTCCCTCAAGGAAGGCGACAAGGTGACTTTCGACGTGGTGCAAGGCCCCAAGGGCAAGCAAGCGTCGAACATCCAGAAGCCTTGATGTCCTGGATTTTTTCGATGGCCGGGTAATTCCGGCTCCGAAAAATCAAAGCCCGCCCGATACATGCGATCGATCATTGCCTGGCCGAACGCCGAGCATTTCACTTCCCTGGCACCTTCCATCAGTCGGGCAAAGTCGTAGGTTACGACCTTGTCGCCGATTGCGGCTTCCATGGATTTTATGATGAGGTCCGCAGCTTCCACCCAGCCCATGTGGCGCAACATCATTTCAGCCGAAAGAATTAGGGAACCGGGGTTCACATAATCCTTCCCGGCGTATTTTGGCGCGGTACCGTGCGTCGCCTCGAAACAGGCATAAAGGTCTGAAATGTTGGCACCCGGGGCGATGCCGATGCCGCCCACTTGGGCAGCCAATGCGTCGGAAATGTAATCGCCGTTGAGGTTGAGCGTGGCGATCACGTCGTACTCTGCGGGCCTCAATAGAATCTGCTGCAGGAAGGCATCGGCAATGGCGTCCTTGATGACGATTCCGTTGGGCAGTTTCTGCCACGGACCACCATCGATTTCGACGCCGCCGAATTCATTCTTTGCCAGTGCGTAGGCCCAGTCACGGAAACCACCTTCCGTGTATTTCATTATGTTGCCCTTGTGCACAATCGTCACGGACTTGCGTTTGTTGGCAATGGCGTAGTTGATGGCAGCGCGTACCAGCCGCTCTGTTCCTTCACGCGAAACCGGCTTGATACCGATGCCGGACGTGTTGGGAAAGCGAATCTTCGTCACGCCCATTTCTTCCTGCAGGAACTTGATGAGCTTCCTTGCCGGCGCCGATTCGGCTTGCCATTCGATGCCACAATAGATGTCTTCCGTATTCTCACGGAAGATAACCATGTCGGTCTTGCTCGGATCCTTGAGTGGTGACGGAATTCCCCTGAAATACCGTACCGGGCGCACGCACTGGTACAAATCCATCTCCTGGCGCAAGGCAACGTTCAGCGAACGAATGCCACCGCCCACCGGCGTGGTCAGAGGTCCCTTGATCGAGACCGAGTATTCCTTGCATGCCGTAATTGTTTCTGCCGGCAGCCAGACGTCGGGGCCGTACAGGCGAGTGGCCTTTTCTCCGGCATAGACCTCCATCCACGAGATCTTGCGCTTGCCACCGTAGGATTTTGCGACGGCGGCGTCCACCACTTTTTGCATGACCGGTGTGATGTCCACGCCAATGCCATCGCCCTCGATAAAGGGAATCACAGGATTGTCAGGAATCGGCTGGCCTGGAACAATTTTCTGGCCTTGTGCGGGAACCTTGATAAGGGAAGTACTCATGCCTGCTCCGATAATTGTGTGTTGAAAATCAGGAAGAATGCGAGTGAGACGTGAATTGATTATCCTCCAAAAACGCGCCCGGCTTCAACCGGCCTTGCCGTCAGGAGGCCGCGGCGCCCACTGGTAGAATGAATCCGCTTCGCTCGCCGGGATTCCGTACATGGCCGCTAGTGTAGTGTTGCGTTCTTGATGAAACTTATATCAATTTCTCTTCTCCAATGCACAATACGTGCAGAGTGGAGAAGTAAATGCGAGTTGCCCCCGAGATCGTGCTGACCCAGG
>JAPLQZ010000210.1 GCA_026399415.1 Rhodocyclales bacterium | reverse complement strand
TCATGCCGATGTCGGTCGAGGTTAAAAGGCTGGTGGCGCACGGGGCCGAGCTGTCGAAGCTGCCCGAACCGGCCATGCGCGAAGGCATGAAACCGCTGCGCATCGCCGGGGCCAAGAAGGTCGCGGCGGGGCTGACCACCATAGCGGAAATCATCAAGGTCGCCCCGCCGATGTTCGATGCGAGCTGATCCGGAAAATCTCTCGGCTTGAATCGAGTCAGTAGCGCGGCCCGCCCTGCCCATAAAACGGCGGCAAGCGCCCGACCAGGCTTTCCAGCAGTTCGAGTTCGGCGTCGCCGTGATTGATGACGCCGGCCGGCACCATCATCTTCGCCATTTTCATGTCGTTGTGGATGTACATCGGCTTGTCATGGTGCATGGTGCTGTAGCTTTCACTTTCCTGCGGCGCGGCAGTGGGTGTCAGTTCGGCGCTGCCGTAGCAGAGGCAGAAATAAGTGCGCGCATTGGTACCGGTGCCCTCGTCCTCGATGTAGCAGCCGGTACCGCGTATGCCTATGGTGGCGGTCGATACCCGGATGGACTTGGCGCCCTTGCCGAAGACCGAGAGAATCTTGCCCGATACCACCCGCATCAGGTTCTGCAGCGCGTCGGCGCCGAAGCTGACCGTGGTCAGCTCGCGCTGCATGTAGGCATCCTGGCCGATCACGTAGATGGCTTCGCTGTTGCGGCCGGTGACGATGGTATCGCCGGGACGGATGATCTGGCCTTCGGTCGCGACGCGATAGTTGACGATCACCTCGCCGCGCACTTTCTGCAGACCGGTCTTGACAGGCACCTCGCCCTTGGCCAGTGCGTCGCGGATCAGGCCGGAGATGCCGGCAGGGCCGAGCAGACCGGCGGCGGCGAGGGCTTTGAGCGTACGGCGACGTGCTTGCATGGCGTAGTCCTTTGCTTCGAGACTTACTTGTTGAGTTCGCGCATGCCGCGCTCCAGGCCGGCGAGCGTCAGCGGAAACATGCGGTTGTTGAAAATGGTGCGGATCAGTTCGATGGAATGGCGATAGTCCCACAAACGCTCCGGCTCCGGGTTGAGCCATACGGCACGCGGCCAGGTGTCGAGCATGCGCTGCAGCCAGACCGCGCCGGCCTCCTCGTTGGAATATTCGACCGAGCCGCCGGGCTGCAGGACTTCGTAGGGGCTCATGGTGGCATCGCCGACCACCACCACCTTGTAGTCTTCGCCGTACTTGTGCATCACATCCCACAGCGGGAAACGCTCGCCGTGGCGACGGCGATTGTCTTTCCAGACGTAGTCGTAGATGCAGTTGTGGAAGTAAAAATACTCCAGATGCTTGAACTCGCTCTTGGCGGCGGAGAAGAGTTCTTCGCAGACCTTGATGTGGTCGTCCATCGAGCCGCCGATGTCGAGAAACAGCAGCACCTTGACCTTGTTGTGCCGCTCGGGGCGCATCTTGATGTCCAGCCAGCCGGCGTTGCGCGCGGTGCCGGCAATGGTGCTGTCCAGATCGAGTTCGTCCTCGGCGCCCTCGCGGGCGAAGCGGCGCAACCGGCGCAGCGCGATCTTGATGTTGCGCGTGCCGAGTTCGACGGTGTCGTCGAGGTTGCGGTATTCGCGGTTTTCCCAGACTTTGATCGCGGTGCGGTTGCCGGCCGATTCGCCGCCGATGCGGATGCCTTCGGGATGGTAGCCGCCGTGGCCGAAGGGCGAACTGCCGCCGGTGCCGATCCACTTGCTGCCACCGGCATGGCGGCCCTTCTGTTCTTCGAGGCGCTTCTTGAATTCCTCCATCAGCTTGTCCCAGCCGAGCTTTTCCAGCTTGGCCTTTTCCTCGGCCGTCAGATGCTTCTTCATCAGCATCTTGAGCCACTCTTCCGGAATGTCGGCGTCAAGTCCGGGAACCTGTGTCACGCCCTTGAAATACTCACCGAAGGCCCGATCGAACTTGTCGTAGTGCGTTTCGTCCTTGACCAGGCAGGTGCGCGCGAGGAAGTAGAAGTCGTCGATCGAGTTGCCCGCGACATGCTCCTTCAGCGCTTCCAGCAGCGTGAGGAACTCGCGCGTGGAAACCGGCAGCTTCTTGGATTTGAGGTGGAGGAAGAAATCGATCAGCATGGAGAGTCGGCGCTGGCGGGACGGCGAAATTAAGGAAAACTCAGCGGCGCATCAACGATTGTTGCGGGCCATGAACACCAGGCGCTCGAACAGATGCACGTCCTGCTCGTTCTTCAGCAGCGCGCCGGCCAGCGGCGGCACCACGGTCTTGCGGTCCTTCGAGCGCAGCGCCTCGGGCGGAATGTCTTCGGCGACCAGCAGCTTGAGCCAGTCGAGCAGTTCGGAGGTCGAAGGCTTCTTCTTCATGCCCGGCACTTCGCGCAGTTCGAAGAAGACTTCCATCGCCTCGCGCAGCAGGTTCTGCTTCAGTTTGGGAAAGTGCACATCGACGATGCGCCCCATGGTCTCCTTGTCGGGAAACTTGATGTAGTGGAAGAAGCAGCGGCGCAGGAAGGCGTCGGGCAGTTCCTTCTCGTTGTTCGAGGTGATGATGACGATCGGGCGCACCGCGGCGCGGACGGTCTGCCGCGTTTCATAGACGTAGAACTCCATGCGATCCAGTTCGCGCAGCAGGTCGTTGGGGAATTCGATGTCGGCCTTGTCCACTTCGTCGATCAGGATCACGCTCGGCTTGCCCTGCTCGAAGGCCTGCCACAGAACGCCCTTGACGATGTAGTTGGCAATGTCCTTTACCTTCTCGTCGCCCAACTGCGAATCGCGCAGGCGCGACACCGCGTCGTATTCGTAGAGGCCCTGGACCGCCAGCATCAGGTCGGGGGTGGCGACGTAGGTAGTGGTTCCTTCAAAGCGCATGGTGTTCTCTTTCAGGGTTGAAGCAATAGATTATCCCAGAGCGGGGCCTTTGTCGCCGCGCATTTCACCGCGCAGTTCACCGTATCGTCAGCGCCGACTCTTAGCCAGCGGCGCGGCGAACGCAGTCGACATAGGCCTCGCCATCCGGCGGCAGGCCGTTCTTCTGCGAGCGCCAGATCATTTCGCCGAGGCACTCGAGCACCGCGTGCAGTGCGTCGTGACGGTCGCCGCGGCGGCTTTGCAGGATGTTGAAGGCGGCGCAAATGCCCGGCGGCTGGTCGATGGAAAGTTGTTCCTCGATGGCCAGGTGCAGGGACAAGTGCAGGAAGGGATTGGTCTCGCCCTGCTCGGGCGTCCATTCTCGCGTCAGCGCATCCTCGGCTTCGAGCAGGGCGTGGTATTCGGGATGCAGCGCGACCAGGTCGGCGGCCAGGGTATCCATCGGCGTGCCGGGCAGTCGGTTGCGGCGCTTGGCCCAGGCGTCGATCAGGAACTGGCGGGCCTGGTCGCGGGAAGGGTTAAACATTTTTCTCTTTGCAGGCGCACAGATCGAAGACGTTGCAATGCACGCAGTCCGGCGAGCGTGCCTTGCAGGTATAGCGACCGTGCAGGATCAGCCAGTGGTGGGCGTGCAGGCGGAATTCATCGGGCACCACCTTGAGCAGCTTCTGTTCCACTGTCTCGACGGTCTTTCCCGCTGCCAGCCCGGTGCGGTTGCCGACGCGGAATATGTGTGTGTCGACCGCGATGGTGGGTTCCTTGAAGGCGATATTCAGCACCACATTGGCCGTCTTGCGCCCGACACCGGGCAGGGCTTCGAGCGCGGCGCGGTCATGTGGTACTTCCCCGCAGTGGCGTTCCAGCAGCAGTCGCGACAGGGCCGCGACGTTTTTTGCCTTGGTGTTGTAGAGGCCGATGGTCTGGATGTACTGCGCGATACCTGCT
>JAPLQZ010000237.1 GCA_026399415.1 Rhodocyclales bacterium | reverse complement strand
TGGCAGCGGCGTCGCCCTCGATGGGCAGGGCGCGACCGGCCTGGGCGCCGAGGCCGAGGAAGATCGAGTCGTAACTGGCGCGCAGTTGCTCGAGGGTGACATCGGTGCCGATGCGGGTCTTGAGATGCACTTCAACGCCGATATCGAGGATGCGCTGGATTTCGGCATCGAGGGTCTCGCGCGGGGTGCGGTAGCCGGGAATGCCGTAGCGCATCATGCCGCCGAGGAATTCGTGCTCGTCGAAAATCGTGCAGCTGTGGCCCTTGAGGGTCAGGTGGTAGGCGGCCGAGAGGCCGGCCGGGCCGCCGCCGATGACGGCGACTTTCTTGCCCGTCTTGTGCTCGGGAGCCTTGAACTTGAGGCCGTTCTGGATGGCCCAGTCGCCCAGGTAATGCTCGACCGAGTTGATGCCGACATGGTCTTCGACTTCATTGCGGTTGCAACCGGTTTCGCAGGGCGCGGGACAGACGCGGCCCATCACCGAAGGCAGGGGATTGGCTTCGGTCAGGCGGCGCCAGGCGTATTCCTGCCATGTCATCGGCTTGCCGTCGGCGCCCAGGGCGCCCGCGGGCGGCTTCTCGATGCCGCGCACGATGTTGAGGTAGCCGCGGATATCTTCGCCGGACGGGCAGGAACCCTGGCAGGGCGGGGTCGACTGGACGTAGGTCGGGCACTTGTAGGAATAGCTGGCCTGGAAAATCTGCTGCTGCCAGCGCTTGACCTTGGTGTCCCCCTCCTTGTAGCGGCGGAAGTTGAGTTTTTCGGGCTGGATTTCAGTCGTGGCGGACATGGGAGGTCTCCATTGAAGTCTTGTTCGTCATTGCTCGTTGTTGAGCACGATCGCGGTGCTGACCAACTGGTGCACGCCGCCGGCCATGCTCATCTTGAAGCCGTAGTAGGGCAGCACCTTGGTGAATTGGGCCTTGCAGATGGCGCAGATCATGGCCACGAAATTGACCTGGTCGTGATCGGCCACCTGCTTGATCGCTTCCATGCGCGGCAGGGCGCCCTTGAGGCGCAGGTCGAGCAGTTCGTCGGTGAGGACGCCGCCGCCGCCGCCGCAGCAGAAAGTCTTCTCGCGTATCGTGTCCGGATCCATTTCGACGTAGTGATTGGCGACGGCCCGGATGATGTTGCGCGGAATCTCGAACTGGCCGCCGGCCATGTCGCCCATGCGCGAGGCGCGGGCGACGTTGCAGGAGTCGTGGAAGGTGATGATGCGGTGGTCGTTGGCCGACTTGTCGAATTTGAGCCGGCCCTGCTGGATCAGATCCCAGGTCACCTCGCAGATATGCGATGGCTGCCTGTAGTTCGGATCGAGCTGCTTCTGCAACTCGATGGCGAAGGGATCGCTGGCGCCGGCGCCTATGCCGACCAGGGTGTTCCAGAAGGAATAGGCGACGCGCCAGGCGTGGCCGCATTCGCCGACCACGATGCGCTTGACGCCGAGTTCCAGGGCGGCTTCGCGCACGCGCAGCGCGATCTTGCGCAGTTGTTCGTAGTTGCCGATGAACATGCCGAAGTTGCCGGCTTCGGAGGCTTTCGACGACAGGGTCCAGGAGATGCCGGCGGCATGGAAGACCTTGCCGTAGCCGATCAGGCTGTCGACATGCGGCTCGGCGAAGAAGTCGGCCGAGGGGGTGACCAGCAGCACTTCGGCGCCCTTGACGTCGAGCGGGTACTTGACGGCGGCGCCGGTCTCTTCCAGTACGTCCTCTTCCAGCCCTTCCAGGGTGTTCTCCAGCGCCGGGCCGGGCAGGCCGAGGTTGTTGCCGATCTTGTGCACCTTGCCCATGATCTCGTTCACGTACTTGTGACCGAGACCGACGCTGTCCATGATTTCCTTGGCCGCCATGGTGACTTCGGCGGTGTCGATGCCGTAGGGGCAAAACACCGAGCAGCGGCGGCATTCGGAACACTGGTTGTAGTAGCGGAACCAGTCGTCGAGCACATCCTTGGTCATGTCGCGGGCGCCGACCAGCTTGGGGAACAGCTTGCCGGGCAGCGTGTAGTAGCGGCGATACACCGAGCGCATCAGATCCTGGCGCGCCACCGGCATGTTCTTCGGATCACCGGTGCCGATGAAATAGTGGCACTTGTCGGTACAGGCGCCGCAGTGCACGCAGGCATCCATGTACACCTTGAGCGAGCGGTATTTGCCGAGCAGTTCGCCCATCTTGGCGACCGCTTTCTGTTCCCAGCCATCGACCAGCGTGCCGGGGAAGCCAAGCGCCTCGTTGAGCACGCCGGCAGAGACATAGGGGTTGGAGTCGGCCATCGAATCCGGTAACAGGGCCGTTATGGTGGGGAACTCGCGGAAGGCCGGGACTTCCTGCTTGGCCTTGACGGTCGGTTTGCCCACCGCAGGAGTTGGCGCTGGCGCTACGGCGACGGGTGTGGTTGCGTCGGCCATGTCAGGTCTCCCGCCGGGCCGTCCCAAGGGAGGCCTGCGCCCCCCGGGGGGGCAGCGAACGAAGCGAGCGTGGGGGCAGTTTCATCTAGTTCTTCGTCTCGAATTTGGCTGCCCAGGGCGCCAGATGGCGTACTTCACGCGGGTTGTCGACCTGGTTGCGGGTCGGCGAGAAGAACACGCCGGGGGCATGCAGCAGTTTGCTGACGGGGAAGATGATCATCAGCAGTGCGACCATCGACAGATGGAGGTAAAGGGCGGGGTGCGCCGGCAGCGGATTGATCTCGAATACCATCAGGCCGAGGAAGAAGGCTTTCACCGCAACGACGTCCGTGTGATTGACGAACTTCATCAAGAGGCCGCTGACGGCAATGCCGAGCAGCAGTGCCAGCATCAGGTGATCGGAGGGGGTCGAGATGTAGCGGATGCGCTCCACCAGGAAGCGTCGCGCCCAGAGCCCGGCCAGACCGGCGGCCATGGCGAAACCGGCGTACATGCCGAAAGGCTGGATGAAGGCGATGATGAAGTTCACCGGCTCGGTGAAGTAGCGCAGATGGCGCAGCAGCACCAGTGCCAGGCTGACATGGAACAGCCAGCCCAGCGCCCAGATCCACAGGTTGGCCTTGAACAGGCTTTCAAAAAACGCCACTTCGCGGAACATGCGCAAGACCACGCCGCCCGTGGTGGTCGGCGCCGGCGTGGTGGGAATGCATAGCGGCGCCGGCGTGCGCGCGTAGTCATAGACCTTGTACGCGACGCCGCCGACGAGAATCAGCGTGGCGGCGTAGAACAGGATCGCGAAGAAGATGGGCATGAGGGCTGGAAGGGCAAAGGCTTACCGCGGAGGCGCGGAGGCGCGGAGAAAAGCTCGCAGAGAAAAACAGATGGAGAACCGTTTATTCATGACTTTCTCTGCGCTACCTCTGCGTCTCTGCGCCTCTGCGGTGAGTTTGTAGATCAGACGCAGCCGGTCGGCTTGGCGAGGCCGGCGATCTTGCAGGCCTGCTTGGCGGGACCGTAGGGGAACAGGTCGTAGAGGTACTGGCTGGTGCCCTTTTCCGGGCCGAGCTTCTTGCCGATGGCCTTGGTCAGCACGCGCACGGCCGGGGCGATCTGGAATTCGTTGTAGTAGTCGCGCAGGAAGTTGATGACTTCCCAGTGCGATTCGGTCATCTCGACGCTTTCGGTTTGCGCGAGGTAGGTGCCGACGTCCTCGTTCCATTCGGCGAGGTTGACCAGATAGCCTTCTTCGTCGGTTTCGTAGGACTTGCCGCTGACTTCGATGCTAGCCATGTGTGTCTCCTTGGTTGCTTGGTGAGGTGTGG
>JAPLQZ010000117.1 GCA_026399415.1 Rhodocyclales bacterium | reverse complement strand
CTTTCTGCGCTGGGGAGGTCTCGCCGGTATCGATCCCGCATCCTTGCCGACTTACAAGACTTACGTCGATCGTCTCGCAGCGGTGCCGCCGGTCGCTGCCGCGATTGCGCGCGAAGGGATCAAGCTGGATACCTATCAGAAGAAGTAGGCCGGGACGCGTCCGGGACCAGGCTCAAGGAGTGATGTAAGCGTAGCCCCTGGCCTGGTATGCCATCAGCGAAATGAAGCCATTGCCGACGACGCGAATCTCGGGCAGGACGAGTTCGGTTTTGGTTTCCTGTGTCCGCGATGCGACGGCACACTGCTCGAACCCTTCAACCCCCGGGGCTTTGCTCATTTCCTTGATCCGAGCGGCGACTTTCGCGGCCAGCTCACGGTCTTCCGGCTTGATCTTTTCCTGGTCGGTCTGCACGAGTTTCGTCGCCGGCCCACGGAATGCCAGGATGAAATGCGGCTTCACGCCTTGCTGGAGCAGCGATTGCCGGGTCTCGTCGATGACATTGAGTTTGGCCAGCAGAAGCTTGGGATTGCCTTCATGGATGTCGAATGCAATCTTGCCTTCTTTGAGCCCCGCCAAGGCCGCACTATCGTCGGCGGCCAGGACTCCTGTCGAGCAGGCGACGAACATTCCCAGAACCAGCGCACCAAGCACCTGCGGCAACCTGCCAAAACCGGTATTCATGTCATCTTCTCCTGTTGGTGGCGTTCATGAGGGCAACGCCTTGTCGGATCGATTTCGCCAGGCCATGGCAAAAGGGGCGGCGGATTCCGCTCTGCGTTTCACAGATCACATCGCCCGCAGACTGAATACAACTTAGGTATTCTTATTTCAAATGTCAAGCGGAAAGCGTCCGGGCTTGCATCCTCCCGGGTGAAATCGGGACTACGCGCAGCGTTTACTTCGCCATCTTTGCCAGCCGTCTGATCGAGTATGTCCAGTACTTTTCGTCCTCTTTTCGTCCTCCGGCAAGTATTTGGCGCTGCACCGGGAGTTCTCAGCGGTGCCGGAAAGGAAGTTGCCGCTGGTGGTCATGTCCCAATCTTTCTCCTTGAATCCGCATATCCTGTTGATCGGGTCTCTGATTTCCCTGACGGTGGCCATGGTTTGATCTGTGCTGATAAAGATTTCCACGACCTTGCCGGCCGGGTCAAAACGCACATTGGCCTTGCTGACGGGCAAGCCATTCCACCGATCGTGCTTCTGCACTCCGCCATCGTCTGCCAGCGCATTCCATTGAAGCCTTGATCCGCCAAACGGGTTCAATGCTTGGTCCAGAACGTCACCTCCGTGACGGGCTGAAGCCCCGCTGGGAACTACGAATGAAAACAGAACCGCGGCGAAAAGCCGACGGTCCGGTCACATTCAATATCTGGTACTCCGTTCCCTCCAGCAACAGCGTATGCCGATACAGCGAAACTTCCTGGGCGCGAACCCGTATGGTCAGGCGGGTAACAAGGTCTCGAACTTCAAGACAATCGTCGCCATCGTAGGAACGCCGGCGGACGAGACGCGGCGCATCTGCCGTGGTGATGAACAGCTGGTATTGATTGCTCATTGCCCGTCTCCTATCGCGTTGTGAAATTCGGATAGGCCAAGTTTTGATCATCACAGGAGCAGCGGCTAGTGTCGCCATAACCCGACACTTCCAGACTTGCGTCCGTTTGCTTGATTGCCCGGTTCCTGGGCGGGGCCAGTCAATCGGTTTTAGCGAAACCGCTGTCCGCGACCGTCGGACCGGGCCGACAACCCGACGGGCAGAGTGTTACCTGAGGCTGGCCAGTCTCAAACGCCCCGCTGCCGCCGCGCCTCGAACAGGCAGATGCCGGCCGAGACGGAAACGTTGAGGCTTTCCACGCTGCCATGCATCGGAATCCGCGCCAGTTCGTCGCAGGTCTCGCGCGTCAGGCGGCGCATGCCGTCGCCCTCGGCGCCGAGCACCCAGGCGCAGGGGCCTTTCTGGTCGATGGCATAGAGCTCGCGCTCGGCGGAGCCTTCGGCGCCGATGACCCAGATGCCGCGTTCCTGCATCTCGCGCAGACTGCGCGCCAGGTTGGTCACCACGATGTAGGGCACCGTGTCGGCGGCACCGCTCGCCACCTTGATGACTGTTGCATTGAGGCCGCAGGCCTTGTCTTTCGGCGCCACCACCGCGTGCGCGCCGGCGGCGTCGGCCACCCGCAGGCAGGCGCCGAGGTTGTGCGGATCGGTAATGCCGTCCAGCACCAGCAGCAGCGCCGGTTCCGCCAGCCCGTCGAGCACATCGTCCAGCGTCACATGCTTCGCCTGGGCGGCGACCTTCGCCACCACGCCCTGGTGCTGCGCGCCGCCGGTCATGCCGTCCAGACGTTTGGCATCGGATAGGATCACGCGCACGCCATGGGCCTCCGCCAGGCGCAACAGGTCGCGCATGCGCCCGTCCTGACGCCCCTCGGCCACGGTGATTTCCCTGACGTCGTCGGCGGCGTGGCGCAGCTTGGCGGTGACGGCATGGAAGCCGTGGATCAATCGGGTATCAGTCATGCTCTGCTCCACCGAGAATTCGAATCTCGCGTTGCGGAAATGGAATCGCAATGCCGGCCACCTTGAACTCGCCCCAGATCGCCAGGTTGATCTCCGAGCGCAAGCTGCCCACACCCGCCTCGGGATCGGCAACCCAGAAACCGAGTTCGAGGTTGATGCCCGAATCGGCGAAAGCCAGCAGCAATACCGCCGGCGCCGGGTCGGCCAGTACGCGTGATTGCGCCTTTGCCGCGGCGACCATGATGGCCATGGCGCGTTCGAGATCGCTGTCGTAACTGACCTGCACCGGCAGCGCGATGCGCACGTGCGGGTCGCTGTAGGACTCGTTCTGCACCACCGAGCCGACCAGCAGTTCATTGGGCACCAGCGCTTCGACGCCGCTCAGGTTCTTCAGCACGGTATAGCGCGTGGTGATGCGCGTCACTTCGCCGCGGTCGCTGCCGACGGTGATGATGTTGCCGATGCGGATCGAATTGTCGAGCAGGATGATGAAACCGGACACGTAGTTGCTGGCAATCTTCTGCAGGCCGAAACCGAGGCCGACCCCGAGCGCACCGCCGAATACCGACAGGGTGGTCAGATCGATGCCGACCATCGGCAAACCGATCAGCACCGCCAGCAGTATCAGCAACGCCCGGGACAGTCGCGCCAGCACCGCGCGCAGATTGTTGTCGAGCCCGGTCGCCGCATTCAGCCGCGCCTCGATCGCGCTGGCCAACCAAAGCGCGGCAAGCACCGTCACCAGCACCGCGGCGATGCCCTGCAGCACATGCCACAACGTCAGTTTCTGCTTG
>JAPLQZ010000107.1 GCA_026399415.1 Rhodocyclales bacterium | reverse complement strand
TTCATTCCCTGCAAGCGCAAGCCGGAACGCTTGCGCGGATGCCGCGCAAAGGATTCGCGCCGGCGTCAGGGTGCCGGCACCGGCATCGCCCGCCGGTCCAGCAGCGCCATCCAGCCGCGGATCACGCGGTAGAGTACCCACAGCCCGGTGCCGACGATGACCATGAATGCCGCCGGAATGCCGATCAGGGTGATCACCAGCAGGCCGGCCAGCAGCAGCCACAGCGCGGCGAACCAAAAGCTGCGCAATTGCCAGCGCCAGTGCGTCGCCAGCCAGGTGCCGCGCACCCGGTCGCGGGTGACGTAGTTGATGATCACGGCGATGATCGACGGCCAGCCGAAGACGAAGGCGCCGACAATCGTGGCCGAACTGAGTATCCCGGAAACGGCCGACAGCGCATGCAGCCCGTACATCACGTGGCACCAGGCACGCGGACCCTCCAGGTCACCGTCCAGTTCCTGTTGCGGCGGAATCGTTTCGGTTTCGGTCATTGATCTCTCTCCTACAATCCCAATTGTTGCCAGAGCGCGTCAATGCGCGTTTTTACGGCCGGGTCCATGGCGATCGGGCGACCCCATTCGCGCGTGGTCTCACCCGGCCACTTGTTGGTCGCATCGATGCCCATTTTGCTCCCGAGGCTCGCCACCGGGGAAGCGAAATCGAGGGTGTCAATGGGCGTGTTCTCGGCAATCAGCGTGTCGCGCGCCGCGTCGACACGGGTGGTGAGCGCCCATATCACCTCGGGCCAGGAGCGCACATCGACATCGTCGTCGGTGACGATGATGAACTTGGTGTACATGAACTGGCGCAGGAAGCTCCAGATGCCGAACATCACCCGCTTGGCATGCCCCGGATACTGCTTCCTGATGCTGACCACCGCCATGCGGTAGGAACAACCCTCGGGCGGCAGGTAGAAATCGGTGATCTCGGGAAACTGCTTTTGCAGCAGCGGAACGAACACTTCGTTGAGGGCCAGGCCGAGCATCGCCGGCTCGTCGGGCGGCTTGCCGGTGTAGGTGGAATGGTAGATCGGATCGCGGCGCAGGGTGATGCGCTCGATGGTGAACACCGGAAACTCGGCTACCTCGTTGTAATAGCCGGTGTGGTCGCCGAACGGGCCCTCTGAGGCAGTTTCGCCGGGATTAATGAAGCCTTCCAGCACGATCTCGCTCGATGCCGGCACCTGCAAATCCGAGCCGATGCACTTCACCAGTTCCGTCTTGGCGCCGCGCAGCAACCCGGCGAACTGGTATTCCGAAAGCGTATCGGGCACCGGCGTCACCGCCGCCAGTATCGTCGCCGGATCGGCGCCGATCACCACCGCGACCGGGAAAGGTTCGCCGGGCCGGGCCGCGCAATGCTCCTGAAAATCCAGCGCGCCGCCGCGATGCGCCAGCCAGCGCATGATGACCTTGTTCGGCGCGATGACCTGCTGGCGGTAGATGCCAATATTCTGTCGCGTCCTCTGCGCGCCGCGCGTGACGACCATGCCCCAGGTGATCAGCGGTCCGGCGTCGCCCGGCCAGCAGGTCTGCACCGGCAGGCGTCCCAGATCGACATCCCTGCCCTCCCAAATGACTTCCTGACATGGCGCCGAGCTGACCACCCTGGGCGCCATGTTGAGCACCTGCTTCAGCACCGGCAGCTTGTCCCACGCGTCCTTCAGGCCCTTCGGCGGCTCCGGCTCCTTGAGGTAGGCCAGCAAGGTCCCGACTTCGCGCAGGCGGGTCTTCCAGTCAGCGCTTTCGCTCTCTTCGCCTTCCGCGGCGGCAATCCCCAGCGCCACGCGGCGCGGCGTGCCGAACAGA
>JAPLQZ010000193.1 GCA_026399415.1 Rhodocyclales bacterium | reverse complement strand
ATACGCCCATCGGATCACGCCTCGAACTGCACCGGCAGTCATCGGTCGATCATGATTCCCGAGGCGCGGAACGAAGGCCGAAGGATTGGCGGTGTGCGGTCTTTCGTTCTGGAGATAGTTCGCCAGCGCCTGTCCGGTTTCCATCGGCAAGGGCAGTACGTCCTGTCGCAGCGACTTTGTGCCCCGTAGCGTTACGATCCCGGCACGCCAGTCGATGTCGCCGATCTTCAGATTGGCGATCTCGCACGACCGCAGTCCCATATCCAATGCGCAACGAATGATGGCGTAACCGCGCCTTGGCCAACGAAGATCGTCGGTGAATGAGTTCAGCAGGCGCTCGATCTCGTCCGGTTTGAGCGCGCGTGGTAAGGACGCCAGCTTCCAGTGAACGGGATTCAGGATGACGGCAGTGAGCTTGCCTACCGGATCGCCGCAGGTTGCCCGATAGCGAAGGTAGCTGCGTAGCGCCGCTGCGAGACGCGATGCGTTGGAAGACGTCCTGTGCGCCTCCAGTTGGCGGGCAAGGAATTGGCGAACGTCATCGGGTCGCAGCCGCGATATATCGATGGCGCATTCCTTGAACTTCTGTTGCAGCAGCAAGCCTGCGACGTAAAGCCTGTCCTTACGCGTGGCTGCCGCCAGCCCTCGTACATCGCGCAGATGTGCGTCGTAGCGGCACAACTCGCCAGCAATGTGTGCTGATGCAGATGACTGAGCCTTTGGCGTGGCCCGGTGAAAAGCGGTGAGTTTCATAACGGTCTCCTGATGTGGAGCCGCTACTTCAGATCGCCGCAGAAATTATGTCGAGCTTGCCATTACCTCAATCGCCGAAAAGCCTTGCTACGCTTGGCTTCCAAAACATGCCACCCACGACAGTCTACATAATCGAGCGGTCTACATAATCGGCCTGAACGGCCATTGAGGGCTTGCTACCTGGACGACTGCAACGCAGCGGTTCCCGTCACTGGCGATGACGAATGGTTGCGATTGGAAGGGCTGGTGTCAGGGTGGACCTGTCGTCCCATTCGGAAGGATATGATTTCAAGCAATCGCACTTGATAGCAAGCAAAATATCCGTAGCAATCCTCATCGTCGCATCAACAACACCCACAGGGTCATACATGAGCAAAATAACATTTGATGGGCAGTATCAAACATTTGGAGAGGTGACTTCTGCAAACCCACTTCCCCCTGACTACCATTCGGAAAATTTGGTAGATTCGATAACTGTCTTGGCAAAGACTCGCTTGGCTTGTCGTGAGCAAGGGATGCTGCCAAAACCTAACTGGGGAAATGGCAGAGAAAATATAGTTAGCGCAGTTCTGTCAATGCTGAACAAGCCACTGTCGGTGCTTGATATTGGGGGTGGGGTTGGCACGATGTACTTCAGCCTGAAAGCATCTTGCGACATCGAACTTGACTACACAGTAATGGAACTTCCAACAACCTGTGAAATGGGGCGAAAACTTCTGCCAGAGGTTAAGTTTGTATCTGGGGTTCCGGCAGAGCATTTCGATGCCGTTACGTTTTGCAGCGCCCTACAGTACTTTGAGGACTACAAAAGCATAATAGCCGAAGCCCTCCAAGGCCTGCCAGACACTGTGATCTTGACAGACACTCCAACAGGGCCAGCCGATACTTTTTCTTGCGCTCAACTGAATATAGCAGGCAGAGCAATTCCAATTTGGGTTTTCAATCAAACCGAAATAATCGAACTATTTGAAGCACAAGGGTATCGCCTGAGAATGAAGGCACTCAGTCATTTTCCTTTTCATAACTTCGATAACTATGAAGGGAATGCTTCGAAAACGTACTTCACCAACTTTGTTTTTGTAGAGAATGACCCTGGCTCATGGCTCTTAGTAAGATAACAGGCGATAAGGGGTCGAATTGAATTCCCGCATGCGACAATCCCCGCATGCCCGCCGCCCTTCCCCTGCGACACTTCCTGCTCGCACTCGCCGTCGTCGCCGTCTGGGGCACCAATTTCGTGGTCATCAGGCTCGCTCTCGGCCAGTTGCCGCCGCTGCTGTTTGCGGCCTTGCGCTTCGGCCTCGTGCTGCTTCCCGGCATCTTCTTCTTCGCGCGCCCGGCGGTGCCCTTGGGCAACCTTGCCCTGTATGGCTTGCTGATCGGGGTCGGCCAGTTCGGCTTGCTCTATGTCGCCATGAACGGCCATATCTCGCCGGGCCTTGCCTCGCTGGTGATCCAGGTCCAGGTGTTCTTCACCATCGGCCTGTCGATGCGCCTCTCCGGCGAACGGGTGCGCCACTTCCAGTGGTTCGCCCTGCTGCTCGCCTCTGCGGGAATCGCCATCATCATCCTGCATACGGACGGCAGCACCACGCCTCTCGGTTTGCTGCTGGTCCTGATCGCGGCGTTTTCGTGGGCCGGCGGGAATATCGCCGCGAAACAGGGCGCCCCGGCCAACATGCTGGCCTATGTGGTGTGGTCCAGTGCGTTTGCCGTGCCGCCGCTGATTGCGCTCTCGCTGTTGGTCGAAGGCTGGGACACCATGTCGGCCGCGCTGCAGGCGACCGATGCCGCGACATGGGCGGCCGTGGCCTGGCAGGCATGGGGGAATTCGCTCTTCGGCTACGCGGCCTGGGGCTGGCTGCTGGCCAGGCATCCCGCCGCGACGATCACGCCGATGGCTTTGCTGGTGCCGGTGTTCGGCATGAGCGCATCGGCGCTGTGGCTGGACGAATCGCTGCCGCCCTGGAAGCTGGCCGCCGCCGCACTGGTGATGACCGGCCTGGCAATCAACCTGCTGTGGCCCCGGGTGCGCGCCGCCCTGGCCCGAAACGGATGACCGCAGGGGCCGGGCGCAACCTGGATTCCTCAAGAGTCGGCGCTGGTGATACGGCGATCAGGCCGGCGCCGGCAGGCCCGGGGCGGAGGAATGTGAAACCCTGACGGAGCCGCGGGCCTGCCGGTGACGGCCGGGGCAAGCGATCAGGCGGCTTCGGGCAATTCCAGCGGCTCGATCTTCGCCAGTACTTTCTTCAGCGCCTTCTCGGAGGCCGCGAGGTCGTACTGGGCCTGCATGTGCAGCCAGGATTCCGCGCTGCCTCCCAGCGCGGCGGTTAGGCGCATCGCCATGTCGGCGCTGACGCCGTTCCTGCCGTTGAGGACATTCGACAGCGTCACCCGCGTCACGCCGATGCGCCGGGCGAAGTCGGTCACGGTAATGCCGGTACCGGTGAATACGCCGTCCCTCAGAACTTCGCCGGGATGCGGCGGGTTGTACATGCGCGTCATTTCTTTGCTCCTAGTGATAGTCCCGACAATCCACCAGCACGGCGTCCTCGCCTTCGAAGTCGAAGGTCAGGCGCCAGTTGCCATTGACCCAGACCGACCAGTGGCCGGTGGTCAATGGATGCAACTTCCAGCCCGGCAGGCCCATGTCGGCGGGTGACTTCGCGCCATCCAGCTTGGCCAGTTGCAGGCGCAGGCGCGCGGCATGCGAAGGCTGGATGCCGGCCTTGCTGCCCGTCCTGAAGAACTGCTCAAGTCCCTTGTGCCGGAAGCCACGAATCATGGCCGGACTGTAAATAGCCTATTGACACTTGTCAAGGCGAAAGACGAAAAAAAGGGAAAGTCGACGCCGACGATACGGCGAATCAGGGCATCGCCATGCCCTTCGGCAGCATTACGCGACAGCTTTCGAACAGCACCGAAATCAAACGCCGCGTTTTCCTTTCCAGCCTCACCGCCGCCGCGCCCCGCACCGCCTCCACCAGCACCTTCCCCTCGCACGGCACGCGATAACTCTCGCCAGCCGAAAGAAACAAATCCCCCGCCACGCCGCTGGCGGTAATCCAAACCGTGCCGGATTCGACGCGCAGTTCCGCATGCCGCGCGGCATCCAGGCGTAGCGGCCGGTCGGGGTGCAGCAGCAGGGTTTCGCGGGTGGGCATGGTGTGGCTCCTTGGTCGATGTGGCCATGCTAGGCATCGCCGCGCCGCCGGTACAGATGCACGCCGATGAAATTGCGACCGTTACAGTTCCAGCAATTTGCCACTGTACTGCCCGATAATGCAGACTACTGTGCGGGTCGCCCCGCCACTCCCGGCGTCACAATCCATTCACGATGCTTTACGAAAACCTCGCCAACGAATTCGCCACGCTGATCGGCAACGGCCAGATCCGGCCTGGCGACCGCCTGCCTTCGGTGCGCCACCTGGCGCGGCAACGCTCGCTGTCGATCTCGACCGTGGTGCAGGCCCTGCGCACGCTGGAAAGCCGCGGCATGGTGGAAGCGCGGCCGCAGTCGGGCTACTACGTGCGACGGCGGCCGGCGCGCATGGTCGAAGCGACGACGCTGGCGGGAGCGCCGGCGGCGGGACCGGTGGACGTCGGCGTCAGCCGCCGCCTGGTGCAGGTGCTGCGCGCCAACGAGGCGCCGGGCATGGTGCGGATGGGCTCGGCCCTGCCGGCGCCCGAGCTGCTGCTGGCGCCGCGCCTGAGCCGCCTTTACGCCAGCATCGCCCGCCGCCAGCCGCAGCTGTTGTCGAGCAGCAGCCACAGCGGCCTTTCCGAAGCGCCGCTGCTGCGGGCGATCACGCGGCGCGCGCTGGAGTGGGGCTGCCCGCTGGCGGCCGAAGAGGTAGTGGTGACCAATTCCTGCACCGAGGCGATGATGCTCTGCCTGCGCGCGGTGACGAAACCCGGCGACACGGTGGCGGTGGAATCGCCGACGTATTACGTGATGCTGCAACTGCTGGAGGCGATGGGCCTGCGCGCACTGGAGATCCCGACCCATCCCGTCACTGGCGTTTCGCTCGATGCGCTGGATCTGGCGACGAGGAAGCCCGCGGCCGAGGGCGGCATCGCCGCCTGCCTCCTGATCCCCAGCGGCGCCAATCCGCTGGGCAGCGTAATGCCGGATGCCGCCAAGGCGCAATTGGCGACGCTGCTGGCGGCGCGCAATGTCGCGCTGATCGAGGACGACATCTACGGCGATATCTGCTTCACCGGCGCGCGGCCGCGACCGATTTACGCCTTCGACAAGAGCGGCAACACCCTGCTGTGCACCTCGTTCTCGAAGACCGTCAGTCCCGGCCTGCGCGTGGGCTTCGTCGCCACCGGGCGGCGCACGGCGGACATCGTGCTGCAGAAGACCGTGACCTCGGGCAAGACCAATCCGCTGACTCAGCACGTGATCGCCGAACTCATGGAATCGCGCGGCTTCGACGTGCATCTGCGCACGCTGCAGCGGCGTTTTGCCGAGCAGATCGCGCGCACCCGCGATGCGGTGGCGCGCCACTTCCCGGCGGAAACCCGCGTCACCGATCCGCAGGGCGGTTTCGTGCTGTGGCTGGAACTGCCGCCCGAAGTGGATTGCACGGCGCTGCACGCCCGCGCGGCGAAGGAGGGTATCGCCTTCGTGCCGGGCGAGATGTTCTCCGCCAGCGGCCGCTACCGGAACTGCCTGCGCCTGGCCTGCGGCCAGCCGTGGAGCGAGCGGCTGGAAGACGGAATCCGGCGGCTGGGGAAACTGGCGGCGGGGTAAGAGTCGGCGCTGGCGACACGGCGATCAGGCCGGCACCGGCAGGCCCGGGGCGGAGGAATGTGAAACCCTGGCGTAGCCACGGGCCTGCCGGTGACAGCCGGGTGATAATGATCGTCTCCCCAACCCCACGGAGCAAACATGCACTGGCTGGAACGGATTTCCTATTCCCTGCTGATCGCCGCCCGATGTTCATGCTCGGCGCGCAATGACTGAAACATGAGCCACCGCCGCGCCGTGATCCTGATGATCGTCGTCACCTTGCTGTGGAGCATGGCCGGCGTGGTCAGCCGCCACCTGGAGGGCGCGCGCAGCTTCGAGGTGACCTTTTGGCGCAGCGCCTTCAATGCGCTGGCGCTGGCCATCGCACTCACCGTCCTGCGCGGTCCGCGCCTGTGGTCGGATCTGGTCCGCGCGCCGCAGCCCGTGTGGGCTTCGGGCCTGTGCTGGGCCGTGATGTATACCGCATTCATGGTCGCCCTGACACTAACCACGGTCGCCAATGTGCTGGTCATCATGGCGCTGGGACCGCTGATGACGGCGCTGCTGGCACGCCTGATTCTGGCTCAGCGCCTGCCGTTGCGAACCTGGGCGGCAATTCTGCTGGCCGGCGTCGGCGTCGTCTGGATGTTCGCCCGGCAACTGACTGAAGGCGTCTCGCTGACGGGCAGCGTGGTGGCGCTGGTGGTACCTCTTGCCGCTTCATTCAACTGGACGCTGCTGCAGGCGGCCGGCCACCGGGACATGGCGTCAACCGGGGAAGGCGCCGTCGCGCCGGACATGCTGCCTGCCGTGCTGATCGGGGCCACGCTTTCCGCGGTGGCAACACTGCCGCTGGCCTGGCCGCTGCAGGCCACGTCGCATGACATTGGCCTGCTCGGCTTTCTCGGCGTGTTTCAACTGGCGGTGCCTTGCCTGCTCGTGGTGCGCCTGTCGCGCGTGCTGTCCGGCGCGGAAATATCCCTGCTCGGCCTGCTCGAACTGGTGTTCGGCGTGGCGCTCGCCTGGCTCGGCGCCAACGAGGCCCCCGATCGCGACACGCTGGTCGGCGGCACCCTGGTGGTCGGCGCACTCATCCTCAATGAACTGCTGGCGCTGCCGCCACGGAATCAGGCGGCAGGGCGCACCAGCAACTGAACCGTCGCCGCCAGCAACGCCGCGGCGCAGGCGCCGTGGGCGACCGCAAGGCCGAGGCTGAAGCCGCTCACCACGGTCAGCACACCCAGCGCAAACTGCACCAGCAGCAGGGCCAGCATCAGGCCGGCCCTGGCGCGCGTTGCGCCATGCATCAGTGCCTGCAGGCTTCCGATTCCCAGCAGCAGCAGGGTTGTCAGCGCGCAGTAGCGATGCAGCAGATGCAGCGCGACGCCGCCGTCATCGCCCAGCGCGGTCGCAGCGGCCACGGTGGCGAAGGGATTGAGCGCGCTCCAGCCGGCAGCGGCGGGCCAGGAAACATCGCCGCAGCCGGGCAGCGAGGGGCAGGCGGTGGCCGCGTAGCGCGCGCCGATCAGCGCACCCAGCGCGATGGTCAGCACCAGCAGGCCCAGCCCGGCATGGATCAGGACAAAGAAGCGCCGCGGCGATTCGGGCGCCGGATCGGCGTCGGCGGCGAGCGCCAGGACAGCAGGACCAGGCCGGCGCCGCCAAGGATGTTGATGAAGCCGGCCCATGCCCGGTGGGGATCGGCGCTCCAGAGCCCGACGAAGGTCAGCAGGATCATCAAGGCCAGCAGCGAGGTGGCGTAGCGCGCCACCGGCTGAATGGGGTCGGGACGGATGCAGTGCCAGGCGGTGTAGAACGCCAGCAGGAGCGACAACGATGCAGTGACGCGATGCAGGATGCGGACCGCTCCGACATGCGGATGCGGCCCGCCGACCAGCAGTTGGCCGTAACAATCGGGCCAGCCGGCGCAGCCCAGGCCCGCTCCGCTCAAACGTATGTAGGCGCTGATGAGAACAATCAGAAACGACAACGCCGTCAGCAGCAATGCCAGACTTCTGATTCGCTGCAAACGGGCGCTGTGAGTTTCCATCCCCGGGATCTACGCCGGGGAGCGTGGCAGCGACAGGCCCCGAAGAACCCCGGCGATACCGCGCCAGAGTATCGGCAGCAGCCAGACGATCAGCGCCGCCAGAATCAGCAACAGGCCCAGCATCAGCCAGGGATGGGCGAACATCAGCCACAGTCCGGTGAGGGCCACGAAGTCCTCGCCGAAGGACGCGGCGATGTTGGTGAATGGCTCGGGCGATGCATTGATCATGGCACGCGTGCCTGCCTTGGTGAAGTGGGTACCGGCCGCCAGCGTGCCGCCCAGCATCGCCATCGCGGTCTGCCACTCGACCCCCTGACCGCCGAACACCATCGCCGCGAGCGCCGCGCCGGCCGGGATGCGGATAAAGGTATGCACGGTATCCCAGACAGAATCGAGCAGCGGGATCTTGTCGGCAAAGAATTCGACAACCAGCATCAGGCCGGCGGCGCCCAGTAGCCACGGGTGCTCGAGTACACGCAGTCCCTCCGGCAAAACGATCCAGCCCAGGTGGCCGGCCAATCCGACGACGAACAGGGTCGTGTAGAGGCGAAATCCCGAGGCCCAGCCGAGCCCAGCCGCCAGGGCCAGAAGCCCGGCAAAGTCCAGCGGCAAATGAGCGAAATCCATCATCGATACTCCGCGTCCGGCGAAACTCACAAGCCTCCACTATATCCTGCATCCAATATACCTCAAGCCATCGGCGCGGGATGCATGGATAGGCTCCGCGAAATTTGATGCACACTGTAAGAAATTGAGATTTCGGCCGACGAATCGAGGTCACCCTCTGGAGATTCTTCATGCATGCCACTCTGCACCTGCTCACCCGTACCGATTTCCCGGCGCTGAAACGGCGTGCCGTCGAAACATTGCAATTGAACCTCGGCTACCGCTGCAACCAGAGCTGCCTGCACTGCCACGTCAATGCCGGGCCGAATCGCACGGAGGAAATGACGGCCGAAACCATCGACGCCGTGATCGACTTTCTCGCCGCCAGCCCGGAAGTTACCGCCGTCGACCTGACCGGCGGCGCGCCTGAGCTCAATCCACAGTTTCGGCGGCTGGTAATTGCAGCGCGGGCGCGCGGCCTGCGCGTCATCGACCGCTGCAACCTGACCATTCTGGAAGAACCGGGCTTTGAAGACATGGCCGCATTTCTCGCCGCGCACGGGGTAGAGATCGTCGCCTCGCTGCCCTGTTACCTGGAGGAAAACGTCGACCGGCAACGCGGCAAGGGCGTTTTCGAGGCCAGCCTGCGCGGACTCGGACAACTCAACGCCCTGGGTTACGGGAATGCTGACAGCGGTCTCAGCATCAACCTGGTCTACAACCCGCAGGGCGCCAGCCTGCCGCCGCCCCAGGCCGCGCTGGAAGCCGCCTACAAGCAGCATCTCGGCGAAAATTTCGGCATCGTCTTCAATCAACTGTTCACCCTCGCCAACATGCCGATCCAGCGCTTCGGCAGCATGCTGATCTCGAAAGGCCAGTTCAACGATTACATGCGCACGCTGCGCGAGGCCCACCACGCAGAGAATCTGGAGCAGGTGATGTGCCGCAACCTGATCAGCGTCGACTGGCAAGGCTATCTCTACGACTGCGACTTCAACCAGCAACTCGGCCTGGCGCTGGCCAACCCGTCAGGATCCCGCCTGCATATCACCCAAGCCACCGCCGCCCGGCTCGAAGAGCGGCCGATCCGTGTCGCCGATCACTGCTACGGCTGCACCGCCGGCCAGGGGTCGAGTTGCGGCGGCGCGCTGGGCAATGAGACGGCGCCGGCGCCGACGTGCGGGAGCTGAACCATGAGCGAATTTCAGGGACTGTTCTTCTGGGGCTTCCTGCTGGTCTTCGGCGCCGGCATGTATCTGGTGGCGCCGCGCGCGACCGACGAACCCGGCTTTTTCAGCGGCCATGACGACCAGGGCCGGCCGGCCTCGGAGTGGGCGCTGATGATGAGCATTTTCATCAGCTGGATATTTGCCAAGTCGGTGACCAACGCCGCCAACCTGGGCGCCGCCTACGGTGTCGTCGGCGGGCTGGCCTATGCGGCCTACTGGCTGTCGATTCCGGTGGCCGGTTTGGTCATCTACCGCTTGCGCACGCGCGAAGGCGCCACGGGGCTGGTTTCGTTTCTGGTGAGCAAGTACGGTCGCGGCGCGGCACTGGCTTTTTCGGCCGCGATCCTGGTGCGCCTGTTCAACGAAGTCTGGAGCAACACGGCGGTCGTCGGCGGCTATTACGGCGAAACCGGATCGCCCGGATTCATCGGCTCGGCCTTGTTGTTCACTGCCGCCGTACTGTTCTACAGCCTCAAGGGCGGCTTGCGCAGCTCG
>JAPLQZ010000019.1 GCA_026399415.1 Rhodocyclales bacterium | reverse complement strand
CTTGCCGAGCCGCCGGGAACCCCTGTCGCGGTAAGCCTCCCCAGGGCGGACACAGCCCCGCGCGAAGCAGTCAACACGCCACCTGTCTTGCCAAAAGGAGTGCCGTTGGCGTCCGGACAAGCAAGTATCGTCCTGGCATCAACCACCTCCCTGCGCATGCTTTCGCGTCAGCGCTACCCGGGAGACGCCAGAGCCCGGGTGCGTTTCATCCGGCAGCTGGCGGCGGCCAATCCGGAGTTGTTCGCCAGCGAGAAGGCTGCGTTCGATCAGCGTCTGGCTGCGGGTACAAAACTGCTGATGCCTTCGGACCTGCCTGCGCTGCCGCGTTCGGGAGCGGTCGCAACAAGGGCGCGTATCGGCCAGGGTTCGGGCGCGTCGCGAAGTGCGCCCGCGGCGCCTCTGGCTGGCGGCAGACCAGGCAAGGCAACTGGCACCGGGCGCGGACGTCTGATCGTTGGTAGCGCCGGTTTGTCCGCTGCGGCCGGGCCAAGCGCCGCCGAACTGAACGAGTCCATCGACCGATTGGTCGGGGTCATGAACCAGCAGGTCATGGTGCAGATCGCCATGACCGAGCGAGTCAAGGCGGTTGAAGCGGAACTGGCCGAATTGAAGCGTCAGGTCGGTGCCGAAAAAGTACGCACCGCAAAGCTCGAATCCGATCTCAAGGCCGAGCGCGAAGCGGTGGAGCGCAGCGGCACGATACAGTTGCTGCTGCTGATTTTGCTGGGTGGCCTTGCCGGCGCCTGGACGCTGAGCTGGATATCGCGTCGCAAGGAATCTGCAGCCGTAATTCCGCTTGCCGCCGTGTCGCCAGCGCCGACTCCTGAGTCAAGGCATCCTTCCGCACAGCCGATACCGTCCGTTTTTGCCGACATGCCGGACGAGCGCGAGGAGATTCTGCCGCCCGGAGGCTTGCGCTTTTAGGACGCAAGTATAGCTGCCCGCCTGTCCTGCACAGGGCCGCATAGGCTTTACATCTGTTGGTAGATCGGTCCCTCGCCGCCTTGCGGCACCACCCAGTTGATGTTCTGCGTCGGATCCTTGATGTCGCAGGTCTTGCAGTGCACGCAGTTCTGCGCGTTGATCTGCAAGCGCGGATTGCTGCCGTCATCATCACGCAGGATTTCGTACACGCCGGCCGGGCAGTAGCGTTGCTCGGGGGCATCGTAGAGCGCCAGGTTGGTAAGAATGGGCACGTCTGCGTTTTTCAACTGCAGATGGCAGGGCTGGTCTTCCTCGTGATTGGTATTCGAGAGGAACACGGAAGAGAGCCGGTCGAAGGTCAGCACGCCATCGGGCTTCGGATAGTCGATCGGCTTGCATTCGGCTGCCGGCTTGAGCTTCAGGTGATCGGCCGTGTTGTGCAGGGTCCACGGCGCCTTGCCGCGCAGCAGCACCTGGTCGATGCCGAACATCACCGAACCGGTCCACAGGCCTTTCGCCATCCACGGCTTGAAGTTGCGCGCGGTGTGCAGCTCCTGGTACAGCCACGAGTCGCGCAAGGCTTCCGGGTAGTCTGTCAGCGCGTCGCTGGCGCGGCCGGCGGCAAGCGCCGCGGCTGCGGCTTCGGCGGCCAGCATGCCGCTCTTGATCGCGGCGTGGGTGTGCGGCGTGGGTGCCCTTGATGCGCGAGGCGACCAGCAGGCCGGCGTCGTCGCCGAGCAATGCCCCGCCGGGGAAGTCCAGCTTGGGCAGGGACTGCAGGCCTCCCGCAGCCAACGCGCGGGCGCCGTAGGCGAGCCGCTTGCCGCCCTTGAACAGGGGCGCCACCTGCGGGTGGGTTTTCATGCGCTGCATTTCCTCGAAGGGTGCGAGGAAGGGATTCTTGTAGCCGAGGCCGACGACGAGGCCGATCGACACCAGGTTTTCGCCAAAGTGATAGATGAAGCCGCCGCCATAGGTGTCGGATTTCATCGGCCAGCCGAAGGTGTGCATCACCAGGCCCTTTTCGTGCTGCTCGGGATCGACCTCCCACAGTTCCTTGATGCCGATGGCGTAGGTTTGCGGATCGGACTCGGCGCGCAGATCGAATCGTTCTTCGATCTGCTTGCCCAGGTGGCCTCGGCAGCCTTCGGCAAACAGGGTGTACTTGGCCAGCAGTTCCATGCCGGGCGCATAGCTCGCCGTGGGCTGGCCATCGTGGCCGACGCCCATGTCGCCGGTGGCGACGCCGCGCACGGCGCCCTTGTCGTCGCAGATCGACAAAGCCGTGCTGCGTCAGGAATGCGAAGCGGTCGCGGCTGACCGGCGTATCCACCGGCGCGCCCTGCGCCTGCCAGTCGGGGATCAACTCGGTCAGCGCGCGTGGGTCCATCACCGCGCCGGAGAGGATGTGGGCGCCGATTTCGGAGCCCTTCTCGATCAGGCAGACATTGATTTCGGGATTGATCTGCTTGAGGCGGATCGCGGCGGAAAGTCCGGCCGGGCCACCGCCCACGATCACGACGTCGAATTCCATGGCTTCGCGTTGCATGCTGACCTCGATCGATTGGATTGAGCGTAAGATTATAATCGCGAACTGTCTTCTGACCTTGCCGAAATCATCCCGATGGAACACCACCGCAAACTGGTCTACCGCAATCAGCTGCCCATCCGCTGGGGCGACGAGGACGCCATGGGACACGTCAACAACACGGTCTATTTCCGCTACATGGAGCAGACGCGCATCGAATGGCTGGAGACCTTCGGTTTCGGTACTTCATGGACACAAACCGAAGGCCCGGTGATAGTCAACGCCAGTTGCACCTTTCTGATTCCGTTTACCTATCCGGGCACGATTGAATGCCGCATGTTCTGTGGCGCACCGGGACGCAGCAGCGTGCCGACCTATTATGAAATGCGCATTGTCGGCGACGAGCGCGTCTACGCGGAAGGTGCGGCCAAGCTGGTATGGATCAATCCCTCGACGGGGAAGTCGATTCCCCTGCCCGAGGCCATGCGCGCGAGCTGTCTGTAGTCGCCCGGACAACTGGAATACATGATGAATACAAGTACCGCACCGATCTGGCAGCCTTCGGCAAAGCGCATCGCCGGAACGCGCCTCACGGCCTTCATGGCGGCGGCGGACAAGCGCTGGAATCGCCGTCTCGCCGGCGCCGACTATTCGAATTTGCATGCCTGGTCGGTCGAACACCCGGAGGAGTTCTGGGCGTCGGTCTGGGAGTTCGGCGAAGTGCGCGGCGAGATGGGGGCAACCGTGGCTATCGACCGTGAGAAGATGCCCGGCGCACAGTGGTTTCCAGAAGCGCGCCTCAACTTCGCCGAGAACCTGCTGCGCCGGCGCGATGATGCGGATGCGTTGGTGTTCCGGGGCGAAGACAAGGTCAAGGGCCGTGCCAGCCATGCCGAACTCTATCGCGCGGTGGCACAGACCGCTGCCGCCCTGCGCGGCATGGGCGTGACCAGGGGCGACCGCGTGGCGGCCTACCTGCCCAATGTGCCGGCCACCGTGGTGGCGATGCTGGCAACCGCCTCGATCGGCGCCATCTTTTCTTCCGCCTCGCCTGACTTCGGCGTGCAGGGAGTGGTCGACCGCTTCGGTCAGATCGAGCCAAAGGTATTGTTCGCCTGTGACGGTTACTGGTACAACGGCAAGGTCATCGACTGCCTTGGCAAGGTGGCCGAGATCTCAGCGCGCATGCCGTCGCTGCAACGGGTCGTGGTCGTGCCGTATGCGGCAAATCCGGCCGGCAGCGGCGACATCGCCGCCGTGAAGCACGGCATGTCGCTGCCTGAGTTCCTCGCTCCGTTTGTTGGCGAGCGGGAAATCCGCTTCGAACGGCTGCCCTTCGACCATCCGCTCTACATCATGTATTCCTCGGGCACCACCGGCGTGCCCAAGTGCAT
>JAPLQZ010000005.1 GCA_026399415.1 Rhodocyclales bacterium | reverse complement strand
TATACCGTGCCCATGTCGCGGCTCGACTGGTATCTGACGCCGACCATGGAAAAGCAGGGGTTGCGCTACGAACTGCCGTATCAGGAACGCCTGCTGCGCGTCGGACGGGAACTCCGCAATCGGCTGCATGAGAACAAGATGGCCTGGTGGGACCACCAGTTGTCGGAGTACGTGGCGCTGCCCGAATGGCACGATGTTCCGGGACGCTGGGACGCGGCGCTGGTGAATGCCGGGGCGAAGGTGGAAGACTATCCGCTGTGGCTGCTGGCCAGCAAGAGCATGCAGTACCACGCCGGAGGCAACGTCGGCATCGAATTGATGCGGGAGGTTTCGATGAATGTCCGCGGTCACGGCGGCGTCATCATCAATGCCAAGACGGCGGCGCGTTACGGCATCGCCGATGGCGACCGCATCGAAGTGCGCTCGCATATCGGCGCAACCTACGGTGCGGCGGTCCTGGTTCAGGGCGTTCGACCGGATACGCTGGTCATCCTCGGGCAGTTCGATCATTGGGCGCAACCCTATGCCAAGGATCTCGACACACCTTCCCTGAATACGATCGCGCCGATGTCGCTGGAACTGACCGATGCGACAGGTTCAGGTGCAGATATCGTCAAGGTACAGGTGCGCAAGGTCGAAGGACATATGGAAGGAGCGCAGGCATGACGCGCTATGTAATGACTATCGATCTGCGCCGCTGCGTCGGCTGCCAGACCTGCACTGCGGCGTGCAAGGGGGCGAATGCAACTCCTCCAGGAGTTCAATGGAGACGCGTGCTCGACATGGAGATCGGCGAGTTCCCCGATGTACAGCGCATCTTTCTTCCCGGAGCCTGCATGCATTGCGGCAATCCGCCCTGCGAAGAAGTGTGTCCGACCAGGGCGACTACCCAGCGCGCCGATGGCCTGGTGAATATCAACTACGATCTTTGCATCGGCTGTGCGAACTGCGTCATGGCGTGTCCCTACGATGCGCGGACGATTGTTCATACAACGCATTTTTCCTATGGCGACCAGCCGCTGCCGTCCGAAGCCATTCGCTTCGATCCGTCACGCGTCGCGGTGTCGATGAAATGCACCTTCTGCAAGGACCGCATCGACGAAGCCGCCGTTACCGGACGGACGCCCGGCGTGCATCCCGAGGTGACCCCGGCCTGCGTCAACTCGTGCATTTCCGGCGCGATGGAGTTTGGCGACATCGAAGACCCGGGCAGCACGGTCAGTCGTTTACTGGCTGACACGCAGCATTTCCGCATGCACGAAGAACTCGGCACCGAGCCAGGTGTTTATTACATATGGAATCAGCCATGAAGAACCGGGGCAGGAACATATCCGATCGGGCCGCACCCAAACAACAGCGCAACTGGGATATGCGGGCGGCGTCGAATTTCATTGCCGGCGGGGCCGGCGGCAGCCTGCTGTTGTTCGCTGCTATCGTCAGTCTTGAAGCAGATGCCACCAGAACGGCGATTCTGCTGGGGCTGATACTGATTGGCGCCGGCCTCACCTGCGTCTGGTTTGAGATCGGGAGGCCATGGCGCGCGCTGAACGTCTATCGCCACTTCGCCACCTCATGGATGACCCGCGAGGCGGTCGTCGCGCTACTGGTGTTTGCTGCCGGAGGATTGGCTTTCCTGACGGGTTCGACGCTGTTTGTAGTGATGGCGGGCATCTTCGGCCTGGCTTTTCTGTACAGCCAGGCGCGAATACTGTCGGCCAACAAGGGAATTCCGGCATGGCGGCATCCGCGCAGCGTTTCCCTGATGATGGCGACCGGCTTGGCTGAAGGTGCCGGCTTTCTGGCCTGTGTGGCTTCGGTGTCGTCCTCGGTGATCGGCGTCTGGGCTCTGGCTGGCCTGATCGTTCTGATTGCCGGTCGGGCATGGTTCTGGAAAAGCTATCTCGGCGGAATGATTGCCGATGGCGCGCCCGACGCAGCCTTGAAGGTACTGAGGGGGATTGACTCAAGATTTGTAGTCTTCGGACACGTTCTGCCGGTAGTTGCTGTCGCGGCAGTGCTGGCCGGAATTCCGGGGCGGGCAGGGTGGATATTTGTGGCTGGACTGGTGGTGGTTGCAAGCGGCTGGTTCCTGAAGTTCACGCTGATTCGGCGTGCTGCGTTCACGCAAGGAATTGCGGTGCTGCACTTGCCGGTGCGGGGAAGCGGCGCCGGCGGCGCGGCGGCCAAACCGGGGTGGGCGGCGGTGAGCGGCGCCAAATCCTGATAGTCTGTTTCACGAAACGACATACGCAGCGGGGCCACGCAGTCCCGCTGAACTGGAGGAGGCAAGATGTACGAAGTTCGCTTTCACGGCCGCGGCGGCCAGGGTGCCGTTACGGCGGCATCCATGCTCGCGGCGGCACTGCTGGAAGAAGGCAAGTACGCGGTGTCGATTCCGTCCTTCGGTTTCGAACGAAGGGGGGCGCCGGTGGTTTCCTTCCTGCGCTTCAGTGATCGCGAAATTCGCCAACTGACCAATATTTATACTCCGGACTGCCTGATCTGCGTCGATCCGACGCTGGCCAAGTCGGTCGATATCTTCAGCGGCCTGAAACCGGGTGGCACGCTGGTGCAGGCCACCAACAAGCCGCTGGAACAAGTGATCATCGCCGACACGGTCGGAGTCGTTGGCCTGTGTGACGCCATCGCCATCGCGCTTGAAGTCTTCAAGCGTCCGATCACCAATACGCTGATGCTTGGTGCATTCGCGAAGACCACCGGAATGGTGTCGCTGGACGCGCTCAGACGTTCTCTGGAAGATTCCGATTTTCGCGACGCCGG
>JAPLQZ010000053.1 GCA_026399415.1 Rhodocyclales bacterium | reverse complement strand
CTGGATCGGCGCCGCCGGTCCGGCCGCCGATGCCGGCGAAGGCACGGATTTCCATGCGGTGGAGCACGGCTGGGTGTCGGTCACGCCACTGCAAATCGACCTCACCCATGCGGCGCAGCTTGCCGGCGTGCGCAACTGGCTCAAGCTGGACCAATGAATACTGCCACGACCGGTATCGGCATGACCTCGCAGCGCACCCGCACGCGCATGGTCGAGCGCTTGCGCGAGCAAGGCATCAGCGATAGCCGCGTGCTGCATGCGATGGGGCTGGTACCGCGGCATATTTTCCTTGAGCAGCCACTGGCGAATCGCGCCTACGACGATACCGCCCTGCCGCTCGGCTTCGGCCAGACCATATCGCAGCCCTATGTCGTGGCGCGCATGATAGAGATACTGATTGCCGGTCGCGAACCGGGCAAGGTGCTGGAGATCGGCGCCGGCTGCGGCTACCAGGCGGCGATTCTGGGTGTGCTCTCGAAGCAGGTATTTGCCGTCGAGCGCATTGCTCCTTTGCTGGCGCGGGCGCGGCACAATCTGAAACAGCTCAAGCTTTCGCATATCCGCCTCAAGCACGCCGACGGCAATCTCGGGCTGCCGGAAGCCGCGCCATTTGATACCATCATATTGGCGGCTGCTGCGGCCGATGTGCCGCAGGCCCTGTTGGCGCAATTGGCGCCCGGCGGACGCCTAGTGATGCCGCTGGGCGGTGCGGAACAGGTGATCAGCCTGTTCGAGCGCAGCGAAGGCGGTTTTGTTGAAACTCGATTTGATGCGGTGCGTTTCGTGCCGCTGTTGCCGGGAGTGGAATGAACGCTGCGCACCTGATTCTCGCGTTGCTGCTGCCGATCATCGGCGGCTGCGCCAGCCATGCGCCCGCACCGGTGGAGGATCGCGGTGGCGCATCGGGCGCGGCGAAGCCTGCCGAGCCGGCGATACAGGCGGTGCAGGCGGTGACGGTGGCACCGGACTCTGGTGCCGGCTATTACACCGTAAAGAAGGGCGATACGCTCTACAGCATTGCGCTCGACAACGGCCAGGACTACAAGGATGTGGCGGCCTGGAACAATCTCGACAACCCCAACCTGATCAGGACCGGGCAGCAATTGCGGGTAACGCCGCCCGACAATGGTGCCCCGGTTGCGGTGGCGAAACCGGTGATTTCCAACGCGCCGGTCGAGGTCAAGACGACAGCGGTGCCGACGGGCAGGAATACCGAAACCTTCAAGCGCGAACCGAAGGGCGGCAAGCTTGTCTGGTCCGATGAGGCGCTGGCGAAGGCACAGCAGAAAGACGCGGCCGAAAAACCGGCGGAAGCCAGATCAGAAGCCAGGCCGGCTGAAGCAAAGCCCGCCGAGAAGCCTGTCGTTGTGGGTGATGATGTCGATTGGATGTGGCCGGCCAGCGGCAAAATGATTGCACTGTTTGCGGAAGGTGGCAGCAAGGGCGTCGATATCGCCGGCAAGGCCGGAGATCCAGTGCTGGCCGCCGCGAGTGGCGTTGTCTCCTATGCCGGCACCGGTTTGCGCGGCTATGGCAATCTGGTGGTGTTGCGCCACAACGCGACTTATCTTTCGGTGTACGCCCACAACAGCAAAATTCTGGTCAAGGAAAAGCAGGCTGTAGCCAAGGGTCAGAAGATTGCCGAGATGGGCAGCACCGATGCCGAGAGTCCACGCCTGCATTTCGAGATTCGGCACCAGGGCAAACCGGCCGATCCGCAGAAGTTTCTTCCCGCCCGTTGATGCGTCATGCGCGACGAGGCTGTCCTGCCGGAACACGAAGACGCTGACGTCGTTGCGGACTCATGCGAGTCCGGTTTCATCGAAGACATAACCCAGGTCTATCTTCACGAGATCGGCGCGACGCCGTTGCTGACGGCCGCGGAGGAGATCAAGCTGGCGCGTGCTGTTCGAGACGGCGACTTCGCTGCGCGTCAGCACATGATCGAGGCAAATTTGCGGCTGGTGGTCAGTATCGCGCGGCACTACCAGCATCGCGGCCTGCCGCTCGATGATTTGATCGAGGAGGGCAACCTGGGTCTGATCCATGCGCTGGAGAAGTTTGATCCCGAACGCGGGTTTCGCTTCTCGACCTATGCCACGTGGTGGGTGCGCCAGAGTGTCGAACGCGCGATCATGAATCAGTCGCGCACTGTGCGCCTGCCGATCTACGTGATCAAGGAACTCAATATCGTGTTGCGCGCCATGCGCCGCCTTGACCGGCAAAGGGGTGCGACAGATGACGTGCATGGCGTCATGCTCGACGACGTGGCGCATCTCCTTGATCGTCCGGTGGCTGAAGTCCGCCGCTTGCTGGTGCTCAACGAGCGCTCGGCCTCGCTCGATTCGCCACTCGATATCGATCCCGAACTGTCGATGTCCGATTCGATTGCCGATGAGGCGGCCGAGGATCCTGCCACACACCTTGCCCATCACGAGGCCGAGGCGCTGGTCGCCGAGTGGGTGACGCAACTCACCGACCGTCAGCGCCTGGTCGTCGAGCGCCGCTATGGTCTTGGTGGCCAGGACGCCGCCACGCTGGAGAATATCGCCAGTGATCTGGGCCTGACTCGTGAACGGGTACGGCAGATTCAGATGGAAGCTTTGTCCAAGCTGAGAAAGCGCATTGCACTCGACGGGCTGACGTCCGACACGCTACTTTGAGACGCGCAGTGCGGTGGCAAGGTCCATGACTGCCGCCGCATAAAAACTGCTGCGGTTGTAACGCGTGATGACATAGAAGTTGCGATAGCCGAGACGATATTCCGTAGTCGCCCGGGGCGTGATGAAGTCGATAAGGGCGGCAGGCTGGTCTGGAATCGCCGTACCACCAGCGCCGACTCCTGCAAGACTGACATTGACTGCTTCCATTTCTCGTGGTGTGCGTTGCGGTGTGATGCCTTCATCGATCAATGCCTGGACGCCATCGCCGGTAACGGTCACCGTGATGGTGATCGGCGCATCTCTCTGCCAGCCGTGCCCGGCCAGAAAATTGGCCACGCTGCCGATGGCATCGGCCGGGCTGGTGGCCAGATCGATGCGGCCGTCCTGGTCGAGGTCGAGGCCGAAGCGCCGGCGCGAAGACGGCAGGAACTGCGGCAAGCCCATGGCGCCGGCATAGGAACCGGTGTAGGCCAGCGGGCTGCTGTTTTCCTCGCGGGCCAGCAATAGCAGTTGTTCGAGTTCCCCGCGGAACAACTCCGCTCGTGGCGGATAGTCGAAGGCCAGCGTGGCAAGCGCGGCGAAGGTGCCGAAGCGGCCCATCTGTTTGCCGTAGAGGGTCTCAACGCCGATGATGGCGGCAATGATTTCGGCCGGCACGCCAAAGCGCATCTCGGCGGCCGCGAGTTCTGCAGCATGGATGCGCATGAAACGTTGCCCGGCGGCGATCCGCTTCGGCTCGACAAAGCGCTCCCGGTAGGCGTGCCAGGACCGCATCCCCGGATCTCCGGGCGGCATGATGGCCTTGATTGCCGCGGCGACCGGTCTGGTCTGGCGGAACAGTGCGGTGAGGACATCGGCATCAAACCCGTGTCTGCTTTGCATTTCCATGACGAAGGCCTGCACGTCGTCGCGTTGCGCATAGTTTCCGGCGTTGGCACCGGCACTTAAGAAAGTCAGCAACAGCAGCAGGAACAGTCGTGTCATGGATTGAAGGCGGTGATTTTCGTTTTGAGCTGCACCAGATCGGCCGCTTGCGGCGCGGCTCCGTAGCGCAAACGGGCGTACAGCGCGGCAATCTCGCGAATGTCTGCGGCATGGAGCGGGACTTGTCTTGCGGCGCGTTCGGCAAAGGCCAGCGGCCCCTCCCATACCTGCCAGGCAATCCCGCGTTTCGCCATTCGGGCAGTGAATCGTCGCCAGGCGGCGAGCGCCGGATCGACGCGCAAGCGGTTGCGCAATATCCAGGCAGTCAGTCCCAGCATGACGCCGCCGCAGAGAACAGACAATACCGCCGTCATGCTGCGCCAGTCGGGCTCGTTCAGCCCGAGACTGGCCAGCAAATCGCGCTGGCGCTGGGGGTTGTAGCCCAGCACCCGCTGATTCCAGCCATTGGTCACCGCGTCCAGCCGGTAGCGCAGTTCCTTGAGCCAGGCCAGATCGCTGCGTGCCAGGAAAGGCAGTCCTTCGCCAGCCGGCACGGCGGCGGTGAAATTGCTGTTGATGCGGCTTGGCGCAGAAATCGCTGTCGGATCGATGCGCACCCAGCCGCGCCCGGCAATCCAGGCTTCGGCCCAGGCGTGAGCATCGTACTGTCGCACCACCAGATAGCCGTCCACCGGATTCACTTCGCCGCCCTGATAGCCGGCCACGACTCGCGCCGGCACGCCTCCGGCGCGCAAGGCGAAGACAAAGGCGGCGGCGAAGTGTTCGCAGAAGCCGCGCCGGGTATCGAACAGAAATTCGTCCACTATATCGGCGCCGAGCAGCGGCGGGTTCAGCGTGTAGATCAGGAATTGCTGACGGAACAGGTCCTCCGCGGCGGTGAGGATCGCCGCGCCGTCGGCTCCGTATT
>JAPLQZ010000120.1 GCA_026399415.1 Rhodocyclales bacterium | reverse complement strand
GACGGGTGCCGCGCGGCGGTGCAAGCGGGGATCGGGGTAACGCAAAATCTGCAATAGGGCCATGAAACCGCTCTTGAAAGAATTGATGCTGGGGGAATTGTCGGGCAGAATCGGGCAGATACTCGGGTGGCTCGCCATCCACATTGACACTCGGCCAGGAGATCACGCCATGCGTCGCATTATATCTGCGCTGCTCATCAGCTTTTCAACCACCGTGGTGCTCGCACAGGGTGCACAGCCTTTGCAACTGGCCGATGGCGCGCCCGACCGGCATGTCGTCACCTCCGGCGACACCTTGTGGGGCATCGCCGCCAAATTCCTCAAGGATCCCTACCGCTGGGGCGAGTTGTGGAAGCTGAACGCGGAAGAGATCAAGAACCCGCAGCGCATCTATCCGGGTCAGGTCATCGTGCTCGACAAGAGCGGCAACCAGCCCCGCGTCAAGCTGGTGACGGTGACCGAACAACGCCGCGAGTACGTCGAGCCGCTGACAAAGGGCATTCCCTCCATCCCGCCGCAAGACATCGAGCCCTTCCTTAGCGAGCCGCGCGTGCTCGACGAAAGCGGTCTCGACGCCGCACCGCGCGTCGTCGCCCTGCAGGACGGTCGCGTCATAGCCGGCGCCAGCGACACCATCTATACCACCGCAGTCACCACCCAGCACAAGGTCTGGCAGTTGTTCCGCCCCGGCAAGCCGCTGGTCGACCCCGACACCAAGGAGGTGCTGGGCCACGAGGCCGTATTTCTCGGCACCGCACGCCTGACCAGAGACGGCCTGCCGTCGAGCTTCCTGGTACTCACCTCGAACCAGGAAATCGTCCGTAACGACCGCCTGCTATCCGCACCGCGACAGGATGTGGCGAATTACATACCGCACCCGCCCGCAAAGATGATCAGGGCCAAGGTGCTGTCCATCTACGCCGGGGTGAACTTCGGCGGTCCGCAGTCCGTGATTACCCTCAGTCGCGGCAAGGCCGACGGACTGGAACCGGGTCACGTGCTTGCCGCCGACCTGGCTGGCGCCGAGGTGGACAATCGTTACCAGGGTGAAAAGACCACCTACCAGCTTCCCGACGCCCGCAACGGGTTGCTGTTCGTCTTCCGCGTGTTCGACCGGGTTTCCTATGCCCTGGTGATGAACGCGACGCGGCCGATCGTGGTCGGCGATATCGTCCGCACTCCTTAAGGCGCAGCCATGACGACGGAGCGCCAAGAACTTGCTTCCTGGCTCCGTCTCACGCTGATCCCCGGCGTCGGCGGCGAAGCCCGGCGCGCGCTGCTCAAGGCCTTCGGCCTGCCGCAGGCGATTTTCGAGGCGGGTCCGAGCGCACTCTCGGCGATCATCGATCCGGCGCTGGCCGAAAAACTGCTGAGCCATGAATGCGGCGCCGACATCGACACCGCGCTGGACTGGGCGGCACAACCCGGCAATCAACTGCTGACCCTGGCCGATGCAGACTACCCGCAAAGCCTCCTGAGTTCGGACGATCCGCCGGTGCTGCTTTACGCCAAGGGCAACACCGCGATACTCAATCGCCCGATGCTGGCCATAGTCGGCAGCCGCAACGCCACCGCGCAGGGCATACGCGACGCCGACGCCTTCGCGCAAGTGCTCGGTGATGCGGGGCTGACCATCGTCAGCGGACTGGCGCTCGGCATCGATGCCGCCGCCCATCGCGGCGCGCTGAAGACTGCAGCAGGCACGGTGGCCGTGATCGGCACTGGCGCCGACCGCCTCTACCCGGCACGCAACGAGGCTTTGGCGCGCGCCATTGCGGAAAAAGGTGTCGTCCTCAGCGAGTTCCCGCTCGGCACGCCGGCACTGGGGTCCAACTTTCCACGGCGCAACCGCATCATTGCCGGTCTGGCGTTGGGCTGCCTAGTGGTGGAGGCGGCCCTGCGCAGCGGCTCGCTGATCACGGCACGGCTGGCCGCGGAAACCGGGCGCGAGGTGTTTGCGATCCCCGGTTCGATCCACTCGCCACTGTCACGTGGCTGCCATCAACTGATCCGGCAGGGCGCCAAACTGGTCGAATCGGCACAGGACATTCTTGAGGAATTGCGCTGGGGAACGGCCCGTTCCGCAACAATCATCCCCGGAAAAATAGAGTTGCCGCAGAATGAAGGCGAAGAGCAAGTACTCGCTTTTTTAGGCGATACTCCGTGCGCCATCGACACCCTTTCTGCGCGCAGCGGCTTGACGCCCGCCGACCTTCTTGCCATGCTGCTGCCCATGGAACTCGCCGGCCGCGTGGCCCAATTGCCCGGCGGCCTCTACCAAAGACTTCACTAACTTGCATGTCGCCACGACCACCCCCGTGCCATGAAATCGTTAAAGGCGAATTGAAGGCCCGCCCCTCCCATCCCCCAATCGCAAACGTCGTATACGACCTTCCCCTCGCGGGGAGGCTATTAATTGGCTCGCTTCGCTCGACTATCGCCAGTCGCTCCGAACGAGTTATTTCACGCTAACAAACATGATCGACATATTGGTTTACCTGTTCGAGAACTACCTGCCCGATGCCTGCCCGGAACCTGCGGTGCTGGCCAGGAAGCTTTCGGCGGCGGGTTTCGGCACCGACGACATCAGTGCGGCGTTGTCCTGGCTCGACGGTCTCGCCGGGAAAGAAGGCGGACGCTGCCTGAGTCCGGCGCTCGCCAACTCCATAAGAATTTACAACGAGGAAGAACAGGAAAGGCTGCCGGCCGCCTGTCGCGGCTTCATCGGCTTTCTTGAGCAGCACGGCGCCGTCGATGCGCCCTTGCGCGAAGCCATCATCGAACGCGCCCTGGCCCTGCCCGACGCCGAAGTCAGCCTGGACCGCCTCAAGGTGATCGTGCTCGCCGTGATCTGGCGCTACCGCCACGAAGTCGACGCCCTGATCCTCGAGGAACTCCTCGCCGAAGACAGCGACGACGAGGATTTTGGCGTCAACGAAGACGTCACCCGACTCCTGCTCAATTAAATCCCGGCTTGCCTAATTGGGAGAGGCGCGCTTATGATGCGCCGCTCCTGACTGTGCATTTGCGCCCGCATCGCCCAAAAAAACAATGTCAAAGCAACTGATCATCGCCGAGAAACCCTCCGTCGCCCAGGACATTGCCAAGGCGCTGGGCGGCTTTACCCGAACCGGCGACTACTTCGAAAGCGACGACTACGTGTTGTCCTCGGCCATCGGCCATCTGCTGGAACTGGCGGTGCCAGAGGAATACGACGTCAAGCGCGGCAAGTGGAGTTTTACCCATCTGCCGATGATTCCGCCGCATTTCGCGCTGAATCCCATCGAGAGAACGCAGGAACGCCTGCGCCTGCTGACCCGCCTGATCAAGCGCAAGGATGTCACCGGCCTGGTCAATGCCTGTGACGCGGGACGCGAGGGTGAACTGATCTTCCGCTACGTCGCGCAGCACGCCCTGGGCGCCAAGCAGAAACCCATCCGCCGCCTGTGGCTGCAGTCGATGACCAGCACCGCGATTCGCGACGGCTTCGCCCATTTGCGCACCGACCACGAAATGCTGCCGCTGGCCGACGCCGCGCGTTGCCGCTCCGAGGCCGACTGGCTGATCGGCATCAACGGCACGCGCGCCATGACGGCGTTCAATTCGAAGGAAGGCGGCTTTTACAAGACGCCAGTGGGGCGTGTGCAGACGCCGACCCTGGCGATCATGGTCGAACGCGAAAGCCGCATCCGTGCCTTCGTCTCGCGCGACTACTGGGAAGTCGAAGGTGAATTCCAGTGTGTCGCCGGCACTTACCGCGGCCGCTGGTTCGACGAGAGGTTCAAGAAGGCCGACGACGAGCATGCCCGCGCCGAGCGCCTGTGGGACAAGACGAAAGCCGATGCCCTGCGCAAGAAATGCCTCGGCCAGCACGGCACGGTGGAAGACGAAAGCCGGCCCAAGACCGAAGCCTGCCCGATGCTGTATGACCTCACTTCGCTGCAGCGCGAGGCCAACGGCCGCTTCGGCTTCTCCGCCAAGAATACGCTGGGCATCGCCCAGGCGCTCTATGAAAAGCACAAGGCGCTGACCTACCCGCGGACCGACAGCCGCCACCTGCCCGAGGACTATATCGGCACAGTCAAGGAAACCCTGGCGTCGATGGCCGGTACACCCTACGCGACATTCGCCGGTGCGATCATGAAGAACGGCTGGGTGCATCCCAACAAACGCATTTTCAACAACGCCAAGGTCTCCGATCACTTCGCCATCATCCCCACCGGCACCGCGCCGAAGAGCCTTTCCGAGCCCGAGCAAAAGATCTACGACCTGGTCACCAAACGTTTTCTCGCCATTTTCTATCCAGCCGCCGAGTTCAACATCACCACGCGCATCACGCGCGTCGAAAAAGAGGCCTTCAAGACCGAAGGCAAGGTGCTGGTAACGCCGGGCTGGCTCGCCGTGTATGGCAAGGAATCGCAGGAGACGCGCGAAGAAGCCGGCGAAAACCTCAACCTGCCGCCGCTGGAAAAGAACGAGCGCATCTGGGCCAAGGATGTCGAGGTCAAGGCCAAGGCAACGCAGCCGCCGCCGCGTTTCACGGAAGCCACGCTGCTCACCGCCATGGAAGGCGCCGGCAAACTGATCGAGGACGAGGAGCTGCGCGAGGCGATGTCCGAGCGTGGCCTCGGCACGCCGGCGACGCGCGCCGCCACCATCGAGGGCCTGCTGGCCGAGGAATACCTGCATCGCAACGGCCGCGAACTGCAGCCGACGGCCAAGGCCTTCTCGCTCTTGTTCGCGCTGGAACAACTCAAGGTCGACGAAATCCGCTCGCCTGAACTCACCGGCGAATGGGAATACAAGCTCAGGGAAATGGAACATGGCCGGCTTGGCCGCAACGAGTTCATGAATCATGTCGTGGACAAGACGCGAGAGATGGTCGAGCGGATCAAGACCGGCGAATTTGCCGACCCCGACTTCGGCACGCTGAACACACCCTGCCCGCGCTGCGGCGCCAAGATCCACGAAGGTTACAAGCATTTCGCCTGCGAAAAGTGCGACTACAAGCTGTGGAAAGTGGTCGCCAGCCGGCAATGGGAATCCGAGGAAGTCGACGAACTGCTGAAGAACCGCCAGATAGGTCCGTTGCAGGGATTCCGCAGCAAGATGGGGCGCCCCTTCGCGGCGATGATCAAGCTCAAGGACGACCACATGCCGGAGTTCGATTTCGGCCAGTCGGATGCTGATGCCGATGCCGAAGAAGTGGATTTTTCGACTCAGGAAACGCTCGGAGTCTGCCCCAAATGCGGCGCTCGCGTTTTTGAACACGGCATGGCCTATGTCTGCGAAAAAGCCTTGGGCGCGGGGAAGACCTGCGATTTCCGTTCCGGCAAGGTGATTCTGCAACAGGAGGTCGCGCGCGGCGACATGCAAAAGCTGCTGGTCACCGGCAAGACCGATCTGCTCAAGGGCTTCATCTCCAACAAGACGCGGCGCAAGTTCTCCGCCTACCTGGTGCGCGATCCGGCCAGCGGCAAGGTCGGTTTCGAATTCGAGCCGAGGGCGCCGAAGGCAGGAGCGAAACCTGCAGCCAAAGTCGCCGAGGCAAAGGCAACGAAGCCAATAGTCGGCGCTGATAAAGCAACTGCGCTACAAGGCGGTCGAGCAAAGAACGCTCTCCTCGCCGTAGCGGATGGCGACACGGCAAAGAAAGCGGTAGCGAAGAAATCCGCCGCAAAGAAGTCCGCGCCAACAAAGACGACCGCCAAGCCCGCAGCGAAGAAGCCGGTCGCCAAGAAGGCCAAATGACCGACGCGGCGCAAGTCGCGCGCGCCGTTCTCGACTTCTGGTTCCTGCCGCCGGATCATCCCGGCCATGGGACTTACCGCCCCGAGTGGTTCCGCAAAGATGAAACCTTCGATGCCGCCATCCGCGAACGCTTTGGCGCGGACGTCGAAGCCGCTTTGCGCAGCACCCGCGACGATGGGTCTGACGAGAACCTGCTGGTGCGCATCCTGCTGCTCGACCAATTCACCCGCAACATTTTTCGCGGCACGCCGCGCGCCTTTGCCGGCGATGCGCAGGCACTAGTACTGGCCGAAACCCTTGTCGCTGCGGGCCGCGACAAGAACCTGTCACCCTACCAGCGCTGGTTCGCCTACCTGCCCTTCGAACACGGCGAATCACTGCTCGACCAGGAACGCGCCGTAGCCCTCTTCGCCGGACTGCGCCGCGAAATGCAGAACGAGGCCTTCGCCAGCGCCTGCGACTACGCCGTGCGGCATCGCGAGGTGATCGCCCGCTTCGGCCGCTTTCCCCATCGCAATGTCATTCTTGGTCGTGCCTCGACAGCCGAAGAAATCGAATTCCTCAAGCAGCCCGGCTCGTCGTTCTGACGCCCTGCCGAACGACGGGCGACCCATTGCGATCTTCATTGATCGCCCGTCAGGAAGACCATACCGATCAAATGGTTGAAGCCTCCAATAACTTGGAGTAAAAATACTCAACCGGGCTCCGTTTCTTTGCCGCGGACCGTCCCCAACGTATCGAAGGAGAAACCCCGTGAAAACCTTGCTCCGACTGTCCATCATTCTTGGCCTCGCGCCGCTTGCACAAGCGGCTGACATGGAAGCCGGCAAGGCGAAGGTCGCCACCGTTTGCGCGGCCTGCCACGGGACGAACGGAGTCAGCGTCAGCGATGCCATCCCCAACCTTGCGGCGCAGAGGGCGGGCTATCTCGAATCGCAGTTGAAGGCGCTCAAGGACGGCACGCGCAAGAACCCGATCATGAATGCCATCGCGGCACAGTTGGGTGCCGAGGACATCTCGAACGTGGCCGCTTACTTTGCCGCGCAGCCCGGGGCTGCAACCGGCAGCAAGTCCGTGTTTCTGCCCAACGTGGCGAAGACGGGCGTGAATTTCCCTGAAGGCTACCAGGGCACGTTCAGCAAGTACCACACCGTCAATTTTCCGGCAACCCGGCAGGTACGCTATTACTACGCGAACAAGCTTGCGGTCGACGCAGCAAAGGCTGGCAAGCCGCTGCCGGACGGATCCGTGCTGTTCGTCGAGGTCCATACGGCGAAACTGGATGCCGACAGGAAGCCGATAATCGGCGACAACGGCTTCTACATGGCGGACAAGCTGCTCTTCTACACGGCGATGGCGCGCGATGCCGGTTGGGGCAGGGATATTCCGGAAATGTTGCGCAACAGCGACTGGAACTACGCCGTATTCACCACCGACAAGCAGCACCGGCCCGGAGCAAACCAGGCGGAATGCCTTGCCTGCCACAAGCCGCTCGACACCACAAGCTACACCTTCACGCTCAAGCAACTCGCCGAGGCCAGGTAGGGACCCATCGTCAGAGAGGAGAAAACGCATGAGCGAACAGCTGGCTCCGCAGCACCCCGCCACACAAGGCATCACCCAGCTGGAAATCGATCAGCGCGTATTCGATCTCTACGACGAGTATTGCCACGGTCGGATAGACCGACGCGAATTCCTCAGTCGCGCGGCATCGATAGCGGCGCTGGGCGCCGCCGGGCTGGTGATGGCGCAGGCGCTGCTGCCGCGCTATGCGCTGGCGCAGACGGTTTCGTTTACCGATCAGCGCATCAAGGCCAGCTACGTGAGCTATTCCTCGCCGGGCGGCAATTCCGGCGTCATGCGCGGGTATCTGGTGCAGCCGGCCGGGCCGGGGCCGTTTCCGGCGGTCCTGGTAGTGCATGAGAATCGCGGGCTCAATCCCTACATCGAGGATGTCGCACGGCGTGCCGCGGTAGAAGGATTTCTCGCGCTCGCGCCTGACGGGCTCTTCCCTGTCGGCGGCTATCCGGGCAACGACGACGACGGCCGCACGCTGCAGGCAACTCTCGACCAGGCAAAGTTGCGTATCGACCTTTTGAACAGCGCGCGATTCCTCAAGACGCACAAGATGTCCACCGGCAAGCTCGGTGTCACCGGGTTCTGCTATGGCGGCGGTGTGGTCAACTATCTGGCGGCGGCGCTGGGCGCCGACATGCATGCCGGCGCTCCGTACTACGGCGTCGCGGCCGACACCGAGAGCGTGGCAAATATCAAGGCGCCGCTGCTATGCCACCTGGCCGAGCACGACGAGCGCATCAACACCACCTATCCCGCCTTCGAGTCGGCTCTAAAGGCCGCGGGCGTGCCATACCAAGTGCATATTTATTCGGGAACCCAGCACGGTTTCCACAACAACTCGACGCCGCGCTACAACGAAGCCGCGGCGAAGCTGTCGTGGGAGCGCACCGTCGCCCATTTCAGGAAGCACCTCGCCTAAACGAGAACACGCCCTAGTGATGTCGCTGTCCGCTGTGATGGCCGGCCGGCTTTGCGCCACCGCCACCGGTCTTGGCTGGCCGCTGCGAACGCGGTGCGCCGTTGCGATCCCCCGCGCCGCTGCGCGTGCGCGCCTGGGCCGGCTTGTGCGCCGGCGGACGGCCGGCGGCGGCACGCGGCACGGAATTATTGTGCTGCGGCTCAAACCCCGGCACGATCGAGGTGGCGATCTCGCGCTTGAGCAAGCGCTCGATATCGCGCAACTCAACCCGCTCTTCGCTGCTCACCAGCGACAATGCTTCGCCACTGGCCCCGGCGCGACCGGTACGGCCGATGCGGTGAATGTAGTCTTCCGGCACATTCGGTAGCTCAAAGTTAACCACACGCGGCAGCGAATCGATGTCGAGCCCGCGCGCCGCGATGTCGGTCGCCACCAGCGCCGCCAGCTTGCCGGACTTGAAGTCGGCCAGCGCGCGGGTGCGGGCGTTCTGCGACTTGTTGCCGTGCAGGGCTGCGGTACGCACGCCGGACTGTTCGAGCTTGCGCGCCAGCGCATCGGCGCCATGCTTGGTGCGGCAAAACACCAGCACCTGATGCCAGCCGTGGGCTTCGAACAGGTGCAGCAGCAGGTCGCGCTTCTGTTCCTTGTCCACCTTGATTACCGCATGGGAAACCAGTTCGGCCGGCGCATTGCGCCGCGCGACTTCGACCAGCGCCGGATTCTTCAGCACGGTGTGCGCCAGTTCGCGCACTTCGGCGGCGAAAGTGGCGGAGAACATCAGATTCTGCCTTACTTTCGGCAGGCGTTCGATGATGCGGCGGATGTCGCGGATGAAGCCCATGTCGAGCATGCGATCGGCCTCGTCGAGCACCAGCGTCTGCACCTTCGACAGGTCGACGGTGCGCTGACCGAGGTGGTCGAGCAGGCGACCGGGAGTGGCGACCAGGATGTCGATGCCGCGGCGCATGGTCTGGATCTGCGGGTTGATGCCAACGCCGCCGAATACGGCGAGGGTGCGCAAGCCGGTATGAGCGCCATAGGTGCGCACGCTTTCCGTTACCTGCGCGGCGAGTTCGCGCGTCGGCACCAGCACCAGCACGCGCGGCGCGGTGTGGATGACCTTTTGCAGCTGGATTGGTCAGGCGCTGCAACAGCGGCAGCACGAATGCGGCGGTCTTGCCGGTGCCGGTCTGGGCCAGGGCTTCGAGATCGCGGCCGGCGAGAATGTGGGGGATGGCCTGTAGCTGGACAGGGGTGGGCGTGGTGTAGCCCTGCTCGCCAATGGCGCGCAGGAGCTCGGCCGAAAGGCCGAGATCGGTGAACTGCATGTTGATTACCTCTGAAGCCGACCCCCGCATACGTGCAGGCCAATCTGGGCGGAAACTTCTATGGGGTGTAACCTTCGATGGGACCGAGACAAGCTCTGTGTCGCCATTCAGGCACGACCGGCAGACTGGGGCGCGGTCGTTGAGGAGGTGAAGCGGGCCGGACTGTAACACAGCCCAACCCGATCTCCCGGATTTCTTTCCTGACGAGACTCAGCTCTTGAGGAAGGTCGGGCGCATGCCCTGCCAGGACAGATGCGGCCATTCCAGGGCGTCGAGCATGTTCTTGACCCGCAGGCCGAGTTCGGTATCGCCCTCGATCGAAAGGCTGCGATTGAAGAACAGCGTATCGGGGTCTTCCTGCCGGCTGACCATCTGCAGGAAGGCCGACAGGCGTGCCGTAAAGTGCAGGTCGGGCTTGTCAAGTGCCAGAAAGATCGGTCGGAACGCGCCGAGTTTGTATGTGAAGTCCGCCACCATGCCGGTATCCAGTACCGTCACGCGAAAGGTTTTCCCCTCCAGTTCCTGCAGCGTCTCTTCGGGCAGCACGCCGAGCTTGCGCGCGGCATTGAGCGCCAGCGCCAGATTCACCGAATGCGGCCATTGCGGCAACCGCGCGCCCAGCCGCGCGACCAGTGATGGCAGGGTAAATGCGGGAATCGTCGGCAAGCTCAAACTGTTTCTCATCGCTGACCTCTTACGCGGCCTGCCGCACGGTACCGGCGCGACCGAACCAGAATCCATTGACCAGGCCGGCCGGCGCCCAATCGGCATCGTCTTCTGCAGGTTCGCCGCTGCGCGCCAGAGCGAATGCTTCGACCACTTCAAAAGTATGCGCCGGTTGCGGGCTGATGCGCACCGCGTCGATGCCCTGCGCCATCAGCTCCGGCATCTGCGCCAGCAGGCTGAAGGTCTGCGCAGACATGGTCTGGATGCCGTTCAGGGTTAGAAAAGCCTGCCCCTCGCGGGTATTCACCAGCATGCCGTCCGGATGGTCGAGGCACTTGAACTGGCAATCGTCCTTGTTCAGGCCGTAGTGGCGCGCGGTAAAGCAGCGTGCCGAAAACGCTAGCGGCAGTTTGCCGAAAGCGAACACCTCGGTTTCCATGCCCGCCGGACGCGTCTGGTGTAGAGCCTCGATCACGCTGCCGGACACCTCCAGCGGCGGCAACCAGCGCTGCGCGCCCTGCGCGGCAAAGAAAGCCAGCGTCTGTTCGTTGTAGATGTTGAGATGCGGCCCGGCGACGAAACCGATACCCTGGTCGCACGCCACCTTGACCGCACCTAGGTCGTTGGCCTCGATCATGCCGCCGGCATCGGCGATGAGTCGGCGCAGGGCCTTCAGATCGCTCTCGGATTCGAGCAGGGCCTGGGCCGTGAGCACGACCTCCTTGCCGGCCTCGCGCAGGTCCTTGGCCAGTCCGATCCAGTCCGCCGTGCGCAATTGCTGGCGGCGCGAACAGACGGCTTCACCGATATAAATGCGGTCGATCGCCGGATGCTGTGCCACCTGCGCGTAGAACTCCATGACCTCGGCTTTCGACCAGTAATACAGCAGGGGGCCTAATGTAATTTGCATGTTCTTTATCGCCACGGCCTGTTGTAGGCGCCCAACGTAATTTGGGAACCCTCGGACACCTTGCCCAGTTCCGCGGCCCAGGCGGGCTTGACGCTGTATTTGTCCGGCGCGGCGATCACGGCATCGAGCGCCTGGCGCAAGTTGCGGGTGACTTGCGCGACATAGGTCGGGCTGCGCTGGCGGCCCTCGACCTTGATCGCGGCAACACCGATCTTCACGATCTCCGGCAGCATTTCCAGCACGTTCAGGCTGGCGGGTTCTTCCATGGCGTAGTAGGTTTCGCCGGCCACTTCGAAGCGGCCCTTGCAGATGGTCGGGTAGCCGGCGTTTTCGTCGTTGCCGTAGCGGTCGATGAGGATGCCGTTGAGCCGCACGTCCATTTCGTCCGGCTTCTTTTCCCACTGCACGTATTTGGCCGGCGAGCAGGCGCCGACCGTGTTGGGCGACTCGCCCGTAGCGTAGGAAGACAGCCAGCAACGGCCCTCGTTCATCACGCACAAACTGCCGAAGCCGAACACCTCGATCTCGACATCGGTATTGCGGATCACGTTTTCGACCTGCGCCAGCGTCAGCACGCGCGGCAGCACGGCGCGCTGGATGCCGAACTTCTCGCGGCAAAAATTGATCGCCTCGTAACTGGTGGCGGAGGCCTGTACCGAAAGGTGGCGGCGCATGGCCGGGTGCTTCTGCGCGGCATAGTCGAGCACGGCAGGGTCGGCGATGATGACCGCGTCGACGCCGAGCGCGGCGGCCTTGTCGACCGCACTCGTCCAGTCGGCGAAACGTCCGGCCTGGGCGTAGGTGTTGATTGCCGCCAGCACCTTGCGGCCGCGCTGATGGGCGTAGCGGATGCCTTCGGCGAGGCTCTTGTCGTCGAAATTCAGCCCGGCGAAGTTGCGCGCGTTGGTGTCGTTGCGAAAGCCGAGATAGACGTCGTCGGCGCCGTTATCGACCGCCGCCTTGAGCGCCGCCAAGCTGCCCGCCGGACATACGAGTTGTGGTTTGCTCATCCCTGCCACCTGCAAAAGGAGGCCGCGAGTGTAGACGAAAACCCTGAAAAATCAGTTGATCGGTGTCAAATTGAGGTTCCTTAGGCTCGGGACCGGCGCGCCAGCGGAATGGCTGAGTCGAAGATTACCGAGATGCTTACCCTTCGGATTTAGGCAAGTAACCCCAAATATCAGTTGTCCAGCGATTACCCGGAGCATTCAAAATTTCCGCGGTCAATGTAACCTTGGCAGCAGGTAAATTTCGTTCGACACCATACTGGTCGCGAGGATCCATCAGGCCAGCGCCGCATTTCCGGCACGAAATCCAGGCGATCGGG
>JAPLQZ010000264.1 GCA_026399415.1 Rhodocyclales bacterium | reverse complement strand
GTGAACACATAGATCACGCGCTGCTTCATCAGCGCGGCCATGCGCAATGCATTGCGGGCATATTCCGAGAACATCAGAAAAGTGCCACCAAAGGGCAGAACGCCGCCATGCAGCGCCATGCCGTTCATGATCGCCGCCATGCCGAACTCGCGCACGCCGTAGGAGATGTAGTTGCCCGTGCTTTTGCCGGAAACAGACTTGCAACCCGCCCAGTTGGTCAGGTTGGAACCGGTCAGGTCGGCGGAGCCGCCGAGGAATTCGGGCAGGGCCGGGGCCAGCGCGTTGATGGCGATCTGCGAGGCCTTGCGCGTGGCGACGGTCTCGGCCTTGACGTTGGCACCTTCGATCGCCTTCCTGGCATGCTCGGCCCAGCTGGCCGGCAACTCGTTGGCCATGCGGCGCTTGTACTCGGCGGCTTCCGCCGGAAACGCCTTGGCGTAGTTGTCGAACTTCTGGTTCCAGCTGGCTTCACGCTCGGCGCCCTTCTTTTTCGCGTCCCAGCCGGCATAGACTTCCGGCGGAATTTCGAAAGGCACATGCGCCCAGCCGATATGCGTGCGGGCGGCAGCGATTTCGGCATCGCCCAAAGGCGCGCCATGGACATCGTGGGTGCCGGCCTTGTTGGGCGACCCGAGACCGATCACCGTTTTGCAGCAGATCAGCGAAGGCTTGTCGGTGACCGCCTTGGCCGCCTCGATGGCGGCATTCAGGGCGACCGGATCGTGGCCATTGACGTTCGGCACGACGTGCCAGCCATAGGCCTCGAAGCGCTTCGGTGTGTCGTCGGTAAACCAGCCTTCGACGTGGCCGTCGATGGAGATGCCGTTGTCGTCCCAGAACGCGGTCAGCTTGCCCAAACCCCAGGTGCCGGCCAGCGCGCAGGACTCGTGCGAGATGCCTTCCATCAGGCAGCCGTCGCCGAGGAAGGCGTAGGTGCGGTGATCGACGATCTGGTGGCCGGGGCGGTTGAATTCAGCGGCCAGCAGTTTCTCGGCCATGGCCATGCCGACGGCGTTGGTGATGCCCTGGCCGAGCGGGCCGGTGGTGGTCTCGACGCCTGCCGTGTAGCCGTACTCGGGATGGCCCGGGGTCTTGCTGTGCAACTGGCGGAACTGCTTCAGGTCGTCGATCGACAGAGCGTAGCCGGTCAGGTGCAGCAGGGCGTAGATCAGCATCGAGCCGTGGCCGTTGGACAGCACGAAGCGGTCGCGGTCGGCCCACTTGGGATTGGCCGGATTGTGGCGCAGGTGGCGGTTCCACAGCACCTCGGCTATTTCCGCCATGCCCATGGGAGCGCCGGGGTGACCGGAATTGGCTTTCTGCACTCCGTCCATGGCAAGGGCGCGAATGGCGTTGGCAAGACTGGGGCCCACGGGGGCAACTGCGGTGGTCGAAGCGGATGGCGAAGTTGTCATGGCGGCATTGGAAAATTGAGTGACGGGATCAGTCCCGTCAAGGGAACCCGGTATTATCGGCGAAACCGGGTGGATCGCGCTAGCCAGGCGGCTAGGTGCTTGATTCAGCGACGGTCAGGCTCGCTTGCGGTTCTCCATCATGCGCAGAATCAGCGGCGTGAAGATCAGTTGCATGGCCAGTTCCATCTTTCCGCCGGGCACCACGATGATGTTCGGCCGCGACATGAAGGAATCGTGGACCATCGACAGCAGATAAGGAAAGTCGATACCCTTCGGATTGGCAAAACGGATCACGACGAAACTCTCGTCGGCCGTCGGAATATCGCGGGCGATGAAGGGATTCGACGTATCGACCGTCGGCACCCGCTGGAAATTGATGTGGGTGCGCGAAAACTGCGGCGTAATGTAGTTCACGTAATCGGGCATGCGGCGCAGCACCGTATCCACCACGGCCTCGGTCGAATAGCCGCGCTGACTCTTGTCGCGCTGCAACTTCTGGATCCACTCCAGGTTGATGATGGGCACCACGCCCACCAGCAGGTCGGCGTGCTGCGCGACATTGACCTTGTCGGTTACCGCGGCGCCGTGCAGACCCTCATAGAACATCAGGTCGGTGTCGCCGGAAATGTCCTCCCAGGGCGTGAATTCTCCGGACTGCTGGCCATAGGGTGCCGCTTCTTCGGGATTGTGCAAATACTTCCTTGTCTTGCCCTTGCCCGTTTCGCCATAGGTCTTGAACAGGTCGCCCAACTCTTCGAGCAGATTGGCCTCCGGCCCGAAATGGCTGAAGTTGTTGTTGCCCTTGATGCGCGCTTCTTCCGCCGCCACTTTCATGGCCTTGCGGTCAAAGCGATGAAAGGAATCTCCCTCGACGATGGCGGCCTTGATGTTTTCGCGGCGAAAAACCAGATCGAAGGACTTGGTGACCGTGGACGTGCCGGCGCCGGAAGATCCGGTAATGGCGACGATGGGATGCTTGACCGACATGGGACTCTCCTGGGTTACTGCGTCCTGAACAGCGAGCGGGTTGAAAACAAGGGCGAATTGAAGGTATCCGGCTCCTTGCCGTCGGCATATTCCTGATGATAGCGGATGACGCGCTCGACTTCGCGCTTCGAACCGAAGATCAGCGGTACGCGCTGGTGCAGTTCCGTCGGGGACATCTCCATCACGCGCTCGCGACCGGTGGTCGAGAGGCCGCCAGCCTGCTCGATCATGAAAGAGATCGGGTTGGCTTCGTACATCAGGCGCAAGCGACCGGACCTGGAGGCATCCTTGCTGTCCTTCGGGTACATGAAAATGCCGCCGCGCGTCAGGATGCGGAAGGTTTCCGCCACCAGCGAGGCGACCCAGCGCATGTTGAAGTCCTTGTCCCTGGACCCCGCCTTGCCCGCCAGGCACTCTGTCACATAACGCTGTACAGGAGGTTCCCAGAAGCGCTCGTTGGACGAGTTGATGGCGAACTCGTCCGTCTCGGCCGGAATGCGCATCTGCGGATGGGTCAGGATGAAGGCGCCGATGTCGCGATCCAGGGTGAAGCCATCGACGCCATCGCCGGTGGTCAGCACCAGCATGGTCGATGGCCCGTACAGCGCCAAGCCGGCGCAAACCTGCTGCGTGCCTGGCTGCAGGAAATCCTCGAGGCCGGCGTCCTTGCCCGGATTCGGCGCACGCAGGATCGAAAAGATGGTTCCCACCGTCAGGTTGACATCGATGTTCGAACTGCCGTCCAACGGATCGAAAACCAGCAGGTACTTGCCGCGCTTGCAATGGGCGGGAAGGACGTACACATTCTCCATTTCCTCGGAAGCCATGCCGCTCAAGTTTCCCGACCACTCGTTTTCCTGCAGCATGACGTCGTTGCTCATCACGTCGAGCTTCTTCTGCACTTCGCCCTGGACGTTGACCGAGGCGCCATCGGCGCCGGCATTGCCCAGCGCGCCGACCAATGCGCCCTTGTTCACCTGGTTAGAGATGATCTTGATCGCCGTCGCCAGCGAGTTGAGCAGACCGGAAAACTCCCCCGAGGCGCCCGGATGCTTGTGCTCTTCCTCGATGGTGTAACGCGTCAGCGTCTTGCGTCCCTGATGCATGAGTCCTGCTCCCTAGAATGTCGCGGAATTGCGCGCTGCGTATCGCCGGTGCAAGCAACCCCGCCTTGCCAGCGGACAATGTAATCGGATCGATCTATAAGCGCCATTCACTTTTTCTTATCCTTC
>JAPLQZ010000230.1 GCA_026399415.1 Rhodocyclales bacterium | reverse complement strand
GCCTGCGGTGCGCCGGCCATGATCGACGCCGCGCGCGAGGAATTTGCCGCTCATGGCCTGTCGCCCGAAGAGTTTTTCGCCGATGCTTTTACTTTTGCACCAGCCGTGGCCACCGGAGTTCCCGCATGATTACCGTCTACCAGTTTCCGCCGGCATTCGGCCTGCCCAACGCCAGTCCTTTCTGCCTGAAGCTGGAGTTGTATCTGCGCATGGCCGGCCTGCCCTACCGCAACCGCTACACGCTGGAATTGCACAAGGCGCCCAAGGGCAAGCTGCCGTGGATTGATGACGATGGCACGGCGGTGGCCGATTCAGGCTTGATCGTCGATTACCTCAAGCGCAAGTACGGCGACCCGCTCGACAGCGATCTGACGCCGGTGCAACGCGCCAGCGCACTGGCGATCACGCGCTTGCTGGAGGAGCATTTGTATTGGGCCGTGTTTTATGACCGCTGGATTGCCGCGCCGGGCTGGGAAATGACGCGTCCGGCGTTCTTTGGCGCCATGCCGTGGCCACTGCGGCTCATCGTGCCCCGGGTAGCGCGGCGCGGCATTCGTGCCGAATTGAGAGGGCACGGCATGGGCCGCCACACGCCGGAGCAGATGCACGCATTGGGCGTAGCCGATGTCGACGCGCTGGCAGCACTGCTCGGGGAGCAAGAGTATTTTCTCGGGGCGAAAGCGACTTCGGTCGACGCGGTGGCCGCGGCTTTCCTCGCCAATATCCTGATGGTGCCTCTGAAGACGCCGATCAAGGCTGCCGCGGTGGCCCATCCCAATCTGGTGGCTTATTGCCAGCGCATGGCGCGGCAATATTTTCCCGAGAACTACTCGCCCAGATAGGCGGTGCGCACGCGCGGATCGGCGAGCAGTGCCGCCGAGCTGTCCGCCAGCGTGATCGAACCGCTTTCCATGACGTAGCCGCGCGAGCAGACCTCCAGCGCCAGTCGTGCGTTCTGTTCCACCAGCAGTATCGTCACGCCCTCCGCGGCGACCTTGCGCACCACTTCGAACACCTTTTGCACCATCAGCGGCGCCAGGCCCATCGAAGGTTCGTCAAGCAGCAGCAGGCGTGGCCGGCCCATCAGCGCGCGGCCGATGGCGAGCATTTGCTGCTCGCCGCCGGACAAGGTGCCGGCGACTTGCGTTCTGCGTTCCAGCAGGCGCGGCAGCAAATCGTAGACCCGCTCCAGGTCAGTGGCAATGCCATGGGCATCGTCACGATGATAGGCGCCCATCATCAGGTTCTCGGCGACGGTGAGTCGCGCAAACACGCCGCGGCCTTCGGGTACCAGAGCCAGCCCCCTGCCGATCAGTTCGTGGCTCTGCAGCGTCTCGATCCGCTGATTGCCGTAGTGGATCTCGCCACGCGAGGGAATCATGCGCGCCAAGGCTTTGAGCGTAGAGGTCTTGCCGGCTCCGTTGGCGCCAATCAGGCAGACGATTTCGTTTTCTTCGACGGCGAAGGAAATACCTTTCACCGCGGCGATGCCGCCGTAATGGACCTGAAGATTCAGAGCCTCAAGCAGCGCTTGCGCCAAGATAGGCCTCGATGACTTTCGGATTGGCACGCACGGCTGCCGGCACGTCCTCGGCGATCTTTTCGCCATAGTCGAGCACGGCGACGCGGTCGCATAGCCCCATGACCAGTTTGACGTCGTGCTCGATCAGCAGCACGGTCAATCCGTCGTCGCGCAGTCCCGCGATCAGTCCGCGCAGCGCCGTCGTCTCTGTCGCGTTCATGCCGGCGGCCGGTTCGTCCAGTGCCAGCAGTTTGGGATCGGTG
>JAPLQZ010000253.1 GCA_026399415.1 Rhodocyclales bacterium | reverse complement strand
GTCGAGAGTAGACGCGATTTCAACCGGGTTTACAAGCCCCTGTCATAACCCATTGTCTGTTAACGCCTTTTCGTCAGGGTTTACGACACCTGCGTATGCGATGGCCCTGGATCTCAGGTAACTGAGGAAGCCATCGACGCCGGGAACCGGTGCCACCAGGAAACTGGAAAGGGGAATCGCGCTGTACATGCGATCAAAGTTGTCCAGCGAGCGCTGCACGTCCAGTGCGATGCGCTCGAACAGAGCGCTGCGCCGCTCGGTATTCGCCGCAATCAACTGCTGCGCAGTAATTTCGACATGGCGCACGACGAGCAACTCGCCGTTCTGCGTGAAGGTGAGCAGGCCTTCATCGTCGTCAAAGATCAGGGTAGCCAACGCACGTCCGTTTTCCTCGAACAGGGCTGCCAGATTGCGCTGCGAGATTTCGGGCAGGTCAATTGCCGCCAGCGGCACCCTGGCGGCCTGAAACGCCTGCACCAGCGGCGCTATGGTCGACTCGGGCGACAGCGCGACAAACACTTGCGTCGCACGCCCATCGGACGGAATCGGCAGCAAGTCGATGGCCGCCGTATCAACCGGAAACTCGACCTGGTCCTTGAGCTTCCAGCGCGTCGCTTCGCGTACCTCATCGGCGGCGCCCGCTACGGCATCGGTCTGGATCAACTGGTACTTGCCGTGAGTGAGCAGCGCGGTGCAGCGGTAGCGATCGAGTCGCATCGGTCGCCGCAAGGCGCCCAAGGTAGCCGCATCGTCGGCGCCTTTCTCGACCGAGTCGGCCACCAATATCAGCGGCTTGCGGCCGGACTCGCGGCGAATATGCACGAAGTCGACCCGCCCCTCCCGCATTGCGACGGACAGCCAGCCTTGTTCAGTTCTTGGTTTGAGAAAGTTCGGCACTGGACTCATTGATACCCATTTTTCTCCAACTATACTAGGCAATAGAGATGCGGTAAGTGTCGATTTCGTGGGGGAAGGACTTGCAATTGGAGCATTCGGAACAAATCTGTAGGAAATCGACGCGCCCCAGTGAGTTCTGGCTGCGCTGCGCGGACGGCACGACGTTTATGGGGTGCAGTTCCCTATTTGGCAAAGCCGGCCTCCCAAAGCGGCATGATCTCTGCATATTCCCGCCCGCCACTGGCCAGTTCTTCGACGGTTGAGTCGCGCTGTGACGGAAATGCGCGCAATACTGCCTTCGTGAGCGCCAGCGCGTCCTGATCCCGCCCGGCAATCGCCTGTTGCATGGCGCAGCGCGCCACCAGCCAGCGGGCCGGGAAAACCCGGATGCTCCGTTCGCATAGGTCAGCGCGATCCTGAGCCCGTTGCCGGCTCGGCTCTGCCAGAATGGCAAAGGCCAGCAAAGCCCAAGGCGACAGCAAGGACTCGCGCTGCGATTTCAGCAACCGATCCATGGAAATTCGCCAAGCTTGTTCCCGGTCAGGATGCGCCGCCAATGGGGCGTAGGCTGCAGCCTCGATGATGACGTAATCTGTGCGCAAGTTGGTCATGATCACGGCGCCGCCCAAGGCAACAATAGGCAAATAGAGCACTGCGCGCCGGCCAGTCAAGCTAACTGTTCTTCCAACGTCCGTAGCGCCCAGCAACAGAGCGGTCGGCCCGAGAAAATAGGCATGCCACAGCGGATATTCCAGCAACGCATGCACGGCGCCAATGCCAAGCACCGCACCGCACCAGAACTGCGCCGGCCCCCACGGCCTGCCGAGGAAACGCCTGAACCAAAGACCGAGCAGCAGAAGGACGATTCCGGTAGCCGGCGCGCCGAATTCCGCCATAAGCTGCAGGATCAAATTGTGCGCGTGCTCCGCCACCCCAAATGGTTCCTCACCAGCGCGCATGGAAGCCGCGACAAAACTTGCCCACCTGTAGTTGCCGGCGCCCTGCCCCAGCCACGGGTGTTCAAGAAACGCCGACCAGGCCGAGCGGGCGATCTCCAGCCTCGCATCGGGGCCGGACATGGACTCGTATAGTCGCGAACCCGCCATGGTCACAGCGGTGCCACCCGGCAGACTCAGACCCAGCCACCCCGACAGATCAGGAAGTTGTGGTGTCGCCCATGTGCCGAAAAAACTCAGGACGATCACTACGGGCAACAAGAGAGCCGCATCGACGGACAAACACGCCGCAGGTCCTTGCGGTTCCCGGAATCTCCACCAGCCAACTGCGGCGAAGAGAACGGCCGGGTAAACAAACACGCTGCGCGAACCGCTGAGGACACTTGCAAACCCGATCAGCAGGATCAAACCCCAAAGCAAGTGTCTGGACAGCAGCCCGCGCCCGCGCAGGTAGAATGCAGACGCGACGCCGAGCCAGCAGTAGTGGGCATGATGGTTGGTCTGGCCGAGATTCCCGTAGATGGCGTTACCCAGTTTGGGAAATAACATCCATCCGCTGCCAGCGCTCACGCCCAGCCACTGAGCCAAGGCGATTCCTGCTCCAATCACTGCACCGAGTACAAAGGCGCTCGCAACGACATCGGCCAAACGAACAAGACCTGTTGTTTCGACCAGATGTCGCCCCAGAATCATCAAGATTCCGGCCCAAAGCAAATAAGCCGCGTAGAGCAGCCCGAGTTGTGGGAAAGCCAAACGGCCAAGCCCAAACTGGAGTAATAGAGTCAGCAGCAGTACAGCGGGAACAACAAGCACCCACGGCAGTACCAAGGGGCGGCCCCGAATGGCAATCAGGCCAGTAGTGGCCGCGGCCAGTCCCAATGCTCCAGCCCACCATTCGCTCCAAAAGCTAGGGATAGGCTCGGTATGGAAGGGCAAAAGAAATGGCCCGCTCACCATCAAGGCGAGCAGGCCAAGACAAATTACCGCTCTTGGATCGAGGCGATAGATCGACTCTAACCCCTAAACGGCGTAATTAGCTGCAAACAAGATTTGCCGTAGCCGTCTTACCGGCACAGGTCACAGTACAAGTCGCATTTCCGGTAGTACAGCCGCTGACTGCACCTGCGCTGCAGTCCGTAGGAAATCCGCTCTGAAGATTCGCGGCGGCACAAGTGGGACTAACACTTACCCCGCCAGAAGCCGCCTTTTTGGTGGCAAAGTCTATTGCCGAATACGATGAAAGCGACCCGGCGACGCCCTGAGCGACCGCTTGGTTTGCGTCCCCGCTCAGATCGACAAACTTCGGCAATGCCGTCGCCGCCAGAATGCCCAGAATCACGATAACAACGACCAACTCGATGAGGGTAAAACCTTTCTGTTTCATTGCCATCTCCTTAGATATATTTGACCAGGCGCCGCACAGTCCGAATGTTAGCAGCCTGAGGTTACCACTGAAATTACCGGCGCGACAATAGCCGTGCCGCTCAGCGTCGCCTCCTGGTAAGTAATCCGGCAGTTGGGTATCGTGCCGCCGGCGACATCGTAAGTCCGCGTCGTACCCGTGCCGCCCGGCGTCAATCCGTCCGCCGCCGGAGTCAGGGCAGCGGCGGCTTCGATGCCGGGCGCCGTCGCCGCCGGGTAGCGGTTGACCATATCGATCATCAAGCCGTCCATATTCACCTTGGGCGGCACCGAAGCACAGTTGACTGTCGTGGCACTGGGCGCCGTGCCAGCGACATCCAGTTCGCAGCGCGTGCGGGCCAGCGCCACGGCCGAGCGCATCGAGCCATAAATCGCATTGGTCTTGGCCACCCGCGCATCGCGCTGGGCGTCGATCAGGCGCGGCAGGGCCACGGCGGCAAGGATGCCGATGATGGTAATGACGATCACCAGTTCGATAAGGGTAAAGCCAGGTGCAAGCAGGAGGGTGCGGCCTGATTTCAGGGTCATGGCAAATTTCCGTTCATTGACTGGCAAAAATTAGCAGATATCGGGGAAACCATTGACGTGATTATCGGCAGTAGAAGTGCCTAGTTTAGCCCTACCAGGCTGGCGCCAACCGTTTTTCCGGACGAATCGACACGGGCCACATAACGCCAGCGCAACTCGCCAGCGTCGGCAAAGGCCTCCGGCAAGCGAGGCAGATAACTTAGTTCGCGGCGGACTGGGTCGTATGCCCATTGCCCCGATGCCTCCGGAAAACTGCCGGCGTTGAACCCCCGCGGGCGGTGCCCGAGAAAGTCAATCGGGCTGGCCTGCGCCACCTCGCCGATGCGCTCTTCCTCGCCGCGCATGATGCGCTCGCCTATCGCCAGTTGTATGCCGACGCGAATGTTGCGCACCGTGAGATTGACTTCCGTGCGTTCGGCCTCGGCCTGAATCGCGTTCAGCCGTATCAGCAGGGCCATGGCAAGGACGCCGAAGATCGCCACCGTCACGGCGAATTCGAATTTATTGGCACCGCGCTGACGCTTCATGTCACTTCTTCATGGTCACTTTGCCCAGATCCCACAGCGGCAGGAAGATGCCGAGTGCCAGGATCATGACCATGATGCCCAGCGATATGATGAGGATCGGCTCTATCTGTTGCGCCAGGGTCTTCAGCTCGTACTCGACCTCGCTCTGATACATGTCGGCGACTTCCTTCATCATGTCATCCAGCGCGCCTGATTCTTCTCCCACGGCAATCATCTGCAGCACGACGGGGGTAAACACTCCGGCGGTAATCGAGGTACGCAGAATGCTCTCGCCGCGCTCGACGCCATCGCGCATTTTCTCGACCTTGGCCGAGATGTAGGCGTTATTCACCGTCTCGGCGACGTTGGTCAACGCCTGGATGATCGGCACCCCGCTGCGCGTCGCCAGCGCAAAAGCTGCGGCAAAGCGGGCCAGGGTGGCCTTGCGGACAATTTTTCCGGCAATCGGAATCTTCAGCTTGAGGCGATCCCAAGTGTAGCGGCCCCTGGGCGTTTTCACCCACGCCTTGAATGCAAAGACGGCACCAACGATGCCCAGCATCAGCACATGCCAATAGTTCAGCATGAAATCCGAAAAGCCGATCAGGATGCGCGTCATCAACGGCAGTTCGGCGCCGAAGCCCTTGAACACCTTGGCGAAGGCCGGAATCACGAAAATATTGACGATGACAATGGCAATGCCCATGGCGGCGACGACAAACGACGGATAGCGCAGCGCCGACTTCACCTGGTCCTGCATGAAGCGCTCGAACGCCAGGTGATCGAACATGCGAATGAAGACTTCCTCGAGCCGGCCGGTCATTTCGCCGACGCGCACCATGGAGATATAGAAGGGCGTGAAGACAGAGGGATGGCGGGCCAGCGATACGGACAGTTCGCGACCGGAATCCAGGCTTTGACGCACGTCCTGCAGGACGTCTTGCATCGCCGGATTGGTGCTGGAATCCTGCAAACCAGCGAGCGCGCGCATGATCGGAACGCCGGCGCGCAGCAGAGTGTACATCTGCCGCGAAAACAGCAGCACGTCCATGTGCTCGACTTTTTTCTTGAACAGCTGGATGTTGATGCCGGCTCCGCTAGCGACCTTGTCTGCGGCGACTGCTGTCGGCTTGATCTCGATCGGCGTCACGCCGCTGCCAAACAGCAGGTCAGCCACCGCCCCGGCGGTCGCGCCCTCCAGGATTCCCTCCACGAGATCCCCGCCGCCGCTGCGGCCACGATAGGCAAAGTTAGGCATGCTGGCCGTCCGCCGGACCGCCCCAAGGGCGCTCAGTTGCCCAATGAGCCCCCCCCTGGGGGGGCAGCGAGTCGATTTTGCGAGCGTGGGGGGCCATCGTGTTATTCGTCGAGCTGGGTACTGACGCGCATGGCTTCTTCAATGGTAGTGCGGCCGCTGACTACCAGACGCACGGCGTCGCGGCGCAGGGTATTGCCGCCCATCTGTTCGCGGCCGATCTGCATGAATTCGTTGGGGTCGCCCCGGTTCACGGCTTCGACCAGCGAGTTGTTCATGTCGAGAAGTTCATAAACAGCCTGACGGCCCAGATAGCCGGTGTTGGCGCAGTGACTGCAACCCTGGCCATGCTTGTACTGAAAGTTATCCACCCGCTCGCCGAGTTCGGCTTTGAGCCACAGATGCTCATGCGGCGTCGGCGTGTAGGGGGCGGAACAGTTTTCACAGGTGACGCGCACCAAACGCTGCGCCAGCACCATCTGGATCGAGAGCGCGACCATGTAACGCGGCACGCCCATGTCGAGCAGGCGAATCGGCGTCGATAGCGCATCGTTGGTGTGCACGGTCGACAGTACCAGGTGGCCGGTCATGGCGGCGCGCATGCCGATCTCGGCGGTTTCCTGATCGCGCATTTCGCCTAGCAGGATGATGTCCGGGTCTTGCCGCAATGCCGTGCGCAGCACGCGACTGAAAGACAGATCGATCTTGTCGTGCACTTGCACCTGATTGAGTCCCGGCAGGCGGTACTCGACCGGGTCTTCGACGGTGATGATCTTCTTTTCCGGTGTGTTCAGTTCGTTGAGCGCAGCATACAGGGTGGTGGTCTTGCCCGATCCGGTCGGGCCGGTGACGAGCACGATGCCCGACGGCCGCGCGATGGCATGGCGAAAACGCTCCAGAATGCGCGGCGGCATGCACAGCTTGTCGAGCTGCAGGAGGCCGGTGTTCTGCGCCAGCAAACGCATCACCACCGATTCGCCATGCTGGGTCGGCATCGACGAGATCCGGATATCGATCGCGGTGTTGCGCAGCTTGATGGCAAAGCGGCCGTCCTGCGGCAGGCGCTTTTCGGAAATATCCAGGCCGGACATCAGTTTCAGACGCAGCACCAGCGCGGTGGAAATCTTCGAATCGGCTTCGGTCTGCACATGCAGCACGCCGTCGATGCGAAAGCGGATCATCAACGACTTTTCCTGCGGTTCGATGTGGATGTCGGAAGCTCGCATCTTCAGCGCCTCTTCGAACACCGAGTTGAGCAGCTTTACCACGGGCGCATCCTCTGCACCGGCGGTAAGGCCCAGTATGTTGCCGAACTCGGTCGACACGTCGCCCATGTCGGCGGTAAGTTCCTTGGCCAGACCGCTGATTTCCGCCGCGCGACTGTAGACGCGGTCAATGGCGGCGAGAAGCTGGCTCTCGGTCACCACCGCAAGATCGATGTCGCGCTTGAGGACGCGCGCCAGTTCGTCAAATGCCGCAAGATCCGTCGGATCGGCCATGCCGACGACCAGCATGCCGGCACGTTCCGTCAGCACCAGCGCACGGTGCCGGCGCGCATGGGCTTCCGGCAACAACTTGATCAGATCAGGCTGCGGTTTGAAGGTCTTGAGGTCGACAAACTCGGCACCGAGCTGGCGGGCCAGGCCGGTGGAAATACCCACTTCGGAAACATAGCCGCTTTCCACCAGCACCCGGCCAAGCTTGCGGCCCGAGCGTTTTTGTTCGTCAAGCGCAAGCTTGAGCTGCTCCCCGGTAATGAGCTTCTGCTGTACCAGCATGTCACCAAGGCGGATTTTTTCCGGGCGTGCCATCAGGCGATCTCCAAAGCGGCCTTAGAATCCGGCCTTTACAGCTGCGATTTTGCACGAAAGTTTCAGCCTAATCAGCTGATTTTTCTGAAACTACCGCTTTTCGGAGGCGCCCGCAAGTGTTCCATGTCGTTCTCGTCGCCCCGGAAATCCCGCCCAATACGGGAAATGTCATTCGACTTTGCGCGAATACCGGGGCAAAACTCCATCTGATCGAACCGCTCGGCTTTGACCTGTCCGCCCCGCAACTGCGCCGGGCAGGGATGGACTACGCGGAGCTGGCGAGCGTTTCGGTACATCCGGACTGGGCGGCGTGTCGAGCCGTACTGGGCGATGCCCGGCTGTTTGCACTGACCACCAAGGGAGCCCCCTTGGGAGACGCCCACTTTCATCCCGGCGACGCCTTTGTCTTCGGCTCGGAATCACGCGGACTGCTGGCGGAGGTGCTGACCGACATCGACGAGAGCCGCCGCCTGCGGCTGCCGCTGATACCCGGAAATCGCAGCCTTAACCTCTCGAATGCCGTGGCCGTAATGGTTTATGAGGCGTGGCGGCAGCAGGGATTTGCCGGCGGGCGGTAACGCCTCATTCGTGCTTCGCATCGCGTGCCATCAACTGTTCCACGGCGGCGCGGGGGGCGATGCGGCCGTCGAGCACGGCGGCGACGGCGCGCGTTATCGGCATGTCGATCCCGAGTTGATCAGCGCGGCGCGCTACTTCGCGCGCTGCGGGCACGCCTTCGGCGACATGGCCGAGCTGGCGCACGATATCGTCCAGCGCCAGGCCCTCGGCCAGGCGCAGACCCACCTGCCGGTTGCGCGACAGGTCGCCGGTGCAGGTGAGGATCAAGTCGCCCACCCCGGCCAGCCCCATGAAGGTCTCGCGCCGGGCGCCGAGCGCCTCTCCCAGCCGCGTGATTTCGGAAAGACCGCGCGTGATCAGCGCGGCGCGGGCATTGAGTCCGAGACCGAGACCGTCGCAAATTCCGGTGGCGATGGCCAGCACGTTCTTCACAGCGCCGCCAACTTCGGCCCCGATCAGGTCTTCGTGGGCGTAGATGCGCAGGCTCCCGCCATGCAGTGCCTTCGCCGTGTCGGCGGCAAATGCCGCATCGCGCGAGGCGAGCGCCACGGCGGTGGGCAGCCCGCGCGCCACCTCCAATGCAAAGCTCGGCCCGGTCAGCACCCCGCAGGGCACGTTGCCGCCGACGGCGGCAACGATCTGGTGCGGCAGCAGGCCGCTGCCTGCCTCCAGTCCCTTGCACACCCAGAGGAAGGAAAGCTCCGGGGCGAGTTCGCGGAACTGTTCGAGCAGGCCACGAAAGCCAGCCAGCGGCGCGGCGAGAATCGCGAGGTCCGCCCTCGCCAGGGCGGCGGCGAGGTCGGGCTCGACCTGCAGTGACGCGGGAAAGGGAAAGCCGGGCAGGAAGCGCCGGTTTTCCCGTGCGTGCGCCATCTCGCTGGGGCAATCCTCCGCGCGCGCCCACAGGTTGACCGCATGTTTTCCGGCGAAAGTAATGGCCAGCGCGGTACCCCAGGCGCCGGCGCCCAGCACCGCTATCCGCATCGCGCACATTCCATCAGCTTGTTGGTCATGGCGTGTCCGTTGTCAGCGCAGCTACAAACCCCAGACTTGAGGCGCCTTTAGAAAACCGCTTTGCCCGTCGCGATGTTTCACTTTCACCCAGCCGCCAGGCACGGCCTCAATGAGTTCCAGCACGACGTCTCGTTCGGCTTCGAACACCAGTGCGGCCTTGTCGTCGACTGCGGCTCGAACCTGGGCGCGATCGATGCGCACGATGACGTTGCGCTTTTCAGTCAGCTGCTTTTTTTCGATCCAGGCCAGGTCGCCCCGGCTGTCGCGCACCTTGGCCCAGCCTTCGAGGCTGACCACAAGTTCCACCGGCGTGCCGGCCAACACCACGAACAAGGGCCTGGACTTGGCCGACGGCGCGTCGTACATCGGCGCCGCTTCGGTAACAGTGCGGTAGTCAAGCGCACACGCCGGCGCTGCAACTGCCAGCACGGCCAGCGGCAACAGCAATGAGGAAATCCGCCGTAGCGTCACCAGTGCCAGCATTTGGGTTTGTGGCATCGCCGACTATTGCAACTGGATTTTGCTCTCGCCCTGCTGCTGTTCCATCAGGCGCTGCTGGTAGAGCGACTCGAAGTTGACGGGGGCGAGAATCACCGGCGGGAAGCCGGCGCGATTGATGGCGTCGGAAACCGTTTCGCGGGCGTAAGGAAAAAGAATATTGGGACAGGCCACGGCAAGAATCGGCTCCAGCTCCTGCTCCGGCACGTTACGAATCTGGAAAATTCCGGCCTTTACCACCTCGACCAGAAAGAAGGCCTTTTCGCCTTCCTTCGCATTCACGGTGACGGTCAGCGCCACTTCATACATACCCTCGCCAATGGTGTTCGCTGCACTTTGAATCTGCACTTCGATGCTTGGAGTCTCGCGCTCCAGAAAAATCTGCGGTGCATTGGGCACCTCGATGGAGAGATCCTTGACGTAAATCTTTTCGATGCTGAAAACCGGTTGCTCGTCGCTCATGATGAATTCTTAGGTTAGGAGAAAATGGGGTGATTCTACGCGGCCAGCAGCGAATCCAGTTTGCCCTGGCGCTCAAGTTCATACAGTTCATCGCAGCCGCCGACATGGGTCTCGCCGATATAAATCTGCGGCACGGTACGGCGACCCGTTCTCTGCATCATTTCTTCGCGCCGCTCGGGCAACAGGTCGACGCGGACTTTCTCGATATCCCCTACGCCCTTGCGCGTCAGCAGTTGCTCGGCGCGTACGCAGAACGGACAGACGGCGGTGGAATACATGAGAACCCTGGGCATTTGGCGCTCCGTGCTCAAACCTTGGTCGTCAGAGGAAGATTCGCCTCGATCCAGGACGAGACTCCGCCGCCGAGACTGAAGACCTTGTCAAAACCATGCTTCTTCAGTTGCCCGCAGGCCGACGACGAGCGGTTGCCGGTCGCACAGACGACGATGATCGGCTTCTCCTTGAACTTGTCCAGTTCGGACAAGCGCTTTTCGAGTTGGGCCAGCGTGATGTGGCGCGCACCGGGTATGTGACCGGAGCCCCACTCGCCGGTTTCACGCACGTCCAGCACCAGCGCGTCTTCGCGGTTCATCATCAGGGTTGCCTCGGCTGGCGTCAGCCGCGCCACGGTACCGCCGGCCACCATGGGCCACAGCAGCATGCCGCCGCTGACCAAAGCGAGCGCGACCCAAATCAGGTTCTGTTGCACAAATTCCATTGTTGTCTATTCCCTGTGTGCCGGAACGCCGCAGAACACCTCGCGCATCAAGGCGATGAGTTGAAGGGTGCGGTGATCGGCAATACGATAAAAAACCCGGTTGGCGTCCTTGCGGGTTTGCAGGACGCCCTTGTCGCGCAGTATGGCGAGGTGTTGCGAGATGTTGCTCTGCGAAGTGCCGACGGCTTCGACGATATCCTGCACGCAGGTTTCCTGATCGCCCACCACGCAGAGAATCTTCAGGCGCAAGGGATGCGAGATCGCTTTCAGCGCCCGCGCCGCGGTTTCTATGTGTTCCTGTTTGCCTATCAGTTCGCTGATCGCTGTATGCATGCCGTGCGGGTCCCGTGTGTGGTGTAGGTAATCATTCGTGGCGGCAATTCTGAATATTATAGAATACTGCTATTGCTCTGGGGTAAGGCTTTCATCATGTACAAGATCGTTCTGCTTCGCCACGGCGAATCCGTATGGAACCAGGAAAACCGGTTCACCGGCTGGACCGATGTCGGCCTCACCGCAAAAGGACTCGCCGAGGCGGTGGCGGCCGGCCAGTTGCTGAAGAAGGAAGGTTTCGCCTTCGACATCGCCTATACCTCAGTGCTGCGCCGCGCGATCAAGACGCTGTGGACGGTGCTCGAGGAAATGGATCGGATGTGGATTCCCGTGCAGCATTCGTGGCGCTTGAATGAGCGTCACTACGGCGCGCTGCAAGGGCTCGACAAGGCCGAAACCGCGGCCAAGTTCGGCAATGAGCAGGTACTGGTCTGGCGTCGTGCCTACGACACGCCGCCCCCTCCGCTGGCGGAAGACGATCCGCGCCTGGAGGCCGGCAACCCGCGCTATGCAGACCTGCCGGCCGCCGAATTCCCGCGCACGGAATGCCTCAAGGACACCGTCGACCGCTTCCTGCCGTATTGGCACGAAACCATCGCCCCGGCCATCAAATCAGGCAAGAAGGTGGTCATCGTCGCCCACGGCAACAGCCTGCGGGCGCTGATCAAGTATCTCGACAAGGTGTCGGACGCCGATATAGTCGGCCTCAACATCCCCACCGCGCGACCACTGGTGTATGAACTGGATGCCGATCTGAAGCCGATCCGCAACTACTACCTGGGCGATCAGGACGCCATCAAGGCCGCGATGCAGGCCGTGGCGAATCAGGGAAAAGCCAAGGCGTGATTCCCGGACGCAAACTCTGCGTCAGCGCCGTATGCCTTGCTTCACTGTTTGCTTCGACCGCATTCGCCGCCAGCGTCGATGCCAAGAAGGGCGAGCTTCAGGATCTGAAAGGCCGGATCGAGGCCTTGCGCCGCGACATGGCCGCTGCCGAGGAATCGAAGACCTCCGCCGCCGACCAGTTGCGCGAGACCGAATCGGCGATCTCCAACGCCAACCGGCGCCTGCATGAACTGAGTGCCGAACGCGCCGACCTGAAAAGCCAGCTGGCCGATCTTGATGCGCAGAGCCAGCGCCTGGACCGCCAGACGGGTGCGCAACAAAACCAGCTGGCGCGCCTCCTGAATCGCCAGTTTGTCGGCGGCGATTCGGAAGCGCTGAAGCTCCTGTTGTCCGGCCACGACCCAAACCAGTCGGCGCGCGACAAATATTTTCTGACCCAGCTCTCGCGCGCCAAAGCCGATCTGATCCAGCAATTGCGCACTGTCGCTGCCGAGAAGAAGCGCCTGGCGGACGCCGTGCGCGAGCGGCAGACGCTGTTGGCCGAGATCGAGCGCCGACAACAGGAAGGTCGCGCCCAACTGCTCGAACGAAAGAAACAGCGGCTGACGACGCTGGCCGCGATTGGCGACCGCATCAAGGCACAGCGCCGTGAAATTAGTACACTCAAACGGGACGAACAGCGGTTGGCGAAACTAATCGAAGGACTGGCGCGCATTGCCGCGACGAAGAAAGCCGCACCAAGAGTCGGCGCTGGCGGCACGGCGGCGGCAAAAGCTCCAATAGTGAAAAGCCATGATCCCGGTAATGTCGGCGGCGTCTTTGCCGCCTTGCGCGGCCAGCTCAGATTGCCGGTCAAGGGCACCATTGCCGGCCGCTTCGGCAGCCCGCGCGCGGAAGGGGGAGCGTCATGGAAGGGCGTCTTCATTCGTGCCGCAGAAGGCGCCGAAGTCAAGGCGGTGGCTGGCGGCGCGGTGGTATTCTCGGACTGGCTGCGCGGCTTTGGCAACCTGCTGATCATCGACCACGGCGACGATTTCCTGTCGGTCTACGGCAACAATGAATCTCTCCTGGCGGCGGTGGGCGCCAGCGTCAAAGGCGGTGAGTCCGTCGCCACAGTCGGAAACAGCGGCGGCAACCCGGACTCGGGTTTATACTTTGAACTCAGGCATCGGGGCCAGCCGTTCGATCCCCTGAAATGGGCGAGCAATCGCTAGTGTGCTTCACAGGAGTGGCCCTTGATTTTCGAGCGTAGCGAGCCAACCAGTAGCCCCCGCCCGGGCGGGGGATGGGGGGCGGGGGTGTTCAATTTGCCTTTGTGTTCTTCGGAGTTCCTATGAGCAGCAAGCTGCAACAAGTGAGTCTGGTGGTGTCCGGTCTGATCGCCGGCATTCTCGTCAGTCTGAATTTCTCCGCCAGCGCCGGCAAGGATGAAGCGCTGTCGGCACTGCCGGTCGAGGAGTTGCGCAGTTTCGCGGATGTCTACAACGCGATCAAGCAGGGCTATGTCGAACCGGTCGACGACAAGAAACTGATCACCCATGCGATCAGCGGCATGCTGGCCAATCTCGATCCGCACTCGGCCTATCTCGATGCCGACTCCTTCAAGGATTTGCAGGTCAGCACCCAGGGCGAATTCGGCGGCCTCGGCATCGAAGTCGGCATGGAAGACGGCTTCGTCAAGGTCGTGTCGCCGATCGAGGACACGCCGGCGTTCAAGGCCGGACTGAAGCCCGGCGACCTCATCATCAAACTTGACGACACGCCGGTCAAAGGCCTTACGCTCAACGACGCCGTAAAGAAAATGCGCGGCAAGCCGAAAACCCAGATCCGCCTTACGATCGTACGCAAGGGCGAGGCCAAATCTTTTGAAGTCACGCTGACGCGCGAGAAAATCAAGGTGCAGAGCGTGAAGTCGAAGCTGCTCGAAGGCGGTTACGGCTACTTGCGGGTCACCCAGTTTCAGGAGGAGACCGCGCCGGATGTGGTCAAGCACCTGGAAAAGCTGCTGAAGGCGGACAAGGACGCCAAGGGAGAGGGCATCAAGGGTCTGGTGCTCGACCTGCGCAACGATCCCGGCGGTCTGCTCAACGGCGCGGTGGGCGTTTCCGCCGCCTTCCTGCCGCTCAAGACCCTGGTCACCTCGACCGATGGCCGCACCGAAGATGCCAAGCGCCGCTACACGGCAAGCCCGGAGGATTACCAGCGCGGCTACAAGGATGACTTCATGAAGAACCTGCCTGCGTTCGCCAAGACCACGCCAATCGTGGTGCTGGTCAACGGCGGTTCGGCCTCCGCCTCGGAGATCGTCGCCGGAGCCTTGCAGGACCACAAGCGCGCGGTGGTGATGGGCACCCAGACCTTCGGCAAGGGGTCGGTGCAAACCGTCCTGCCGCTGTCCAACAACGCCGCGATCAAGCTCACCACCGCGCGCTACTTCACGCCGTCGGGCCGCTCGATCCAGGCCAAGGGCATTACGCCCGACATCCTCGTCGAGGAATCGGCAAACGGCGAGTCGCGCGAGCGCGTGCGCGAAGCCGATCTGGAACGGCACCTCGGCGGTGAAAAGGACAAGCCGGCAGAAGCCGCGCCGCCGAAGCCGCAGACCAAGAACGGCAAGAAGGGCAAGATCGATGAGGCCGACGAAACACCCAGGGTGCCGCTCGAATTTGCCTCAAAGAACGACTACCAGTTGGGGCAAGCCGTGAACCTGTTAAAGGCCTGGCAGATCATCAAGCGGTGACCGCCGAATCGGGACGCGTGCAATGAGCAGAATGACTGTCGAGAAGGCACGCGAGTTGCGCGATGAAAAGCGGGACGGCAAGCACCGCGTGCGACCCGCCGCTTTCATTCCGCAACCCGGAACGCGCAAGCACCGCGAACTGCGTTTTGACCATCGGCACCCGGAACATGTGGAGCAGGCGCGCAAGCTCCTTTCCGGACTCGAAGGCATGGACATCGATACCGGGCTGGCGCCCTACAGCCTGTCGATCTGGTATGAAATCAGCGACTACTCCCTGGAAGGACTCGAAGCCGCGCTTGTACGGCAGGGTTTTCATCTCGACAAAAGTGCGTACAGCAAACTGATGCGGGCGCTGGTTTATTTTTGCGAGGAAACCCAGATGCGCAACATGCGCGTGCCGGAACGCCTGATCAAGAAATCGCACGAGATCTATTCCAAGGCCTGGGAACATCACCCGCACGGCGACCACGACGAAACCCCGCCCGAGCTGAGGCAGGACAGGTAGTCGACCCGGTGACTGACGACCAGCTGCTGCGCTACAGTCGCCACATCCTGCTGCCGCAGATCGGCATCGAAGGGCAGGAGAACATCGTCAATGCGCGCGCCCTGGTCATCGGTGCCGGCGGCCTGGGTTCACCTGCAGCCTACTATCTGGCCTCGGCCGGCATCGGTACGCTGGTGCTGGCCGATGGCGACACGGTCGACCTGACCAACCTGCAGCGCCAGATCCTGCATCGCACCGATGCCGTGGGCATGGCCAAGACCGAATCCGGCAAGCGCACGCTGAGCGAGATCAATCCCGAATGCCATGTGATTGCGCTCAACGAACGTCTTTCCGGCGCAGGTCTGGATGGGGAAGTGGCGCGAGCCGATGTCGTCCTCGATTGTTGCGACAACTTCGCCACGCGCCATGCCGTCAATCGCGCCTGCGTCAAGTTCAGGAAGCCCCTGGTCTCCGGCGCGGCGATCCGTTTCGACGGGCAGGTGGCGGTGTTTGATTCCCGCCAGCCGGATGCGCCCTGTTACCACTGTCTGTTTCCCGAAGGGCAGGATGTCGAGGAAGTGCGCTGCGCGGTGATGGGCGTGTTCGCGCCAATGACAGGCATCATCGGTACGGTGCAGGCGGCGGAAGCCCTGAAGCTGGTCATCGGCTGCGGCACCAGCCTGGCCGGCCGTCTGCTGCTGCTCGACGGCCTCGGCATGGAATGGCGCGAGATCCGCGTGCCACGCGATCCGGGGTGTCTGGTTTGCTCAGCCAAGGCCCGATGATCAGAACAACTTGCGATGGCGCACCCGACTCGGCGCATGACTGAGGGCGACCGAGAAGGCCAGGACGAACCAGAACAGCGGCAGGCGCCCCGGTTCCCACACCACCAGCAACAGCACCAGAAGTATTTTCAGCAGCGTGCCGAGGCCCTTGGCCTGGCGAAAGTAGATGGGATTCGCCCAGGCGTCGAGGGCGACGATGCCGAGGCCAGAAACCAGCATCAGCGCGCCCCAGTGCGCAGCACCGCCCATGCCGGCCAGGACCACTGCCGAAATTCCCGCCAGACCGGCGATGTGAAACACGCGCAGGACGTTGATCAGCAGTCCGCGGCCCGGAAAATCCCGATGACCATCTTCCTCACGCAAGGCGGGCTCGAATGCGGAAGTCGGCACCGATGGCACGGCGTTCGATGATATGCAAACGTCTTGCGCCAGCCAGATCGGTCAGTTCCGCCAGCCCGAACATGCCGCGCGCCGCATCACCGATCAGAATCGGCGCCTGATAAATCAGCAACTCATCAACGCAGCCTTCGCTCAGCAACGAACCGTTGAGCCGCGTGCCGGCCTCGGCCAGCACTTCATTGATGCCGCGCCGGCCAAGTTCCTGCAGGAGCCCGGCAAGATCCACCTTGCCCTGTGCATTGGGCAGCAACACGATCTCGGCGCCGCGCGCGCGCAACGCCGCACTGCGCACTGCATCGTCCTGCGCCGCGGCGATCAGCACATTGCCGCCTTCCAGCACGGCTGCATCCGGCGGCGTTTCGAGCCGGCTGTCGACCACCACCTTGAGTGGCTGACGCGGGGTCTGCACTTCACGCACCGTGAG
>JAPLQZ010000051.1 GCA_026399415.1 Rhodocyclales bacterium | reverse complement strand
GCAAGCGCCGAGGATACTCGGGGCTGTTGATTTGCAGAGTCCAATGACATGAAGTCAAAACTGAAGCGTTCGACCAAACATCTTCTGGCGCTTCTCGTCCTGCTGCCGACGGCCGTGCTGGTTCTCGGCACGATCTACATGTTCGGCATGACGCATCTGGAAGGCACTTCCCGCACCTTTCTGCAAAGCATTCAGTGGGCCTCCGAAACCCTTACCACCACGGGCTATGGCGCCGACAGCCGGTGGAACCACCCGGTCATGGCGGTGTTCGTCATCATCAGTCAGTTCCTCGGCCAGTTTCTGGTCTTCCTGATTTTCCCGGTGTTGGTCTTGCCCTACTTTGAAGAGCAGTTCGAAGTTCGCCTGCAGCACGTGCTGCCGCCGATGGCTGGCAAAGTGCTTTTTTACCGCTATGGGCCGGCCATCGAATCCTTGCTGGAGGAATTCAACAGCACCAACAGCCCCTTCGTGATTTTCGAAGAGGACATGGCTCTGGCGCGCAACCTGCGCGACCGGGGCTACAACGTGGTGTTCGGCAAGTTGAACGACGATCCTTCTATCCTGATGCCGGTGAAGCAGGCGCAGGCGGTGGTCACCAATGCCGGCGATCATGCCAATGCAACCTGCACCCTCATTGTTCGCGAATTCGGTTTTACCGGTCCGCTCTATGCCCTGGCCGACGATCCGCTTTACCGGGCGCCAATGATTCAGATCGGGGCCACCGACGTATTCACGCCGGCGCATGTGCTCGGCGCCGCCCTGGCTTCCCGAGCCAGTACGCGCATCAGCCCGCCGGCAGAGGGCATGCATCTGCTCGGAACCATTGTCGGAATGGCTGAGTTCAGGGTCCGCGCGGGAAGTCCGCTGGCCGGCAAGCGGCTCGGCGATCTGCATCTTCGCGAACAACATGGCGTCACGGTCATCGGGCAATGGTACGGTGGAATTTTTACCACGACGAAGGGACCGGAAACACATATTGAGCCCGGAGCCATTCTCGTCGTTGTCGGTCGCCACGCCAATCTGGAAAAAGTCGAGCGCATGGCCATGCCGATTCGTCGAACCGGTCCGATCGTGCTGGCCGGCCACGGTGCAGTGGGACACAAGGTTATCGAAATGCTGCATGACGCCGGGGAGACCTGTGTCGTGATCGACCGGGTAGCCGCGCCCGGAGTCGACATCGTGGGCAGCGTACTCGAACAGGCCACCCTCGATCAGGCGAAAGTTCGCGAGGCCAGCGCGGTCGTCCTCGCCCTGAGCGATGACAGCGAATCCGTATTCGCCACGGCCGTGGTGCGCGACTACGCACCCGAAGTGCCCCTGATCGTGCGGGTCCAGCGCACGCCCAATACGGCGCGGCTTTACCGTTCAGGCGCCGACTTCGCCATTTCGGTAGGACAGGTTGCCGGACAGATCCTGGCCTATCATCTGCTCGGCGAGCAGATCATCCATGTCGAAAACCGGATCAAGTTCGTCCGCTTAAACGCGGGCACAATGGCCGGCCAGCATCCGTGGCACAACGACGCGCTTGAACGAACGGGCGCCAAGATCGTCGCCGTGGAGCGGGAGCGCGACGTGATGGTCGAATTCGACCCTGACTTTCTGCTGCGCCAGGATGATGCGCTCTATGTCTGCGGATCGATCAGCAGCCTGAAACGCTACCAGCGGGAGTTCCAGGCAACAACGGCGCCGGAGGTTCGCCCGTAGCCAACCGGCGCCATGTGTTCCCAGGACACGGCGGCAGAACGGCCATTTGGCCGGTTTTGTCAGCCGCCCTACCGGTTTCCCGGTATCACGAATACAGTGACTTCGGTATTTGCACTCCCCCTGGTATCGGCCACAATTTTGGCAACGTGTGATTGGCGTTTTTTGTACCGGTTTCCGGTTTGCATCTACGAGTAGAGCGGGCTGGTTCTTGGTTCCGAATCCGGAGGCGTGTCATGCATTCTGTGTATTCCGGGGGTACCGTCCGGTCGCTCCCGGCTGATTCGTCCGCCAGCGACGGTCAGCAATTGCTGGAAGGATCCATGCGGGTAAATCGGGAGCGGCGGGAACGCGTTGCCGTGGATGATCCGCAGCGTGAAAACCTTGTTCGACTGGGAATGCTGATCAGGGATCTCGTCAAAGCCAGAAACTGTTCGTCCGGCGCCAGGGTCACTGCGCGGGCGTTCTGCCTCAGTTGTCGTTGTCTCGATGCGACGCAAGGACAATGCTCGCGGCAGCCACTGGACCGGTGCCTGCTGCTGAAACGGGCCAGCCTGCGAATCGTGCATCCCCCATTTACAGACGCGCTGATGTAACCGGCTATCCTTTCAGGCAAACCAGCCGTGCAAGAACCACCCGCCAGGCGGGCGCGGATCACGAAAAATCCATAGCCAGCGGTGTTCGCTGTCGACCGCGACGAAGTAGTCGCGGCGCGCGTCGCCGCCGTCCCACCAGCCGGATTCGATGCGTTCCGGACCGGCAACCAATACCAGCGGGCCGGCCCGTTGCGGTCGACCGTGGCTTTCCCGCAAGGCTTCGGGCGGATCCACCAGCCACAGCGGGCGCGGCGGAAGCGAAATCGCCGGCGCATGGAGGGCCGGCCGAGTGGGGCTCGCCCGACTCGCCAACTCGGGACGATGGTCGGCATGACAGGCCAATCCCTGCACGGCTTGCGGCCCCAGTCGGGCAACCAGGCGATCCATGAGATCGGCCAGCGCCTCATGCCGCTGTCCTGCGCCATCGAACAAGGCATGGCTGCAATCCTCGCGCGGCGCGGCTTCCTGCACACGCAGGCGCAGGGCAAGCGCCGGCGCGGACAGCGCCAGTGCATCCAGCCGCTCCTTGAGCACCCGTTCGATGCGTGCGGCGGCGTGCACCGGCGCACTGAAGGCGAGCGGCACCGCTGTGACCACGCCATGACCGTGATCGATCAGGCATTCGATCTCGCGCACCGCCGCATTCCGCGCCGCCAGCCAGCCGGCGAGCGCCGCGATCAGGCGACGCGCGGCGAACAGCAGCACCGGCGCGGCCTCGACCGGAGCCGGCAGTTCCAGTGCCTGTTCGAATCGCTCGGGAAACACGAACCACGGCTGCGGGTCGGCAATCTCGCCCAGGGCGCGCGCCAGATCGATGACGAATGACTTGCCGAGGCGCGCGCCCAAACTGGCGCGCGGCAGGACCAGCACATCGCCGATGCGGCGCAGGCCGAAACCTTCGACACGCCGCGCCAATGGCGGTGCCAGTGCCAGCGCGGTCAGCGGTACGGCAGCAAGTGCCACGCGTGTTGCCGGCAAATCGGCACAGACGGCATCGCTATCCGCCCGCGCCAGCCACAGTGCGGCCAGTGGCGTGGCCGCCACCGCCAGTTGTGCGCGGATATCCATGGCAGCAAGATCTTCGCGCACCCGGCGCAGCAGCGCCGACAAACCGCCGAACAGGCGCAGGCTTCCAACAATTTCCAGGCGCAGCGCATCCGGTGCGAGATTGACCTGCGACGTGTAGCGGCCGGCCCAGCAGGCCAGCGCCTGAGTGGGAAATGCCGTCGCGGGCGCGATCGGAGCTTCAGGCGGCGATGCGGTTTCGCCGTCGGATGTCGGTCGCGTCGGGCAATACAGCACCAGCCACAGCATGGGAAAAACGCGCAGGGCGCGTGATGTCGAGCAGGATGGCCTGCCGAGCCGGCGGCCCGCGCCGCTTGAGCAATTGCACGCGCAGTTGCTTTCCGGCCGCCTGCAGTTGCAGGCGCAGCGGTGCGGGAGAAGCCGCGGCGGCAAGCTGCGGCGGACGGAAAAAGAATGCCGCGCCACCGCCCTCGCCTGCCGCCACCTGCAAACGACGCGAGCTGTTGGCCGGCAATTGCCCATGAAACAAGGCATCGAGCCAGAGCAGCGTGGCTGCCACACCGCCGCAGCGCAGGGCCTCGACCCCGGCCCAGAGTGCATCGCGCGGCCGCTGCGGAAACACCAGGCGCAGGCAGTCAAGACGAATCCCGGCGGCGGCCCAGGCCGGCGCATGGGCGCAATGCGAGGGCGCAATCAGCACCACGGTCTGGCCGGCGGCAGTCAGCGCCGCCAGCGCAGGCAGCAGCAGGCCGAGTTCGCCGATGCCCTCGTGTTCCGCCAGCAGTTCGGTCAATGCCCCGCGCGGCCAGCCACCGCCAGGCAATTCGGCATCGAGTCGGGCAAAGCCGGTGGCAAGAGTCGGCGCTGGCGCTACGGCGAAAGCATCACCGCGCCGGATGTCGCTACGCTCCAGTACATGAGCGAGTGCAGGGTTCACAAGGTCTTGCCGTCCCGAATCAGTCCCACCGCGACGCCTTCGATGGTCAGCGACTCCTTTCGCGTATTGACCAGGATCGGGGCGAAGTCGCGGTTCTCGGCGATCAGCTCGACCATGCTGCCGCGCCGCTTGAAGCGCTTGACGGTGACTTCGTCGCCGAGCCGGGCGATGACGATCTGGCCGTTGGTCGCCTCGGAGGTGCGATGGACGGCGAGCAGGTCGCCATCGAGGATGCCGGCTTCGATCATCGACAGGCCGCGCACGCGCAGCAGGAAATCGGCGCGCGGCGTGAATAGCGCGGGATCGATGCGGATCTGGCCGAGGCGGTTCTCGATCGCCAGCAGCGGGCTGCCGGCGGCGACCGTGCCGATCAGCGGCAGGCCGAGCTGTTCCACCAGCCGGATGCCGCGTGCGGAACCGGGCTCGAGCGTGATCGCGCCCTTTTTCGCCAAAGCCTTCAGATGATCTTCGGCCGCATTGGCCGAGGCAAAGCCGAAGGCGCTGGCGATTTCGGCGCGCGTCGGCGGCACGCTGAAGACTTCCATGCTGTTGCGGATGAAATCGAGAATTTCCCGCTGGCGGGAAGTGAGATCGTCGGCCATGAACATACTCCGTTGACTGTTTATCCATACAGTACAGCAAAACGCAGTTTCAGTAAAGGACAGACTGGATCGCCCCGAAGCAAGGCAGTAACCATGGCGACGGCGATGGCCTATGATGCAAAGTCTGCCCTCTCGATTTCCTTCGGTATTGACACTGGGTTCCCGGCATGAAAGCCTTCATCAATCCCGCTGCGCTAATGCATCGCCTGCGCTTCACGAAGAAGTTTGCCGCGCTTGCCTTCGTGGTTTTTATCACGGTGCTGCTGCTGCTCTACAGCCTGCTTGGCACTTTCAATAACCGGATTGACAGTACGCGCACGGAATTGCATGGGGCCAAAGCCACGCTTGCCATCATGCAGTTGATTCAAGCGGCACAGCAACATCGCGGTCTGTCTTCCATGGTGATTGTCGGCGAGTCCCGGCTTGAAGAAAAACGCGCCGCCAAGCAAGCCGAAGTCGATGCCCTGTTCAAGCAGGTGAATACCGCCCTGCCGGCAACAAACCGCGACAGCGTGTCCTGGAAGAAGATCATCATCGACTGGAAGGATGTTCAGGATACCGGGCTCGAATGGACGGGAGCGCAGAGCTTCAACGCGCATACAGGGCTGATCAACGACCTGCTCGATCTTCAGATCAGTGTCGCCGACGATTCCGGCCTGGTGCTTGATCCCGACGCGGGCAGCCACTACCTGATCGAAACCGGCATCATCAACCTGCCGCTTCTGCTTGAGCGTCTCGGTCGCCTGCGCGACAAAGGCGCAGCGGCCCTGATCCAGCGCAAGACGCCGCCACAAACACGCATCGATTTCAGCGTTCTCGACATCGAGGTCAATACCCTGCTGCGCGAAACAGAATCCGCAACAAAGAAGGTGGTGCGCTACGCGCCCGCTCTCGACATCCCCCTCGGCCTCGCCATCAAGACCATGCGCGAAGTTTCTGCCCAGGTGCTGCAGACTGTCTCGGCTGACATCCTTCATGAACAGTTCAAGATGCCGCCGGCTGACTACTTCATGCTGACCACGAGTGCCATCGATGACGGCTACAAGCGACTCTATGACAACATCTACCCCAGCCTGAACGAACTGCTGGAAGCCCGCATCGAGACCGCACAGGCCGGCCGACAATTCAGCATTGCAGGCTGCCTGGTGGTTTTTTCCGTGCTCTTCTATCTGATGATCGCGGATGTCACGGCACGCAAACGCGCCGAAGACTCCTTGCGCGAATTCAACGCAACGCTCGAACAGAAAATCATCGAACGGACCGAAGCCTTGCGCAGAACGCTGGGCGACCTTGGCGCCACTCAGGCTCGCCTGGCTCAAATCATCGAAGGCAGCCCGGTGGGGACGTTTGTTCTCGACCACGATCACCGCATCACCCACTGGAACCACGCCTGCGAGGTCCTGTCCGGAATCAGTGCGGTAGCGGCGCTGGGTTCCCGTGAGTCGTGGCGATCTTTCTACGAAAGCGAGCGGCCAACGATGGCCGACCTGATCGTTTCCGGAGAAACTGTCGAGGAAGTCGAACGGCTTTATGCGAACAAATGGCGCCGCTCCGACCTCATCGACGGTGCCTTCGAAGCCGAGAGTTTTTTCCCGAATATCGGAGAGACCGGGCGCTGGATCTACTTCACCGCGGCGCCGCTGCGCGACGGCACGGGACAAGTCGTCGGCGCGATCGAGACGCTGCGCGACATCACTCGGCAAAAAGAGGCTGAATTGGCGCTGCAACGCCTGGCAACCAAGGATGGCTTGACCGGGATCGCCAATCGCCGCTGCTTCGACGAAGCGCTTGCCACCGAATGGAATCGTGCGCAACGCGAGCAAACTTCACTGGCGCTGCTGCTGATCGACGTCGATCACTTCAAACGCTACAACGACACCTATGGCCACCAGAAAGGTGATGATTGCCTGAAAAGCGTGGCGCGGGCGATGGAACAGAAAATCTTCCGTCCGGCAGACCTGGTAGCGCGCTATGGCGGCGAGGAATTCGTAATCCTCATGCCCAATACTGATATAGCCGGCGCCAGCCTGGTCGCCGAACGGATAGTGCAGCACGTCTATGAACTGGCCATCCCGCATGAAACTTCGGACATTGGCGAACTCGTATCGATCAGCGCCGGAGTCGCGGCGCATGTCCCGACCACCAATTTTCGTGCAGATCAGCTGCTCGCTGCGGCAGACAGCGCGCTTTACGCGGCCAAGCACGCCGGCAGAAACCGGATATCCAGCAAAGATGTCACGCCTTCTGATGCGTGAAAGGCCGTATCACAACTCCGCACTTGGTTGCGGCCGCTGCGCTTAACGCCGATGAGGCCGGCGTTAGCCTTCACTGAAACTCGCCATGTTTTAGTTGCGGCCGCTGCGCTTAACGCCGATGAGGCCGGCGTTAGCCTTCACTGAAACTCGCCATGTTTTAGT